>NZ_JANFPJ010000020.1:0-557 GCF_032227045.1 Pseudidiomarina fusca
GTTAACGTGCGGTTTGGAACGTTCAAATTTTTCTTTTGCCATGACAGCCTCTTTTGGACAACGTACGGTGGATTAAACACCAACATTTTTGAAATTAAACAAAACCGGGCAGATTATGCCGAATTTGATGAGATAAGGGAAGAGTTTGGCCGGTGAAAATGGTGCTGATAGGCGGATTTGAACCGCCGACCTCACCCTTACCAAGGGTGCGCTCTACCAACTGAGCTATATCAGCACTTTCAGATTATTTGGAGCGGGTAGTGGGAATCGAACCCACATCATCAGCTTGGAAGGCTGAGGTAATAGCCATTATACGATACCCGCATGCCTTGAATCGGGCCACCTCAAACCACTCTGAACTCACCGCATTCAACAACTAATGCAGAAATTGGTGGAGGGGGCAGGATTCGAACCTGCGAAGGCTGAGCCGTCAGATTTACAGTCTGATCCCTTTGACCGCTCGGGAACCCCTCCGAACCTAATTTTGAGTTGGTGCCGGCAGAGAGAGTCGAACTCCCGACCTACTGATTACAAGTCAGTTGCTCTACCAGCTGAGC
>NZ_JANFPJ010000021.1:0-59021 GCF_032227045.1 Pseudidiomarina fusca
GAACCTAATTTTGAGTTGGTGCCGGCAGAGAGAGTCGAACTCCCGACCTACTGATTACAAGTCAGTTGCTCTACCAGCTGAGCTATGCCGGCACCCCGGTTAGGTGGAGCGCATTCTATTGTATCGATTTTGATGATGCAATAGAAAATGCTATTTTTTTTCCTTTTCTGCGTTCGTTTGGTTAAATAGCGAACGGATGACGCAAAATAATGGTTTCTGCACGGTCTGGTCCTGTTGAAATAATATCCACTGGAACACCGGTTAAAACCTCGATTCGTTTAATATATGCAAGTGCTGCCGTTGGCAAATCTTTGTGTTCGGTAATGCCAACAGTGCTATCTTGCCAACCTGGCATGGTCTCGTAAATAGGTTCTACGTGATCATAATCTTCAGCGGCCATCGGCGGATACTCAGTGATGTCGCCGTTAGGTAATTTATAACCCACACAGATCTTCAATTCTTCTAGGCCGTCCAAGACATCGAGCTTGGTTAAGCAAAAACCGCTCACTGAGTTGATTTGTACTGCCCGACGTGCGGCTACTGCGTCAAACCAACCGGTACGACGTTTACGCCCCGTGGTGGCGCCAAATTCATGGCCTTTAACACCTAAATGTTCACCAACTGCACAATCTAACTCCGTTGGGAAAGGACCACTACCCACTCGGGTGGTGTAGGCTTTAACAATACCCAACACGTAATCAATATAACGCGGACCAAAACCGGCACCCGTCGAGACACCACCAGCGGTCGTATTTGATGAGGTGACATAAGGGTAGGTTCCATGGTCGATGTCTAATAAGGTGCCTTGAGCCCCCTCAAACATGATGTGCTGGCCAGCTTTACGGGTTTCATCTAACAACGATGGAATGTCAGCGATCATATCTTTCAGTTGCTTGGCAACTTCGTGGCAATAAGCTAATACCTGGTCGGCATCAACGGCGTCGACTTTGTAGTAGTTCACTAAGGTAAAGTTATGGAACTCGACCACTTCGCGTAATTTCTCTTCAAACCGCTCTGGGTTAAATAAATCGCCTACGCGCAGGCCTCGACGCGCTACTTTATCTTCGTAGGCTGGGCCAATGCCGCGACCGGTAGTACCGATAGCTTTGTTACCGCGAGCTTTTTCACGAGCTTGGTCTAGGGCAATGTGATACGGCAAAATCAATGGGCAAGCTTCACTGATGAGTAAGCGGTCGCGTACGGGTACGCCACGCTTTTCTAACATCGCAATCTCTTCCATCAAGGCTTCTGGTGAAAGTACGACACCGTTACCGATAATACATTTAACGTTGCTACGCAAAATACCTGATGGGATCAGGTGTAAGACGGTTTTTTCACCATCGATGACCAGGGTGTGACCAGCATTATGACCGCCTTGATAGCGAACCACTAACGATGCTTTATCGGTGAGTAGGTCGACAATCTTACCTTTACCCTCATCACCCCATTGCGTACCAAGAATTACGACGTTTTTACCCATGAGTTAGATACCAGCTGTTACTGTTAGAAAAACAGGTGTTGAAAAAACAGGCGCTGATTTTAACAGGAATTGCCCTTACAAGGTAGCCCGATCAGTGGCTGCTTAACGCCTTTTTTAAGCGTTGATAGTCGGCCACATCATGGTAAAGCGCAAAGCCAAACCTTAGTCGGTTGCCCCGGTAATCGGTTTCGATACCAGCTTTGGCTAGCTTTTCAGCAAGTTGCTGCACTTGGTCTGGATTATCCAAACAAAAGGTAAAGAAATGCCCATGCTGCGCCAACGAGTTAACTAATAAACGTTGGCGGTTAACTAGGGGGTGCCCTACTTCATCTAGTACGGCCAAAAAACCCTGCTGCAATTGCTGCACATAACCATGCATGTGGTCTACGCTTAACTGTTCTTGCTGCCACCATTGCAGCACACTTTCAAGCCGGTAGAGGGCGCTAAAATCCATCGTGGAGCCGGCGAAACGCAAGCCATCGTCAGCATATTGCACCTCGCCCTGTTGGGGCTTGGCTAAGTTCGCGAAATCAGCGAACCAACCAGTGTACTCTGGGCGTAACTGGCAGCCCTTAGGCACGGCCATAAAACAACAGCCCTCGCCCGCTTGCAGATATTTGTATGCGCCAGCCAAGTAAAAAATCCGGTCCGCCACGGCACTTAAGTTGGTTGGTATGGCACCGCAACCATGATAGCCATCGACCACGATAGTACTGGCAGGATCAGCTTGAGGCACCCAATGATTTAAGTCTGGGCCAACCACACCTGAGTTATAGAAGACTTGGCTGGTAAAAATAAGCGTATAGGCCTGTGCTGCGACTGCCTCTAACCAGCGTTGTGGGAAGCTAGCAAAGGGTTCTGTGGCAACCACAGTCACGGTTAAGTTACTACGCTCTTGTAGCCGCCGTAATTGGCGAGAAAAACTGTGAAACTCGCTATCTGTGGTCAAAATCGAAACGGGTTGGCTCAGGTCAAAACAACTCATCACTCGGTACAGCAGTTCGTGGGTGTTACTGGCGAACACAAATTGCTCTGGATGAGGATGCTGCAACAGCTCAGCTAGCAAGGTTTGTACGGCGGGTACACGTTCACCAAAAATCTGGTTCCACTTATGGTCGACCCCTTGAGCGGTATCATCCCAATACTGGAGTTGCGCAGCACGCGTCACATCGGGCCAATAGTGATGACTATGGGGCGCGCAGTGTAAGCTATCCGGATGGCGTTGAAAGAAACCTTGGTAATACTGCTTGTAAGACATATCAGAAATTCTCAGCAAAGTAGTCGAGCGATGACCAGCAGCTTACCTACAAAAAACCCGCGGGACAACCGCGGGTTTTGATAGGTTTCAAAAGCTTAGCTAACAGCTATTTTTTACCACCGGTAGCGTCTTTCAAATACTTGAAGAAGTCGCTGTCTGGTTCAAGCACTAACACATCATTGCCACTTTCAAAACTCTTCTGATACGCCTGCAAGCTGCGCAAGAACGAGAAGAACTCTGAGTCTTGAGTGTACACTTCAGCATAGATACCCGCAGCTTCAGCATCACCTTGGCCACGCAGTTCACGTGACTCACGCTCAGCATCAGCTAACATTACGGCTACTCGAGCATCTACATCAGCGCGGATGAATTCAGCTTGTTCACGACCTTCAGAGCGGTGTTCCATAGCTACTGCTTGACGCTCTGCACGCATCCGTTGGTAAATCGACTGGCTAACTTCGGTCGGCAAGTTGATTTGCATTACGCGCACGTCAATCACCTCAATACCCAGCTCTTGAGCGCTATCAGCACCACGAATAAGAGCTTCACGCATTAAGTTATCACGTTCACCCGACACGATTTCTTTAATGGTACGGCTACCAAATTCAGCCCGTAAACCGCTGTTCACCCGACGGGTTAACAAGGCTTCGGCTTGAGCTTGGTTACCACCATTGGTCGATAAATAGTAAGTTGCAAAATCAGAGATGCGCCACTTTACATAAGTATCTACAATCAAATCTTTCTTCTCGCTGGTTACAAAGCGATCGGGGTCACCATCAAGGGTCTTAAAACGCGCATCTAAGCGCTTAACCTGCTCAATAAAAGGCAGCTTAAAGTGTAAGCCCGGCTCAAATACGACGGCTTCGCCAGTATTTGCGTCACGTTGTACCTTACCAAATTGCACCACAATGGCGCGTTCGCCTTCTTTCACTACAAAGAGTGAAGAAACCCCAAGGGCTAAGGCGACTATAACTAAAATGGCTACTAAGTTTTTCATCGTTTACCCCCGGCCACTGTTGAAGCGGTCGCTACTACGTGTGGTATTGCTGTTAGTGCTTGCAGGGTTGTTATTCTGCGAACTTGGGTTCGTTGAATTAATCCCTTGCTGTGGCGCACGCTCTTGGCTTTGCGCTTCAGAACGGCTGCGTTGCTGCTGTTCTAAAATTTTATCTAACGGCAAGTACATCATGTTATTGCTACCTTCAACATCCACCATCACTTTGCTGGTGTTGGCATAGATAGCTTCTAACGTTTCTAAGTACAAACGTTCACGTGTAACAACTGGAGCAGCTTTGTATTGTGGCAGCAATTCTTTAAAACGTGCTACCTCACCTTGCGCTTTCAGTACGGTCTGCTCGCGATAAGCTTGCGCTTCTTGCAGCACTCGACGTACTTGACCACGAGCTAACGGCTCAATTTGTCGGGCGTAAGCTTCAGCTTCACGAATAAAGCGCTGTTCGTCTTCTTGTGCCGCAATAGCGTCATCAAAAGCGTCTTTCACAGCTTCTGGCGGACGCGCAGGCAACAAGTTCACATCAACAATTTGAATCCCTAACAGATAAGGTGCAATGATGTTGTCTAACAATTCTAACGTGTCAGCACGAACACTTTCACGTCCTACTGTTAGTACTTCATCCATGGTGGTGTGACCCACCACGTAACGCAAGGCACTGTCTGTCGCTTGGGCAAGACTGCGGTCGGCGTTCTCTACTGCGTAGAGATAATCGCGCGGATTGATGATGCGATACTGTACGTCTAGCTCAACATGCACCACGTTCTCGTCTTGAGTCAGCATGAAACCTTCTGACTGGAACTGTCGCACATTGCTCACGTCAACGGTTTGTACGCTATCAATGAATATTGGGCGCCAATGCAAACCTGACTCTACTAAGTTGTGGTATTGACCGAAGCGCAGCACCACCCCACGTTCGGCTTCTTTGACCGTATAAATACCCGCCAAAAACCAAACTAATAGGGCGATAATCGCAATCACACCAAAGCCCTTGCCGGATAAACCGCCACCGCTTCGATTTTGATTGTTGCCACCTTTCTTACCACCTAGGCCAAGTTTGCCTAGGAGGTTACGCACTGCTTCATCTAAATCTGGCGGACCTTGTTCGCGGCCGCCTTGTTGTTTCCATGGATCACGGTCATTGTTATTACCGTTTCCCGGTTGATTCCAGGCCATTGATTACTCCAACTCTGGGTTGCTGTTTAATTGTATTCGTTAGTTATTCTACAAAGCCTTGCAGGTTATCGCCATATTCTTCGGCGACCTGCTTACACAATCTACGCCAATCTACTTGAGACATACGTACCTGCATTGAAAATTGTCCATCGTCCGCAGTCGTTTCTGCGGTGACACTCTTAAGTGCATACAGCTTACCACGTAATTTACCCATCGAGGGTGGAATTCGTAAGGATACGTCAACCATCTGTGGACGCAAGCGTTGCACCAAGGCTTGTTGTAACAAATCTATTCCGGCCCCACTCTGAGCTGAAAGCCATACGCGGATTGGCATGCCTTGATCATCAGTATCAATGCGCGCTACTCCATCATCAAGCTGATCGATCTTATTACAAATCAACAATTGCGGAATTTCGTCGGCACCAATTTCGGCCAGTACTTCTTCAACTTGATGGATGTTGTCTTGTTGACGGTCATCGGCCACATCAATCACGTGTAAGAGTAAATCCGCTTCTTGGGTTTCTTGTAGTGTCGCTTTAAAGGCAGCCACGAGCTCATGGGGCAAATGCCTTATAAAACCTACCGTGTCGGCCAAAATAATAGGCCCCACATCGGTTAGTTCAAGCTTGCGCAAGGTTGGGTCGAGGGTGGCAAAGAGCTGGTCGGCCGCATACACCCCGGCTTCAGTAATCTTATTAAAGAGGGTAGATTTACCGGCGTTGGTGTATCCCACTAAAGATACCGTCGGAATCTCAGCGCGTTGGCGTGCGCGACGACCTTGCTCGCGCTGCTTCTGAACTTTGTCTAAGCGCCCCAAAATGTTTTTGATACGGCCACGAATTAAGCGACGGTCCGTTTCTAGCTGGGTTTCACCTGGGCCACGCAAACCAATCCCGCCTTTTTGCCGTTCTAAGTGAGTCCAGCCGCGTACCAATCGTGTTTGGATATGACGTAATTGCGCTAGTTCTACTTGCAGCTTACCTTCGTGAGTGCGGGCGCGCTGGGCAAAGATATCAAGAATCAAGCCGGTGCGGTCGAGCACACGACATTGACACAACTTTTCTAAGTTACGTTCTTGGGTAGGTGTAAGGCTGTGGTTAAAAATGACGATGTTAGCATCGAGCAAGCGCACCTGATCGGCAATTTCTTCCGCTTTACCCGAACCAACAAAATACTTAGAACTGGGTGCGCTACGCGAAGCAGTCACCACACCGAGGGTTTCAACCCCGGCGGATGACACTAATAACTTCAGCTCAGAGAGATCTTCACGATCAATTTCTGCAGGAAAATCAACGTGTACCAGGACAGCCTGTTCACCACTTTCAAACCTATCAAACAAGCTATCACTGCTCCCCTAACATCAATTAATCGATCGCTTCTTCAGAGCCTTCTGCCATGGGCAGATAATTCTGTGGAATGCGCGCTGGCACCACTGTTGAAATGGCGTGCTTATATACCATCTGGCTGACTGTGTTTTTCAGCAAAATAACAAATTGATCAAAAGACTCAATTTGTCCTTGTAGTTTAATTCCATTTACTAAGTAAATCGAAACCGGCACACGCTCGCGGCGCAGTGCATTCAAAAAAGGGTCTTGTAGAGTTTGCCCCTTGGCCATAATAGTGCGTCCTTTTTTTTTGTTATTGTGAGTGCCTAGCAACATACTACTGCGCTAAAACGTGCCAGCCACTTAAAATATAGACAATTTTTTTAAATAGTGTAACTCAGAACCATTTTATTTCAGTTAATACTGAATATAGGGATTAGTTTAAGCTTTTCAAGGAGCAATTGAACGATAGTTTGTTCGATTGCAGCTATCGCTAAAGCAACTCAGCGAATACTTCGCCTGGCTGTTGCTGGCAGTAAGCAATCGCTTGGGCCGCTAAATCATCCGCATCCGTATCTAACCAATGCACCCCGGGCCATTTGCGCAGCCAAGTTAACTGCCGCTTGGCTAATTGCCGAGTGGCGGCGATGCCGCGCTCGACCATCTCGTCATAACTGCACTCGCCAGCTAAATACTGCCAAGCCTGACGATACCCCACACAGCGTAACGCAGGTAAATCGAGATGCAAATCGGACCGCTGTCTTAATTGTTCGACCTCGGCGAGAAAATCTTGTTCCAACATTTGTAAAAATCTTACTTTAATACGCTCGTGCAAGACGCTGCGATCATGGGGCGCCACGGCTAATTGCAGTACCGGATAGGGTAATGCTCCAGTGCGCTGGGTAGTAAGTTCAGTAAGTGTTTGTCCACTGCTTAAATAGACTTCCAGGGCCCTTACTAAGCGCTGTGGATCATGCGGATGAATCCGTGCCGCACTCACCGGGTCTATCTGTTCTAGGCGCTGATGTAGAGCATGGGTACCCGTGCTGGCTACCTGTTCAAGTAGCTGCTGGCGAATGGCCGGGTCTGCTTCAGGTAAATCGGACATGCCTTCTAGCAAGGCTTTGAAATACAACATGGTACCGCCTACCAGCAATGGAATCCGGCCACGCGCCAAAATGGCTTCTATTTCTTCGCGTGCATCGGCTGCAAATTGTGCCGCTGAATAGCTTTCGCTAGGGTCACAGATGTCAATCAATCGATGCGGTGCTTGCACTTGTTCAGCGGCACTTGGCTTCGCGGTTCCGATATCCATACCGCGATAGATCAGGGCAGAATCCACCGAGATAATATCGCAGGGTAACGCCTGTGTTAGCGCAATAGCTAAGCCCGTTTTGCCGGCTGCCGTGGGCCCGTAAAGGCAAATGACTTTATTGGTAAAAGTGGTCATCAAGTTTCCTTAGCTGTGGCCGTACTGCTAACTTCAGGTGGTAATGAAAGAGCATACAAATAGTCAGCAATCGGATCTTGTAGCCACTGCTGTAACCAGTGTTCAGCTTGGCTTAAATTGAACTGGGACAACACCTGGAACTGGGCCAGCCAACGGAATAACTGTGGGCTGTCCAACTGCTTAACCAGTTCCGCTAAGGTAACTGTGAGGTTGGTTTGCCGCAGCATGGATGGCACTTCTAACAAGGTGACCCGATTGCGGCCAAACTCACAACGGACCCCTAAGCGCGCCAACTGTTCAGCGGGAACAGCCCGTAATGCTGCGATCAAGGGCGCATCCTGTAATTGCAACGGTATCAACAGGGGTTGCCCAGCTAACCCTAATTGCCATTGTTGCTGCAATTGTTTGCTCAGCACATGCTGCTGTACTGCAGCTAAATCTAACAGCGCCAGCAGGTGCTGCTGAGAACCCAATTCAACCTGCTGCAATAGGGCAAAACGTTGCTGTATAACTGACAGTAATTTAGGTCCGGTGACAGCTGACTCAGGCTGACTGGGAGCAGCCACTTGCTGCAACTGAGCCAAACTTGGGTGGGCTTGAGCGCGCTGCGGAAACAGCTGACTATGACGTGGTTGTAACTCCTGCACCTGCTGACTGAGCTGACTGCTGGCCGGCTGATAACCATGCTGTGGTGGCGCTGTCACAACCTTGCTGGCATCCGCTGCGCCGGCACCATGAGGCGCTGCCGTAGCATCGCTGCGGGCGTTGCTTGGAGCTTGTTGCAAGGCACTGCGTACAGCTGCTAACACAAAGTCATGAATCTGCCGCGCTTGATGAAAGCGCACTTCATGCTTGGCCGGATGCACATTCACATCCACGTCTTGGGGCGGTAATTCTAGATACAACACAAACGTGGGGACTCGATGTTGCCCCATGCTATCGCTACTGGGGTCCGCTAACCCGCTAGCTTCACCGTAAGCTTGTCGCACCGCATGCGCCAGCAAGCGATCTTTCATCATCCGACCGTTAACATAAAAGTACTGAATATCTGCCTGATGGCGACATTCTTCTGGCGCTGCGACCCAACCCCATAGGCGCACTGGACCACTAGCATGTTCCACCGCTAAGGCTGGATCGGTAAATTGCCGACCACACACTTGGCTGATGCGTTGTAATGCATCTTGTTGCGCCGATACCGCAGGGTAGTTACGCACCGGTTTATCGTTATGGTTCAGGCTAAAACGCACCCCAAAACGAGCCAGTGCAATACGCCGTACGACCTCGTCGATATGGGCAAATTCAGTTTTGTCAGTACGCAAAAATTTGCGCCGCGCCGGTGTGTTAAAAAACAAATCTTGCACATCAACGGTAGTCCCATCCGGGTGACTTGCTGGGGCGATTTCAGCCTGCATATCACGCCCTTCTACCCAAGCCTGCCAAGCTTCGGCTTGCTGCGCTGGCTTTGAGGTCAGGGTTAACCGTGACACTGAACTAATACTGGCTAAGGCTTCGCCTCTAAAGCCTAAGCTTTGAATCGCTTCGAGGTCGTTGAGACTGCTGATTTTACTGGTGGCATGTCGACTAAGGGCTAAACCTAATTCAGCTTTGACAATACCAGTACCATCATCGCGAATACGAATACGCCGTCGACCACCTTGCTCAATATCAATGACAATATGGCTGGCACCTGCATCTAGACAGTTTTCCACCAGCTCTTTCACTACCGACGCGGGACGCTCGATCACCTCGCCGGCGGCAATTTGGTTGGCTAAACTGATCGGCAATAATTGAATCGGCATAACTAGCGTGCTCGTAGCTGATGAGTGCGAAATAAATCAGGGTGTTATGGGATGTCTAGCACTTGCCCTACTTGCAGTACATTACTGGTTAGGTTGTTCCGTGTTTTCAATGCTTTGACGGTTGTATTGTAGCGCTGTGCAATTACCGATAACGACTCACCAGATTTTACCACATGTTGCGCCGCACGGCTTGATACAAACGACGAGCCATCGGGCGGACGCCGAGTAAAGTAATCGCGCACCCCTTGATAAATGGCGCGCGCCATCCGCTGCTGATAGGCGTTGCTTAACAGTTGCTGTTCTTCTTGTGGATTTGAGATAAAACCGGTTTCCACCAAAATCGAGGGTTTTCCTGACGTAAGCACGGCAAAACTGGCATGTTGCGGTTTGTCTTTGTGCATAATGGCAATGCCATCCATATGCTTGATGACATCTTCGGCTACTTCAAAACCGGCACTCATGGCATGGCCCATGGTCATATCAATGAGGGCCTTGTTTAAATAACCGTGGGTATCGTCAGACTCTACCCGCAAATCGATGCCTCCAAGCACATCAGACAGCCGCTCTTTATCCTCTAACATACGCCCCATTTCAGTGGTAGCGCGACGTGAGGACAGCACCCACACCGACCCGCCACGGGGTTTCGGTGAGGTAAAAGCATCCGCATGAATGGATACCAACAAATCGGCTTCAATTTCTTGAGCTTTACGGGCGCGCGCTTTAAGCCCCACATAATAATCACCACTGCGAATCAAATAGGCTTGCATGGCTGGATCTTGGTTGATCATATCCGCTAGTGCTTTCGATATTTTCAACACAATATCTTTTTCGTAGGCTCCCGATGGCCCAATCGAACCGGGATCATCGCCACCATGCCCAGCATCGATGGCAATGGTCACTTTTCTTTCTTGTAATTCATCGGCACGTAACGGGGTATTTTTGCGCTCAATCGATCGCCCTTTTAAATCGATTACTAAGCGCTCGCCATATTGCTCGTTGGCCCGCACCGGAAAAATCTCAAATTCAATCTTGTCGTTGAGCTCAATCACAACACGAGTGGATTGCTTGTTCTTGGGGGTACTGGTACGAATTTTCTTAATCAACAGTGAGCTATTTTCCACTTTGGCTAAGTCAACCTTGAGAGCGGTTTGGTTAAAATCAATCACCAGCCGATAGGGTGTTTGTTGATACAAGGTAAAATAACTAAAATCAGGAGTTGCAGACAGATCAAAAACGACCCGCGTATTATCAGGCGCAGGCCACATTCGTACATTGTTGATGCTGTTAACTTGCACCGAGAAACTGGTGGTACTGAACAGCAGCAAACTGCAACTAATAAAAACGCGTATCCAATAGGGCATTAAAGTGTTTCGAGAACCGCTCGACCTCGTGTTGTTAGCGCATGTATCGTCATAGTTCGACCCGGTTGGGCATAGTCTATGGTTATCGTTATATCAGCTTCGGGTAAGTACCCTGTCCCTCGCTGCGGCCATTCGGCTAAAATAATCTGATGGTCTCCAAGGTAATCGCGGATGCCCATGAATTCAAGTTCTTCTGGATCAGCAAGCCGATACAAATCAAAGTGATGAATGGTCCAAGGACTCAACTCATAGGTCTCTACCAAGGTGTAAGTAGGGCTTTTTACCGCACCTTGGTGGCCCAAGGTCTGGATAAAACCACGGCTAAAAGTGGTTTTACCTGCACCTAGATCACCGTACAAATAACAAGTAAAGGCAGTTGCAGCAGGCCCCGCCTGTTGTAATAGCTTAGTGGTGTTACGAGCTAATTGTTGCGCTATTTGCAGCAGCTCTGCTTCGGTGGCTGCGCTACGAATAATGGTTGTCATCAAGGGTTCACCAAGGCTCTGAGTTCATTCACAATATCGCTTGCTATAGTACCACGTTCTCCGGCTTGCGCAGCATTTTCGCCAGCTACGGCATGCACCCAAACTGCGGTTGCTACTAGCTCGTGCAAAGCTGCAGCTGAAGGTTGCCGATGCTGCGCTAGCAAGGCCCCTAAGAGGCCACTGAGCACATCGCCCGAGCCGGCTGTCGCTAAGGCTGGGCTCCCACGCTCACACACTAAGATGCGCTCGATTTGGTGTGCTGGCCCGGCAATTAAGGTTCCTGCTCCTTTGAGTAGCACCTCGGCGTTAAAGTTCGTGACTAATTGCGTTAACGCTTCGTATCGATCCGCTTCCACCACGGCCGTCATATTCTCATCCGCAAACCGAGTGCTCATCACAGACCGTAACAAGCGACCCGCCTCTGCGGGATGCGGAGTTAATACCCACTGCCGTAAATGGGGTGGCGTCTCGCCCTGCTGCAACTGCGCTAGTAGATTAAGGGCGTCGGCATCGGCAACCACCGGCGGTAGCGGCCCTATAAGCTTCAAGTGCCAATCTAACAACTGCTGTAGCTGCTGTTGCGCCCAAGCATCGCGGCCTAATCCCGGCCCGATAACAATAGCATTTGCTTGTTCAAGCCAAGGGATAAGGCCCTTCTCATCGGTGCCATGCACCATAAGTTCGGGCTGCGCTTGCGCAATAATAGCAAGTGTGTGCGGATGCGTAACTAGAGTGACCTTACCCGCACCGCTGCGTAAGGCTGCCCGCCCAGCCAAAATAGCCGCGCCACTCATACCAGGCCCGCCAGCAATCAAAACAAGATGACCATGGTCACCTTTGTGCGAGCTAGGCTTTCGTTTCGCCAACCAGCGCTGCGCTAGCTCTGGCTGCACCAGCTCAGCCATGGCCGGCTGCTTGCTAAAGGCTGCGCCGATGCCCAATTCGGCCAAGCTCAGCTGCCCTACGTAATCTTTGGCCTTACCTGTTACCAGTCCTGCTTTTATCGCTACCATAGTCACGGTGTGTGCTGCAGTTACCGCAATGGGTTGCGGTTGCCCGGTATCACTGTTTAATCCGGTTGGCACGTCCACACTCAACACCCAAGCGGTGTTAGCTGCGGCGGTGTTAGCTGCGGCATTGATAGCCTGCACCGCAGCTAGGTAAAAATCAGTTAGAGGCCGACTTAGTCCACTGCCAAGCACAGCATCAACAAGGATCTGATAGCCGTGCAAGCTATCGATGCTACTCTGCCAGCGACCGCCCTCCGCCTGCCACGCCGCCTGTGCTTGTTGTGCTAGCTTGGTGGTTGGGGGCACCGCATAAACCGTCACCTGATAGCCCGCGGCTTGAGCCAGTCGTGCCAGCACCCAACCATCGCCACCGTTATTGCCGGGGCCACAGACAATCGCCACCCTGGCTGGTGCGGCGCAGTGATCCTGGATGGCCTGCAGACATGCTTGGGCAGCCGCTTGCATCAGTTGCGCCATACTCAAGCCAATCGCTGCGGCAGCTGCTTGCTCACCACTACGAACCTGTTCGGTGCGATATATCAAGTGCGATAATTGTGCCACCATGAGTCTCCCTATCGTGCGTTTTTGCCCAGATTTTGCTATGTTAGCCAACATCAACCGCGGGCATACCTACAAGAGTACGACACCATTCATGGATTATCATCAACTAGCTGCAGATATCAAACAATGGGGCCGCGACTTAGGCTTTCAGAAGGTCGGTATTACCGACGTTGACCTGAGTACTGAGCAGCAGCACTTAGAACGTTGGCTGGCAGCGGGTATGCATGGTGATATGGAATGGATGGCGCGACATGCAGAGTTACGCACCCGACCTGATCAACTGCATCCCGGTGCAGTGCGTGCGATTTCGGTGCGAATGAATTATTTACCGGCTGAAGCTGGCTTTGCTAAAACCCTGAAAAATCCTCGTTTAGGCTACATTAGTCGTTATGCGCTTGGGCGCGACTATCATAAATTAATGCGAAAACGCCTGAAACAACTAGGCGATAAGATACAAGCAGCATGTGCTGAGCTAGATTTTCGCCCCTTTGTGGATTCAGCTCCGATCATGGAGAAGCCACTAGCTATCAAAGCAGGTTTAGGCTGGCGTGGTAAACATACCTTAGTGCTTGATGAAGCCCATGGCTCTTGGTTTTTCTTGGGTGAACTGCTGGTTAATTTACCTCTACCGATGGATTCACCCGTAGCCGAAAAATGTGGTAACTGCAGTGCCTGCATGACCATTTGCCCTACCCAGGCCATCGTCGAACCCTACGTGTTAGATGCGCGCCGCTGTATTTCTTATTTAACCATTGAGCTCAAGCAAAGTATTCCGGAAGAATTTCGGCCGCTGATTGGCAATCGCATCTACGGTTGTGACGACTGCCAATTGATTTGTCCCTGGAATCGCTACGCCCACCTAACGGATGAAGCCGATTTTTCTCCGCGCCAGCACTTGCATGCTCCTGAACTACTGCAATTGTGGGCTTGGGATGAGGACACTTTTTTGCGACAAACTGAAGGTTCGCCGATTCGGCGGATTGGCCATGAATGTTGGCAGCGGAATATTGCGGTGGCCTTAGGCAATGCGCCAGCCGATGCTGCTATTATCGACGCCTTGCAGCAGCGTCGTGATAGTGCTAGCGCTATGGTTCAAGAGCATATTGATTGGGCCTTAGCGCGGCAACAAGCAGGTTTAGGCAAAGTTGAAAAGCAAGTGCTAAGGCTGGTACGTGCGGTAGAAAAAGGCATGCCGCGAGATGCTTAAGGCCCAGCGCTGGAGCTATTCAACTTCGGTTAGTACCACGTTAACTCGACGGTTTTCGCTGCGTCCAGCTGCGGTAGTATTAGTCTGCAGCGGCGCACTATCTGCATAGCCGACAGCTCGCATCCGCTCTGGAGCTATGCCTTGCTCTGCTAAAAAGCGTACCACCACACTAGCCCGCGCGGCAGATAACTCCCAGTTGCTAGGAAACCGCTGATTACTGATCGGGATGTTATCCGTATGCCCTTCAACGCTGATAAACAGCTGATTTTTCTTCAACACCTCAGTTAGGGTTTGCATCACCTGGGCGGCCTGCTGATTAAATTCAGCTTCGCCGCTGTGAAATAAAATCTTGTCTTTAAGCTTAATATTAACTTTACCGGGCGAGGTGCTTACTTCTACTCCATCGGCTAAACCACTACTGGCAAACTGCGCCTGCAATTCGCTTTCAGTTAGTGCTAAGCCTGCTGACTGCCCAGCCGCGGCTTGCAATACTTGCTCAGATGGGCTCGGCGAGCCAGACAAGTCAGCATTGGCAAGCAAAATAACAAACAACACCAGCAGCAGGGTCAACAAATCCATATAGGTGGTTACCCAACTGTCTTCCTCATCAACGGGCTGGTCATGCAGTGCCGCCACTCCATGCCCGAATAAACGTGCTGAAGCACCGCGATGCTCACGATGAGGTTCGCGATGTAAGTTGGCGGCTGCGTCCGAAGCTTTGGCTTGGGGGCCGCCGCTACGTTCCATCAGCTCATTTAATGTAGGT
Organism: Pseudidiomarina fusca; assembly: GCF_032227045.1. Classification (NCBI taxonomy): domain Bacteria; kingdom Pseudomonadati; phylum Pseudomonadota; class Gammaproteobacteria; order Alteromonadales; family Idiomarinaceae; genus Pseudidiomarina; species Pseudidiomarina fusca. The sequence goes on from NZ_JANFPJ010000021.1 coordinate 14,891, forward strand.
TCGTTGCTCATAGCCGCTCAGATTTACCCTTGCCTAAACCTTCATGGAGCCCATTTTTCGCGGCAATATCGTTAGCCTCGTTGATATCCAGCTCATCTTCTACATGGGCGAAGAAGGTGGCTAAATATTCACGAATGTAGGCTGGGCTGCGACCACGAGCAATCAGCAAGATGCCTTCTAAAATCATATTCATTAATTGCACGCGGCTCTCAGTACGACGCTCAAATTTAATCGCAATCGGTTTGAACAACATGTTTGCCAAGACCACCCCGTACAGCGTGGTTAATAGCGCAAAGGCCATGTCTACGCCAATCTCGCTCATGCTGCTCTGGCCCATGCCATGCAACATGTTAACCAGACCAACCAAGGTACCCAACATACCAAACGCGGGGGCAAAAGTGGCCATGGTGCGATACACCTGAGCTTCGGCGCGCTCTTTTAATTTGGTCCGCAGAATTCGCCACTCTAATAACTCAGCGATATCCTCGGTCGGCGTGCGATCGATGAGTAACTGTAAACCGGTTTTTAAAAACGGGTTTTGTACCTGGTTTAATTGATCTTCAGCATTGGCAATGCGTCCCTGCACTAACTGTCGTGCCACCTCAACCAATTCGCGCTGGTCATCTTCGGCGTACATTTTTTCGTTACGCAGCACAATCCACAGAATCTTGAACACCCGCACCACATCACGCAATGGGTATGCCAACAAGGTGGCCGCAAAGGTACCGCCTAGCACTATGGCTAAGCCTGGTAGATTGATAAAGGACCAAGCATCGGCTGCGGTTAGCATCACCGATAGCACCACGATAGCAATACCCGAAAGCATGCCAATAAGAGTTGATAAATTCATACGGCTCAGTAGTTAGTCACAGATGTTAGGTATTATCGGCAGGAGGCTCGCCAGCTTTAATTTTATGCAGCAAACGCTCAAAAAATGCGGCACCTTTACGCCGTGCGAAAGCTATATTGCGCTCCGGGATCAGTTCAGGTTGATCAAAGTTATCCAGTGCCTCGGCCAGCTCGTCTTCACGCAAAATATGAAAGATAGGATAAGGTGCACGGTTGGTGTAATTGGCAGGGTCGTCTTCAGGCTCACCGGCGAAGCAGTAGGCCGGATGAAAGCTAGCCAACTGAAACACCCCTTCGTAGCCTTCTAATCGCAATAACTGATTAGCTAAGTCTAAGGTATCTAGATAATCGCTAAAATCGGCTAAAGCATCGGGCACTATCACCAGCGCTGTGGCCACTTCAGGATGCTCATCTAAAAACTTACACTCAGCCACCACGCTCGCCAAGATATCCTCGACCGCAGTAGCTTTGCACACCTGATAGTTAATGCGTTGAGCTTCAATTTCTTGCCGGGCAAACGGGCAAATGTTGTACTTTACAATCACTTGCCACAACCAGCGTTGGGTAACCTCAACCACCTGCTGCATGTTTCCCCCTCTAGGCTTGGTCACGCAAATAGTCCAAGCCACCTACGATCGCAGCCACTTGAGCTAAGATGCATTGCTCTGGGGTGGCATTAGCGCTATCAGGATAAACCTCGGTGGTGGTCACATAAGGTGCATCGGTTAAGCCCATACACAATCCGAGTTCACGGCCAGCGTAATGAATCACACCTGCTTGCTGTAATTCCGCCCCAATGATTTTACCTTCGTCGTCCGCTGGGGCGATATGAGTTACTTTGCGCACGGAGTCAATAATGGCGCGCTGAAACTCTGGCGTCGGAATTTCTGAGTTACCTACCGTATAAAAACCATCCGGAATGTTCCAGTTGGTATTAACAGTGCCATCAAGAGCGGCTTTCGCCGGACGAAATTCGCTATTGTCGGTATCAGTTGTTTCGTGCAGATCAAAATGAGCTAAAAATTGCCATTGCTGTTGGCCTAGATAATCCATGATGTTGGCACATTCAGCCGCAGGGCTAGGTGCTTTAAAGGACCGGTTAGGGTCTATCGCATGGGGGTTCCAACGATTGATGGTTTCGTAACCCCACGGGCTTAGACAAGGTGCGACAACCAGATTAAACCACTGACTGTAATGCTCGGCTTGGGTTTCTAAAAACCGCAAAGCGCCATGTACACCACTGGTCTCATAGCCATGCACCCCGCCCGTAATTAATACGGTAGGCTTGTCTGACTGCCAATCGCGGGTCTTTACTACAAACAACGGGTAGTTATTGGCTGGATATTCAAGCAGGCCATATTGCTCTACATCAAAACGTTCATGCAAAGCGTTGATGGCGGGTACCACGTCCTCAAAATAAGAACGCTTGAGCTGCTGGGCTTGTTGCCATTCGAGTTTCTCTGCGGGCCCCCAAGGCTGGCCCGGAGTACCAATTGGATATTGACGTTCAACCATAATTTACCTCTATTCGTTAAGCCCCAGCCAAGACCATCGCTGCTTGCACTAACACTGCAATGTTTGCCACCACGCCCAGAATGAAAAAATAACTACGTGGGCTGGGGTTTTTCTCGGTTGCTATCGCATAATACAACACCATGTGAATGATGCGAATAATAGCATAGAGCCACACCCAAGCGACGAACCACTGCGACTGCACTCCACTCAAAATAGCGAGTAACACGGCGGCGGCAAAAAAGGGAACGTTTTCGATGGAGTTCTGAAAGGTGCGATGAGCTCGGAACACAAAGGAGTCATGGCTGAGTTCTGCGCTGATTTTACCTGGTACAGCTCCTGGTGCTGCTGCTTTGAAGCGACTGGCCACAAACCACTGTACCATCACCGTCACTAAAATGACCCACAGGCCCCATAATACCCAATCTACAATCATGCTAATCACTCCCTTGTTGTTGTTATTATCTCCCGCATCTAGCGAGTTCTGAATCTATTCTGGTTTAAAAAACCCGATCACCTGCCCCGCGGGCACTTTTTCGGGTTGTTGCGCTGATGCAGGAGCCGGTGCCGCTGCTTGACGCTCCTCAAATTTATGCCCGCATTGCACACATTGCACCTGTTCTTGCTCATTTACAATAGTCAGCATCAGGGTATCTTGGGCCTGGCATGCTGGGCATTCTGCCCCAGCAATAAAGCGTTTCCTAGTTCGAGTCATATTCACCTCTTATGGTATCGGGTATAATTGTCGCAGAAACCTAGCACAAACACCAAGTTCAGGAACTCGTTATGATACAAATGCGCGCCATGTCATTAATGCGCGGTGGCAAGTTATTGTTAGAAAATGCCGATATTACTGTCTTTCCGGGGCACCATGTGGGCCTGGTTGGGCGCAACGGCACGGGTAAATCATCACTATTTGCCTTGCTGCGGGGCGAGCTACAAACCGAACAAGGCAGTTGCGAATTGCCACCGGCATGGCGTATTGCTAGCGTAAAACAAGAAACCCCAGCGTTAGATCAAGCCGCCCTTGAGTATGTGCTAGATGGCGATACTGAACTGCGCCACTTGCAACAGCAACTAGCTGATGCTGAAGCTCGCCACGACGGTCATGCCATTGGCTCCTTACACGATGCCTTAGCTACCATTGGTGGTTATGATGCCAACGCACGGGCTGCCGCTCTATTAAACGGTTTAGGCTTTCAACCCGATCAGATTTATTTGCCGGTGAAGGCTTTTTCCGGCGGCTGGCGCATGCGCCTTAACTTGGCACAAGCTTTGATTGCGCGCGCAGACCTACTGCTACTTGATGAACCAACCAACCACCTCGATGTTGACGCCATTTTCTGGCTAGAAGATTGGCTGCAACGGTATCCGGGGACGCTGATGGTGATTTCCCACGACCGCGACTTTTTGGATGCGATTGCCGGACAAATCATTCATATCGAGCACCAGCGCGCTACCAGTTACAGTGGCAATTATAGTAGCTTTGAACGCCAGCAAGCAGAACAGCTAGCGCAACAACAAGCGCAGTTTGAAAAAGAACAAGCTCAGAAAAAGCATCTACAGAGCTACATTGACAGGTTTCGCTACAAAGCCAGCAAAGCTAAGCAAGCCCAGAGCCGAATTAAAGCGTTAGAGCGCTTACAGGCAGGAGCCCCCCTACGTGCGGCGAGTGGCTTTCAGTTCAGCTTTAAAGAGCCGCCTCAATTACCTAACCCTTTACTAACCATGCAGCAAGTGCAAGCGGGCTATGGTGAAGGTGATGCCGCGGTAACTATTCTAGCCGATATTAGCTTTAATTTAGTGCCGGGGAGCCGCATCGGTCTGCTCGGCCGCAACGGTGCGGGTAAATCAACATTAATCAAATTGCTAGCAGGGCAACTCAAACCGCAAGTGGGCGTGGTGCAGTTGAACCCCGGAGTGCGACTTGGGTATTTTGCGCAACACCAATTAGAACTGCTTGATTTGCAAGCCAGTGCACTTTTACATCTGCAGCGCTTAGATCCAAACGCCAGCGAACAGCAGCTACGCGATTTTATCGGTGGTTTTGGCTTTTCCGGTGATGCCGCAACCGCAGCAGTTGGGCCTATGTCCGGCGGTGAAAAAGCACGCTTGGTGTTGGCTCTGATTGTCTATCAAAAACCGAATATGCTGCTATTGGACGAACCTACCAACCATTTAGATAGCCAGATGCGCGAAGCCTTAGTGTTTGCTTTACAAGACTTTGTTGGCGCTATGGTGATTGTCAGCCACGACCGTCATTTATTGCGTACCACGGTGGATGAGTTTTATCTGGTAGCTCATCAACAGGTGCAGCCTTTTGCGGGTGATTTGGATAACTACCACGAGTGGCTCAAACAGCAAGCCAGTAGCGCCAACGCTGATACCACCGACGGTAGTAGCGGTAAGGCCGACCGTAAAGCTGAAAAACGCCAAGCCGCTGAGCGCCGTCAAGCCCTCAAACCGCTGAAGGATAAGGTGACCAAGGCTGAGCAGAAACTCGAACAAGTAAGTGCAGTGTTAGCCGAAATCAATCAGTTGCTTGCTGATAATAGTTTGTATGAGGCCGCCAACAAGGCTCAACTGACTGAGCTTCTACAACGTCAGGCCGCACAACAACAGGCCTTACAAGCGGCCGAAGAAGCCTGGATGGAAGCAGAAGAGGCGCTCCACCAAGCCAGTGAACAAGATAACTAAGGAAATCTTATGCTGATCCCATGGCAACAACTTGATGCTGATACTTTAACCGCACTGATCGAAAGCTTTGTGCTGCGCGAAGGCACTGATTATGGCGAGCAAGAAAAATCACTCACTGCCAAAGTTGAGGATGTACGGCGGCAGTTAGAGCACAAACAGGCGGTGCTGGTCTGGTCTGAACTGCACGAAACCGTAAATATTATGGCCGCTGATGAATTTAACCCAGGTGGTGAGTAAACACTTGCTGCCATGGCACCTTGGCATCACCTAACACGATAAAGTTTGGGTTGCCTAAGCTAGTTTCGCGGTTGTAGCTTAAGGGCTGAAAGTACTCATCGACAATGCGACCGCCAGCCTCACCCACAATAACTTCTGCAGCGGCAGTATCCCACTCGCCGGTTGGCCCCACCCGCAAAAAGCAATCGGCGCTGCCTTCAGCCACAAGACAGGCTTTTAAAGAGCAACTCCCGGTGGCCACTGTGGTGTAGCTGCGCGCGGCACTCATCCGTTGTAGCACCCGTGCTGGCGGCTGGCGGCGACTCATAGCAATGGTAATAGCTTCTTGCTCTGGTTGGCTGAATTGGCGAACTTGCAGGCGTTCGGTGCCCACCGCCGAGATCTTCACTGCTCCTTGCCCGCGCTGGGCGCAATACAAGGTTGCGGTTGCCGGCCAATAAATCACCCCAAGCACCGGCTGATGTTGCCCCGGTTGTGATTGCTCCACCAGTGCGATAACAATCCCAAAATCGCCGCTACCAGCGATAAATTCTTGCGTGCCATCAATAGGGTCAATTAACCAATAGCGTGACCATTGCTGGCGTTCGTCCAAACTCAGGTGTGAGCCCTCTTCCGATAAAATCGGAATGGTCTTATCTAAGGCTGTTAAGCCATCAATGATCACCTGATTGGCAGCATAATCGGCGCTGGTGACCGGCGATTCATCATCCTTCGCATAAGTTTCGTAGGCTTGATTCTGGTAGATATCCATCACCACGGCACCGGCTTGGCGAGCTACCACACAGGCACCATCAAGCAACTCAGCTAATTCTGCTACATCCGTATCGGCTCGTTTCATGCGTGTCCCTCGCGCAAGGTCATTAATAACGCGGCTATGCTGCGTGCTTCAGTAAAATCAGGCTGGGCCAACAAGGCATCGATGTCATTGGTTGACCAAGGCACCAGTTCTAACGGTTCTGGCTCATCACCTGGCAACTGCTCGGGATAGAGATCTCGCGCCACAAAAATATGCATGGTGGCTGCAAAAAACTGCGGCGCCATAGTCACACTCTTCAGCGGAATCAGCTCTCTTGCGCCATATCCTATCTCTTCTTTAAGCTCGCGATTCGCGGCCTGTTCAGGTGACTCGCCGGGGTCGATTAAACCTTTTGGAAAGCCCAACTGATAATTGTGTAAGCCTGCCGCATACTCGCGCACCAACATCAGGGTGTCGGCCTTCAAGAACGGCACTATCATCACCGCACCGCGACCACTACCCGGTATGCGTTCAAATTGGCGTTCTTCCCCATTACTAAAACGCAAATCGACCGCCTCAATTTTGAGTAACCGACTTTGCGCCACAACTTGACGAGTTAAAATTTCTGGAACTTGTTTGCGCGCCATGATGATTCCATTAACTAGCTTGACACATCGGACGTTATTTTTTCCGCGACAATGGTACTATAACGATAAAGCGCAAATGGGTACAACCCACAAGGAGCATTCATATGGCGACACCCCCTATTCAGTTTGATGCGGTAGTGATTGGTACGGGCCCCGGCGGCGAAGGTGCAGCAATGCAATTAGCTAAACATGGCCGTCGCGTTGCCGTGATTGAAAAATACGATTCGATTGGTGGTGGCTGCACTCACTGGGGCACGATCCCATCAAAAGCACTGCGGCATTCGGTAAGTCGCTTAATTGAATATAACAGCACGCCCTTGTTTGCCGGCGAAAAAGTTCACCGCGGGCTAACCTTCGCCGAAATTTTACGCCATGCACAAGGGGTGATTGGTAAGCAGATTCGTTTACGCAGCGGTTTTTACGAGCGCAATAACGTTACTGTGCTGCATGGGGTGGCTAGCTTCGAATCAGCCCACGAGCTGCGCATTACCCAAGCCGATGGTACTTATGAAATCATTGGCTGCAAACAGATTGTGATTGCTACCGGTTCACGCCCTTATCACCCTCAGGATGTCGATTTTAGTCACGAACGCATCTACGACTCAGACACAGTATTGCAACTCAAACATGAACCACGCAGCATCATTATTTATGGTGCTGGGGTGATTGGTTGTGAATATGCCAGTATCTTTCGGGGGTTAGGCGTTAAAGTAGATTTAATCAACACCCGTGAACGGCTGCTATCGTTTCTAGATGCAGAGATCTCCGATGCGTTAAGCTATCACTTGCGCAACAGTGGCGTGGTGATCCGTCATAACGAAGAATACCAAAGCATCCGCGGCCATGAAGATGGGGTGACTATGTACACCCAGTCTGGTAAACGTATCGATGCTGATTGCCTGCTGTTTGCCAACGGCCGCTCTGGTAACTTTGAGCAGTTACAACTTGAGACAGTGGGTTTAACCACCAATCATCGGGGTCAGTTAGAAGTAAATAAGCACTATCAAACTGCGGTTGATAACATCTATGCTGTGGGGGATATTATCGGCTATCCGTCGCTAGCAAGTGCAGCCTATGATCAAGGGCGCATCTGTGCCACCGCCATGCTCTTTGGTGACTGTGATCAGCGCTTGATCAGTGATATTCCTACCGGAATTTACACCATTCCCGAAATCAGCTCGGTGGGCAAAACTGAAGAAGAATTGACTGCGCAAAAAGTACCCTATGAAGTGGGCCGTGCGCAATTTAAGCACCTGGCTCGAGCGCAAATTTCTAATATGTTGGTAGGGAGCTTAAAAATTCTGTTCCATCGCGAGACCAAACAAGTGTTAGGGATTCATTGCTTTGGCGAACGCGCGGCTGAGATCATTCACATCGGCCAAGCCATTATGGAGCAACAAGGTGAAGGCAATACCATCGAGTACTTTGTCAACACAACCTTTAACTACCCAACCATGGCTGAAGCCTATCGCGTGGCAGCACTTAACGGCTTAAACCGAGTAAAAAATTAATCGTTAAGAGCTAGACCACCGCCGGCAATTCAACCCGGATGCATAATCCACCAAGCCGTTGACTGGTGCTAAACACCACGCGGCCTTGGTGGCGTTCGACAATTCGTTTCACAATCGCTAACCCCAACCCAGAACCTTTAGCGGCGCGGGCCGTGTCACCTTGAGTAAAAGGCTGAATCACTTTCGCTACTTGCTTGGCAGGGATACCCGGGCCATTGTCACAAACCTTAAACCACACTCGCTGCCGACTTTGGTCATACCCCGTTTCGATAAGTACTCGTCCGTTACCATAACGCTCAGCATTCTCGAGTAAATTTTGCAGCACCCGTTTAATGGATATGGCACGCACTGCAACATCGGGTACCTCGGTGTAAATCACCTCGATCTTGCTGTGCCAATTTTCGGGACTATGGCCCACCACTTCTTCAACTAAATAATTCAGATTATTACGCTCGTTATCGGCTACAGTATCAATGCGAACATAATCAATAAATTGATCAATAATGGCGTTCATATCATCAATATCATTAATGATACTTTCAGCTAAATAATCTTCATCTGGTGGCATCATCTCTGTCGCCAAACGAATCCGTGTGAGTGGTGTCCGCAGATCATGAGATACCCCTGCCATCAGTAAGGCGCGGTCTTGCTCAAGTTGGCGTACCCCTTCGGTCATTTGGTTGAAAGCCCGAGTTACTGCCACCACCTCGGTCGAGCCAGCTTCTTTGAGTTGATCCGGGTATTCGCCGCGGCCGATACGTTTAGCTGCTGCTTCTAAGGCCTTGAGCGGACGGTTTTGCCACGTTGTAAACAGCATGCCGCCGAATATGCTTAACAAACCAATCAGGCCTAGATAAAAGAGTAACGGTGAAAACCGTGCTTCATCAAACTTATCCAGATCTATCACCAGCCAATAGTCAGGAATCGCAGCCGTTTTTATCCACACTCGATACACGTCGCCCTGTGAAATACGAACTTCGGTATCGGCCTGCAGCAATTCTGACATTTGTGCGGAGAGAAAATTATAACGAGAGGTTTGTTGCAAACCTCGCTTCACCGCTTCTAACTCAGACAGCGGCAACACCCCGGTGGCGGCAGTGTAGTCCTGGACCAACTGTTGGTGCTCAGCACGTGCCCGTTCACTCTGTTGCAGCCAAGTATCTAGCACTAAGATGCCCTGCACTTGGCGCGCCACCACGCTACTGATTTGCTGCATACTGGGTTTGACGACATACAAACCAACCATCACATACGATACCAGTTGGTTAATCAGCAGTACCCCCGCAATCAAAGCAACGGTGCGAGCAAAAGCTGAGCGAGGTAGTAGGCGCATCGTGACCTTAATTACTTAGATTTATCAGCTGTCGGTGCTTTACCATCTGGCACAAACACATAACCTAGCCCCCACACAGTCTGGATGTAACGCGGATTAGCAGGGTCTACTTCAAGCATCCGCCGCAACCGTGATACCTGCACATCAATACTGCGCTCTAACGCACTGTAATCTCTGCCTCGGGCCTGATTCATTAGTTTATCCCGTGACATCGGCTGGCGTGGATGAGTCACCAAGGCTTTGAGTACGGCAAACTCGCCACTTGTTAGTGGCATCTGCTCGTCGCCTCGATACATTTCACGGGTACCCAAATTAAGCCGAAACTCACCAAACACGATTTCTTCATCTTGCGCCGCCGGAGCACCGGGGATTTCATTACCACGGCGTCTTAGCACCGCCCGAATACGTGCCAGCAGTTCACGAGGATTAAAAGGTTTCGCCAAGTAGTCATCCGCACCAAGCTCAAGGCCGATGATACGATCCACTTCATCCCCTTTGGCGGTGAGCATCACAATGGGAATATCATTGTTCTGTTGGCGTAAGCGCTTACAAATAGTTAGACCATCTTCACCGGGAAGCATCAAATCTAGCACCATCAGGTGAAAGTTTTCACGCTCTAGCAACCGATTCATTTGCTCGCTCTCGGCCGCACTACGAACATAAAAACCTTGTTCTTGCAGGTAACGCTCTAACAAACTGCGCAACCTTGCATCGTCATCTACAACCAGTATTTTAAAAGTAGTTTGGCTCATTATTTAGTGCTCTTATTATGACTTACCTGAACTATAAAAGATGCCTACCATAATTACCAAAATTGGCTTGTAAGCAAACATGTCGAAGCGCAACCCCTGCGGCTATGACTCATACTCAATGGTATGTACTAGCCAGTACTTAGTGCCAGCGGGAGTTGCCACAGTCACCTCATCATCTACTTGTTTTTTCAACAGTGCGCGAGCCATCGGTGAGTCAATCGAGATGTAATCGTTGCGGCCATAGATCTCATCCGGCCCCACGATACGAAACCGGCGCTGTTGCCCACTCTCATCTTCAATCACCACCCAGGCGCCAAAAAAGACTCGGCCTTGTTGTTGTGGCGAGTAATCCACTATACGCACTTCTTCGAGTCGTTTACGTAAAAATCGTACGCGTCGGTCGATTTGCCGCAACAGTCGCTTATTCTCTTTGTAATCAGCATTTTCGCTGCGATCACCAAGGCTTGCCGCCCAGGCTACTTTCTGGGTGATTTCAGGACGGTATTCGCGCCACAAATAATTGAGTTCATCGGTTAATTTAGTGAACCCAGCACGGGTAATCAAATTTGTCTTCAATGCCTAATCCTTGCTTGGCAAACTGCTGATGGCAAGCATCTTAAGAGGTTTAATTTGAGAATGCTAGCACCTCTATAGACTGATATACTTGGCCCCAATTTTTAGCTAACGAGAGAAACCATGAGCTCGATTACCCAGCAAATTGCGACCGAATTAGCGGTAGGCTCGCAGCAGATCCAAGCTGCTATCGCGCTATTAGATGATGGCGCTACCGTCCCTTTTATTGCCCGTTATCGTAAAGAGGCTACCGGTGGCCTAGACGACACTCAGTTGCGCAATTTAGCCCAACGCTTAACTTACTTGCGTGATTTAGAGGACCGGCGCCAAGTTATTTTGGCCAGCATTGCCGAACAGGGTAAGTTAACTCCTGAACTAGCAGCCGCGATTAAGAGCACCCAAGCCAAAACCGAACTAGAAGACTTGTATTTACCCTACAAGCCAAAGCGTCGCACTAAGGGGCAGATCGCGATAGAAGCAGGGCTAGAGCCCTTGGCTGAGACCTTGTTTACACAACCGCAGCAACAGCCAGAATCCTTAGCCGAGCAATACATTAACGCCGAAGCAGGGTTTGCTGATAGCAAAGCCGTTCTTGAAGGTGCGCGTTTTATTCTGATGGAGCGCTTCGCCGAAGATGCGGCCCTGTTGAAAAAAGTACGTGAATATTTATGGCAACAAGCGGAAATTGCTAGCACCGTTGCCAGTGGCAAAGAGCAAGAGGGAAGTAAGTATCGCGACTACTTTGCCTTCAGCGAAGCACTTAAGAAAATCCCTTCGCACCGAGCCCTAGCGCTGTTCCGCGGGCGCAATGAAGGGATCTTGCAACTCAAGCTGGTGGCAGATCCACACCAAGAGGATGCTAAAGCCCCGAGTTACTGTGAACACATTATTGCTAGCCATTTGGGCTGGCAGCACCAGCAGCGTGCCGCGGACGCTTGGTTGCAACAAACGATTCAATGGACTTGGCGGATTAAGATCTTGTTGCACATGGAAACCGAACTCTTTGGCGCGATACGCGAACGAGCTGAAACCGATGCCATTCAGATTTTTGCCAACAACCTAAAAGACTTACTGATGGCAGCACCAGCTGGTGCGAAAGTGACCATGGGGCTTGACCCAGGCGTACGTACCGGGGTGAAGGTTGCCGTAGTAGATGCTACCGGCAAAGTCCTTGCCACCAACACCGTGTTTCCTTTTCAGCCGCAAAACCAAGTGGATAAATCGCTTCGGACTTTGGCGACTTTGTGTAAGCAATATAAAGTTGAACTGATTGCTATCGGTAACGGTACTCACTCGCGTGAAACCGATAAATTGGTCGGCGATATGCTTAAAGCACTACCCGAACTCAAGGCGCACAAGGTTATTGTGAACGAGGCGGGTGCCTCGGTGTACTCGGCGTCTGAGCTTGCGGCGCAGGAGTTTCCTGATTTAGACGTATCGCTACGCGGCGCTGTCTCCATTGCCCGCCGCCTGCAAGACCCACTGGCAGAATTGGTGAAAATTGAGCCCAAATCTATTGGCGTGGGCCAATATCAGCATGATGTGAGTCAGGCGCAATTGGCGCAAAGTTTGGATGCTGTGGTAGAAGACTGCGTTAACGCCGTTGGAGTAGATATCAATACGGCCTCGGCAGCGCTATTAGCACGAGTGGCTGGCCTATCGAAATTGGTGGCACAGAATATTATTGCTTACCGCGATACCCACGGCGCGTTCGAGCAGCGCCAGCAATTATTAAAAGTGCCGCGCATGGGGCCCAAAGCCTTTGAGCAAGCCGCCGGCTTTTTACGCATCATGGGAGGTACTCAACCTCTGGATGCTTCGGCGGTGCACCCAGAGGCTTATCCAGTGGTCGAGCGCATTGCGCAGAGCAACAACAAGCAAGTTGCTGAACTCATAGGTGACTCTGGGTTCTTAAAGACCTTGAAAGCGGCCGATTATGTCGATGATAAATTTGGTATCCCAACCATCATCGATATTTTGCGTGAGCTGGATAAGCCAGGTCGCGACCCTCGGCCTGAGTTTAAAACAGCCAGCTTTAAAGAGGGTGTCGACAGTATTAACGACTTAACTCCAGGCATGACGCTAGAGGGCGTCGTGAGTAACGTTGCTGCCTTTGGTGCCTTCGTTGACATTGGCGTGCATCAAGATGGGTTGGTGCATGTGTCGGCTCTTTCAGACAAGTTTGTAAGCGATCCGCGCGAGGTGGTCAAAGCGGGTGATATCGTGAAAGTCAAAGTACTCGAGGTAGATGTCGCACGTAAACGTATCGGCTTAACCATGCGTTTAACCGATGACCTCCCTGCCCCGGCTCCGGCGGCTAATGCGGGTAGTGCGGGTAAAAGTGGCGCTAAGACGAACCGCAAAGGTGCGCCAGCTCGCGCATCAACGTCGCCAAACAAACCGGCCGCTGCAAATTCAGCGATGGGTTCGGCTTTTGCCGATGCCTTTGCCAAAGCTAAAAAGTAATAAAAAAAGCCCTACTCATGCTGAGTAGGGCTTTCATATCTGTTCAGCAACGGTTGCTGTTAGCTCGCAGATACCAACTTCAACTGCTGCTGAAATGCTCGTTTATGCGCCATAAAGGTAGCACGCAACTCTTCCGCTCGGTGCTGTAATTCAGCCATCGTAGGTAGGTGCACACTATCTGCTAAAGCTTTGGCTTTAACGTCTAGCAGTTGCTTACGTACTTGATAGTACTCGCGCAATTTAGCCATCAGCTGGTCATACTCTTCATGCCATCTAGCTAAGGTTGTCTCACAGGAGACTTGCGCCTTTTGCTTCGCCTTTTTGAATTGCATTTCTAGTCGGGCTTTTTCAATTTGATAACCATTGGTGCGCTTAAGATCGCTAGTTAAACCAAGCCACGAACAAGCCCGAATTAACCATTTGGTTGGGTCAAAATGCCACCACCGAATGCCGTTGCGATAATCTGCTGAAAAGATATGGTGGTAGTTATGGTAGCCTTCACCAAAGGTTAATAAAGCCAGTACTCCGTTATCACGCGCGGTGTTACGGTCAGTGTAAGTTTGCTTACCCCAGACATGCGCCAGCGAGTTGATAAAGAAAGTCGTGTGATGATTAATCACTAAGCGAGCCACGCCCACTAATAACACTGAACCCCAGATATCACCCACTAACAGGCCAAACAAGATGGGCCAGCCAAAACTGGTTAACAAGGTTAAGGTTAAGTAGTTACGATGCTGCCACATGACCACTTTGTCTTGTTGCAGATCTTTGACGTTATCGTAGTTGGTGTAACGCGACGCTTGATACTCACGCAGCATCCAACCGATATGCGAATACCAGAAGCCGCGTTTGGCTGAGTAGGGATCTTTGTCGTTATCATCCACATGCTTGTGATGTTCACGATGATCTGAAGACCAATGTAACGCACTGTTCTGTACGGCTAAAGCACCGCCCAGCGCAAACAGCACGCGTAACGACCAATGTGCGTTATAGGCTCGGTGCGCCCACAAACGATGGTAACCCGCAGTAATTGAAATACCGGCAAAACCAATGGTTGCCAACATTCCCACAATCAATGCGGTAGAGAATCCGTGCGTTATTGCATACCAAGGCACAGCAACAACAGTAATACCAAAGGTAATTGCGAAAACTAACGCATTTAGCCAAATGATAGGGGGTTTTTCAGCGGCTGCTGAATTATTTTGTGCAGACATAACACCAACCAATAAACAAAAAATGAAACACTATGCTCTACTTTAAGTGAACACGTGTACGCTCAATTTACCTAGGTTAGGCGTTTGGTGCAAGCAAAAGTTCCTAAGATACGATGAATTGCGTGAACATGAGTTCACTGACATAATCACCCTTGAGCCACTTCAATAGTTCCATCACCTTCGATAATCAGAGATATCACCATGGCCGGTATTCGTGCTGCACAAAAAGAAAAAACCAGACGCGCGCTCATTCAAGCAGCGATGAATCAATTAAGCGCCGAACATGGCTATGCAAGTTTGAGTTTACGCGAAGTTGCGCGGGAAGCCGGAATTGCCCCTACTTCGTTCTATCGGCACTTTCAAAATATGGAAGAGCTAGGCTTAACGTTAGTTGATGAAGGTGGTTTAACGCTACGGCAATTATTACGCCAGTCGCGGCAGCAAATCGCCAAAGGTGGCTCGATTATTCGCGCCTCAGTGACCACCTTTATGGAGTTTGTGAACAACAACACGGCTATTTTTAGGTTGTTATTGCAAGAAAAATCCGGCAACTCACGAGAATTTCGGATGGCGGTAGCGCGCGAAGTCGAGCACTTTACCTCGGAGCTAGAAGATTATTTAGTAGACGAGCAAAAATTTACGCGTGAACTTGCAGAACTGCAGGCCGATGCGATTGTGCGCATTGTGTTTAGTGTAGGCGCCGATGCGCTCGATGCGGACAACAAGGAGCGCCAACGGCTGACCGAGCAAACTATTCATCAGCTACGCATCATTGCCCGTGGTGCAGAAGCTACGCGGACAGCGGCCATACCCAAAGAATAAGCGGCACAGCGGCAGCAATCATCAATAAGGTGAGCGGTAGTCCAAGCTTCCAATAATCACCAAAAGCATAACCGCCCGGTCCCATCACGAGGATATTTGATTGATGCCCTATCGGCGTCATAAAAGGTAGTGCCGCACCTATGGCCACTGCCATTAAAAACGGATCAGCGGAGACCCCTAAAGTGCTAGCCATGCTTAGCCCTATCGGTGCCATCAATACCGCGGCAGCCGCGTTGTTAACAACATTAGAGAGTGCCACTGTCACTATTAAGAGCACCACCATGGCTACCGCAGCGGGGGCACCTGAACTAATATGTAGCGCCCAATCGGCTAAGGTGGCGGCAGCACCACTACGCTCCAACGCAGACCCTAGCGGAATAGTAGCGCCCAGCAATACCACAATCGGCCAGTCGATATTTTCATAGAGCTCGCGCAAGGGAATAATATTGGCAAATACCATAGCGCCAGCGGCAGCGGTGAAGGCTACCGGCACACTCAGCCAGCCAAGCGCACTCAAAACAATAGCTACCGCAAAGATAATCAGTGGGGTAAATAATTTGCGGGTCCCCCCGATGCGCATACTGCGCTGGGCTAAGGGGAAACAACCGAACCGCCGAAACACATCCGCAAGCACTTCGGCATCGCCCTGAAGTAACAACACATCGCCAGGCTTAAAGCGAATATTTGCTAAGTTAGGTTTTACTGGCTGCCCCTGCCTAGCAACAGCCAAAATATTGACGCCAAAGCGGTGACGAATGCGTAGATCCGCTGCCGAGCGACCAATCAGCCGCGAGTCAGGGCCCACCACGCCTTCTACCACTTGAATATCATCGGACACCAAAAATCGTTGATCTAATTCTTCATCTGCATTGAGTTCAAAACCCGTCGCATCGATAATTTTTTGAAGGGTTTCGGTGTCTGCTTCGATAATTAACACGTCTTCTTGTTTAATGCGGTAATAGCGCGGTGGCGCGGTAATCACTTGTTTGCCCTGCTTCACCGCCACCACCGCAAAGCTATCTTTGATTTTGGTTTCAAACTCATACAGGGTTTCACTAATGAGCGCAGCTCCAGCCGGCACGTAAAGTTCAGTTAAGTACGAGCTCATATCGTAGGGTGAATTAGCCGCATTCCGGCTGCCACTGCTAGGTACCAAAATACGACTGAAGATCCACATAAACACCAGCCCGACCAAGGCTAAGGTGAGGCCAACAGGGGTAAAATCAAAAATCCCAAAGCTAGTGCCCAAGGCTGCTTGCCGAATGTCGGCGATGATGATGTTTGGTGGCGTACCTATCATGGTAATAGTACCGCCTAACAGCGAGCCAAACGCCATTGGCATCAGCACTTTTGAAGCATGGCCTAAACCGCTTCGAGATAACTGTAAGGCTACCGGAATCATGATAGCCATGGTGCCGGTATTGCTGATAAAGGCAGAGCATAAGGTGGTTAGCCCCGTTAACGCCACCATTTGTAAAAAGCTGTTATCGCCCACCCGCTTCATCAAAGAAGCCAGGGCATCTACCACCCCTGAGCGCCACATGGCATGACTAATAATAAGTACCGCCGCTACCGTGATCACAGCGGGATTTCCAAACCCAGTAAATACTTCTGCAGCCGGCACTAAGCCAAACACTGCAGCGGCTAACAAAGCCAACATAGCGACCAAGTCGTAACGCCATTTATCCCAAATAAAAAGTGCCAACGCCGCAAGTAAAATCGCACCTATAAGTAGCTGGTCGGTCATAAAGAGTCCATTAGTCGCTCGATAACCTACAGATTGGCGTGATTTTTTGTGAAGTCAATAAAATTACTGTTAATATGAAGCGAAATTTACAATAACAATCACCAAGGAGTATTCTATGTTGCGACGACTTAGCCTGGTGCTATTAACGGCAACCCTTGCGTTACCAGCCATGGCACGTGATATCTCATTAACTGAAACCATTACGGTACGTTCAGTTAACAGCGCCGTGCTTGCCGCAGATGGCCAACTTGCTGCCTACACGCAAGTCACCCCAAGAACGCCATACAAAGATGATGATGGTGGTTCTTATCAAGCGCTCTACACAGTGCTGGGCGATACTAAGGTGCCTTTTATTACCGGTAAAGAGAGCTTCAGCCAAGTTAGTTTTCATGGTCAAACTCTGTACTTCTTAGCCAAGCGTGGTGATGACAAGCACACTAGTCTGTACCGTATGGCAACCACAGGTGGTGAAGCCCAGAAAGTGGTGAGCCATGTAAACAACATTTACAGCTACAGCATTAGCGCTGATGGCCGTTATGTTGCTTTTAGAGCACAAACCAAAGCTGATGAAAACAAGAGCAAATTAGCTAAGAAAGGCTTTCGCGCAGAAATTTATGAAGAACAACATGTCTTTACTCACGCGTGGTTAGTTGACACTCAAGTAGATACTGTTGAGCCAGTCCAAGTGACGGATAATCAGCAAGTTCTTTCGGTGGCATTCCGTCCTGGCAGTGAGCAGTTGTTGGTACGTACCGCACCTACGGCCTTAGTTGATGATAACTACATGAGTAGTCAGTATCAGTTAATCGATTATGCTGGCAAGCCTGTCTCCACATTTGCGTCAGAAGGAAAACTTGGCAAAGCTGAGTTCTCTCCGGATGGACGTTATTTAGCTGTGATTGCAGCGGCCGACTACAACGACCCAGCAAGTGGCCGCTTGTACGTTTATGACACCAGCAAAAACAACGAACGCAAAGATGTACTGCCTGATTATCAAGGCCACGTGCAAGACATTGCTTGGCGTAAAAATGATGAGTTGATTTGGTTAGGTCATCGCGGCACTCAAAGTGAGGTGCAAGCACTGACCATGCAGTGGTTCGAAAGCCGCACCTTACTTGAGCCAGGTAAGCTCATTGCCGTAGATATTGAAGCAGCGCCAGGCCAGAACGATATTCTCGTTCGCGCCCACAGTGCTGAACACCCAACTGAACTGTTCCGTTTGAGCAACCAACAGCTTCAACGCGTCACCGACTCAAACCCATGGCTAGCTGATATTACCCAGCCACGCCAAGAAACCATCACTTACAAAGCTCGTGATGGTTTGGAGCTTGAAGGTATTGTGGTGTATCCAACTGATTACAAAAAAGGCACCAAGTACCCGCTGATTATGGTCGTACACGGCGGTCCTGAGGCCCATTATAGCGATGGTTGGTTGGATCGTTATGGCAGCCCGGTAAAATACGCTGCCCAGCAAGGCTTTGCGTTATTCTTCCCGAATTATCGTGGTAGTACAGGTCGTGGCGTTGAGTTTTCTAAACTTGGCCAGAACGATTATGCCGGTAAGGAATTTGACGATTTAGTTGATGGCAAAAACCATTTGGTTGAGATGGGCTTAGTAGATGCCAAAAAAGTCGGTATCACCGGTGGCTCATACGGCGGCTTTGCCTCTGCGTGGGGTGCCACAGCACAAACTGAACACTTCGCCGCAAGCGTGATGTTTGTAGGTATCAGCGATAACATTTCTAAGTTCGGTACCACCGATATCGCCAAAGAAATGCACGCCGTGCACGCCCGTAGCTACCCATGGGAAAAATGGCAATGGTACCTAGAGCGCAGCCCTATTTACCACGCCGAAAAAGCTCGCACACCGATTTTAATTATGCACGGTAAAGAAGATACGCGAGTTCATCCCAGTCAGTCGATGGAGCTCTACCGTTACCTGAAGACCCATGGCAAAGTTCCTGTGCGGTTAGTGCTGTATCCGGGCGAAGGCCATGGTAACCGTCGCGTTGCAGCACAGCTAGACTACTCCATGCGTTTGATGCGTTGGATGCAACACTTTTTAGTAGATGGTGGTAAAGAAGCGCCAGCGCATGAATTACCGCACGCTGATAATCTTTAACGGCTAAGACAAGGATCACTCACCATGGATGCAATCAAAAGTTACCTTAGTTGGTGGGTGATTCCGCATCAGTTTGAACCTGAAGATTTACGGTATCGGCAAGTACAGCTATTACAAGCTGTGCTTGCCTTTTTACAGGTTTATTTTGTCTTTTTTGTGCTCCTAAACAGTTTAGTGCTATTGCTGTTCGATATGGCACTGGTGGACTTAGTGGCAGCAGTTTTGGTTACCGCAGTTCAACGCTATACCAAAAGTACGCTTAATATTCGTTTAGCCGGGCAGCTTACAGTAGGTTTGATCATTAGCTTTTTATTGGTCTACTTGCATGTAGCTGAAGGCCGCAACTATTCTTATTACTGGCTGACGATTGTGCCATCGCTGTCTTTCTTTTTGCTTGGTGGGCGCCAGGCTATTTATATCAATCTTTTGTTTTTCAGTTACGTAATAGGCTTTTTACTATGGCGTGCACCTGAATGGTCAGAGCATTCATTTAACTTGGCCAGCCTTTTTAATATCACTTTAGCGACCACTTTTTTGGTGATGACCATCCGTCATCATGAACGCACCCGGGCGGCGGCCCAAATCATTCTTGAAGATAAAAATAAACAACTCACTTTGTTGGCCACTACCGATAGGCTTACTGAGCTTTATAATCGCTCGCACCTAGATCACATGTTAGGGCACTTAGTATCGCAAGCAAAACGCCAACAGCAACCGCTGGCAGTGATCATTATTGACGCCGATTTGTTTAAATTAATTAATGATGAATTTGGTCATTTGGTGGGTGATCAAGTGTTGATTGAGCTAGCTAAGCTGTTGCGTAATAACGTGCGCGAAGCAGATATTCTGGGGCGTTGGGGCGGTGAAGAATTCTTGATTATCTGTCCCCAAACTAACAGTAAAGAAGTGGCTGAGCTGGCCGAACGCATTCGTGTCAATGTAGGTAATCATAGTTTTACTAACCTACAACTTAATCTAACCTTAAGTCTAGGTACCGCTGTCCTAACCCCAGAACTTGCAGCGGCTTCGAGTAAATCAACTTCTGCGCTTGCAGTAGAGCTTATTCAGCATGCAGATAATGCCCTTTATAAAGCTAAGCATGGTGGCCGTAATTGCGTGGTCAGTAGTAGTTATTGAGGCTATGAGGTTTAAGCGGTCAGAGCGAAGAAAGCTTTTTATTTAAAAGCTCAGCTTGTCTCGGTAAGACAGGTCTCATACCAAAGACAAGCTGAGTTGTTTTACGTTTAAGCCAGCTATAGGCACTGGCTTACATGTTATAGCTGCGGACCAGCAGCAACCAAGGCTTGGCCTTCAGCGTTATCAGTGAACTTCTCAAAGTTCGCGACAAAACGCTGTGCTAAATCTTTAGCTTTTAAATCCCATTCAATCACGTCGCTATAAGTGTGACGCGGATCTAAAATATTGCTGTCTTCAACCCCAGCTAATGCCGTTGGCATGGCTAAGTTAAAGTATGGCAATTGCACAAATTCAGCATCTTCAATGCTGCCATCTAAAATAGCATCAATGATAGCGCGGGTCGCTTTGATAGAAATACGCTTACCAGTACCATTCCAGCCAGTATTGACTAAGTAGGCTTCTGCGCCGGCAGCTTCCATACGCTTGACCAAAACTTCAGCATATTGAGTTGGGTGCAACGACAAGAAGGCTGCGCCAAAACAACTAGAGAAAGTTGGCGTCGGCTCAGTGATGCCACGCTCGGTTCCCGCTAATTTAGCAGTGAAGCCCGACAAGAAGTAATACTCCGTTTGCTCTTTGGTTAACTTAGAGACCGGTGGTAATACGCCAAAGGCATCCGCAGTCAAAAAGATAACTTTCTTAGCATGACCAGCTTTAGAAACTGGCTTAACGATGTTATCGATGTGATGAATTGGATAAGAAACCCGAGTATTCTCAGTTTTTGAACCGTCATTAAAATCAACAGTACCATCAGCTAAAACAGTGACGTTTTCTAACAACGCATCGCGTCGAATCGCACGATAGATATCTGGCTCAGCTTCTTCAGATAAATTGATGGTTTTTGCGTAGCAGCCGCCTTCAAAGTTGAACACCCCATCGTCATCCCAGCCATGCTCATCATCACCGATTAACTGGCGTTTCGGATCCGTCGATAAGGTGGTTTTACCGGTACCTGACAAACCGAAGAAGATCGCAACATCACCGGCTTCACCCACGTTGGCTGAACAGTGCATTGATGCGATACCTTTTAATGGTAAAAAGTAGTTCATCATTGAGAACATACCTTTCTTCATTTCGCCGCCGTACCATGTACCACCAATTAACTGAATACGTTCAGTTAAATTGAAAGCCACGAAGTTTTCAGAATTCAAACCGTGCTCTTGCCACTTCGCATTGATACATTTAGCACCGTTCATCACCACAAAATCTGGCTTGAAGCTAGCTAGTTCTTCTGCGCTTGGACGAATGAACATGTTTTTTACGAAATGGGCTTGCCAAGCAACTTCTGTGATAAAGCGCACCGCTAAACGGGTGTCTTCGTTAGCTCCGCAGAAAGTATCTACTACAAACAGACGCTTACCTGATAACTGAGTGGTTACGGTCTGCTTTAAATCGGCCCAGATTTCTGGTGAAATAGCTTTGTTGTCGTTTTTGCCTTGATCAGCCCACCACAACGTATCCTTGGTTGTTTCGTCACGAACGATGTATTTATCTTTCGGCGAGCGACCAGTAAAAATACCGGTATCAACGGCAACTGCGCCTAGTTTAGTGACGGTTCCTTTTTCGTAACCATGAAGGTCATCGCGCGTTTCCTCTTCGAACAAAACATCGTACGAAGGGTTGTGTACGATTTCACTGACGTCTGTTATGCCATATTGGCTTAAATCCAGATCAGTCATGGGCTGAACTCCTGCGGGTTTAGTTTAGCTTAAATTAACGACAATTCGTGGGGCGAGATTTTAACCCGAAATGCTCAAAAATAATAGTCTAACCTATGTCATAGGGGCTAGAATGGCTGAGTTTTTGCTAACTTTTTAATTCCTAAGTGGCGCTAGAGTGCCAACTTGCCAACCTATAGTTGTGATTATGATACGTGATGCTTTTAATACCAGAATAGGCTTTATTCTTGCAGCCGCGGGCTCTGCCGTAGGGCTTGGCAATATTTGGGGCTTTCCAACCCAAGTGGCTAATCATGGCGGCGGCGTGTTCTTGTTGGTCTATTTGTTAGTGGTATTAATTCTCGCTATTCCAGCACTTTATACCGAAATCTCGTTGGGCCATGCGGCTCAAGCCAACCCCGTGCAAGCCTTACGCAGCTTGGCACAACGCCCCGCTGGAGTGGGTGCTGCGGCTGGTGCCGGTATGGGCTACCTGAATGTCGGTGGCGCCATCTTGATGCTGAGTTTTTACCATTTAGTCGCCGCTTGGATGTTGGCGCAGGGGTTAGCGTCGCTCGCTCTTGCGCTCAACCTAGACCAACTAAGCCAGTGGCTGCAAACCGGTAGTCATAGTCGCGACTTGGTGCTGATGTTTGCCTTTATTAGTCTTACTTTTGGGATTGTCATTAAGGGCGTGCAACAAGGTATCGAACGCTGGTCACGGCGTTTAATGCCGGTGTTGGTGCTTCTACTACTGAGTCTCATTGCCTACATTCTTACGTTGCCCGGTGCTAGCACTGGTTTAGCGGCCTACTTAATTCCTGATTTATCCGCATTACAACAACCGGGGCTGATTGTCGCAGCGATGGGACAAGCGTTTTTCTCGTTGTCGATCGGCTTGGGCGGCATGATGATCTATGGGAGTTACCTGCCTAAAGACACCCGTATCGGCAAGTTAGTCTTTGGGGTGGCAGGGCTGGATACACTGATTGCGTTTCTAGCCGGGTTGCTGATCATTCCTGCGTTATATGTCGCTATGGCACAAGGGCTCAGTGTTGCGGAAGGCGATCAGCTGATTGGCGAAGGGCAACTGATCTTTCAAATCTTGCCGCAATTGTTTGCTCAATTAGGTACAGCCGGAGCTTGGCTAGGCTTTGCCTTTTTTGCGCTACTCAGTATTGCTGCGCTGACCTCAACGATTGCTACTGCGGAAGTGCCCATTGCCTATGCCATCGAGCAACACCAGCTGTCACGACGCCAAGCAGCTTGGATTATTGCTGCGCTGATAGCCGTCATCGGTAGTGCTTTGGTGATTTGGTTTGAACCACTCTTTAACTGGGTGGTGACCTATGTTACTCAGTTCCAATTGCCGCTGTCTGGGTTGTTTTATTTTATTGTGTTGGGTTGGTTATGGCAGCGCAGCAATCGCTTACGTGAACTTGCCCAACAGCAGTTGAAGTATCGTTTGCTGTTCTGGCACTTACGGGTCGTGTGCCCGCTACTATTGCTCTGGGTATTCGTGGATGTTGCGTTTTAAGCTGTTCAGTTGGAGCTTATCGAGCGTTAAGGCTCACTAGAGCCTTAACGCTGATTCATCTAGTTAATTCTGATTGGTTGCCTGATCGCGCAGTTTAACTTGCTGTTCTAAAGCTGCTGCGACACGACTATCGGTAAACTGACGGACATCGCCATGATGAATAGCGACTTCTTTCACTAACGTTGAAGAGATAAAGGAATTCTCTTCAGCGGGCGTCAAAAAGACACTTTCTAGGCCCGGAAACAGCCGGCGATTCATATTGGCTAACTGAAATTCATACTCAAAATCTGAAACCGCACGCAACCCACGAATAAGTACAGTAGCGCCCTGCTCTTTAGCAAAATCAACCAACAAACCACTAAAACCAACAACCGTAACGTTGTTCAAATTCTCTGTGACTTGCTGTACCAAAGCTACTCGTTCTGCTAATGAGAACATCGGCTTTTTGCTAGGACTGTTGGCAACGCCTACAATCACTTCACTGAATAAATTTGCTGCCCGTTCAATCAGATCCGCATGACCATTCGTAATAGGATCGAAGGTGCCTGGGTAAATAGCGCGTTTATGCATCAATTATCTCCCGTTGCATAAATGAGGATGCGCAGCCCCCTGTAGATCAGGTAAACTATGCAACATAAATCCATGAATCAGTCCGAACCACGGAGAATTACATGAAGAACGATTTTTATCAACAGCTTGAAGCCCAGCTCGTGGAGCTTGAAAACGAAGGCTTGTACAAAAACGAACGCATCATTTTAGGCGACCAAGACGCTGAAATCGAAGTAGGTAACGGCGAGTCTGTACTTAACTTCTGCGCCAATAACTACCTTGGTTTGGCCAATAATTCTGAACTGATTGCGGCGGCAAAGCAAGGTCTAGATGAACACGGCTTTGGTACCGCATCGGTGCGTTTTATCTGTGGTACCCAAAACATTCACAAGCAATTAGAAGCTAAATTGAGTGAGTTCTTAGGTACCGAAGATACCATTCTTTATTCATCATGCTTTGATGCTAATGGTGGTTTATTTGAGACCCTCATGGGCCCCGAAGATGCCATCATCAGTGACGAGCTTAATCATGCCTCGATTATTGATGGAATTAGATTGAGCAAGGCGAAGCGCTATCGTTACAAAAATAACGATATGGCCGACCTTGAAACTCAACTAAAACAAGCAAAAGCCGACGGCGCTCGTAACATTCTGATAGCCACCGATGGTGTGTTCTCAATGGATGGCGTGATTGCCAACCTTAAGGGAATTTGTGATTTAGCCGATGAATATGGCGCCCTGGTGATGATGGACGACTGTCATGCCACAGGTTTTTTAGGTGCTAACGGTAAAGGTACTCACGAGTACTGCGAGGTCATGGGCCGCGTTGATATTATCACCGGCACCCTCGGTAAAGCATTGGGTGGCGCTTCAGGTGGTTACACCTCAGGTAAAAAGCCAGTGATTGATTGGTTGCGTCAGCGCTCGCGTCCTTATCTGTTCTCTAACTCAGTGGCTCCTGCGATTGTGCAAGCCTCTATCCGCGTACTTGAGATGCTTGAGCAAGGCCATGAGCGACGCCAGAAACTTTGGGACAACGCTAATTACTTCCGTAAACAAATGACTGCGGCTGGCTTTACTTTGAGCGGTGCAGATCATGCCATTATTCCAGTGATGATTGGTGATGCCCGCTTGGCCTCAGAAATGGCTGACCGGATGCTTAAAGAAGGTATCTACGTGGTCGGTTTCTCATTCCCTGTGGTGCCGCGTGGTAAAGCTCGTATTCGTACGCAAATGAATGCTGCCCATAGTCGTGAGCAGCTTGACCGTGCTATTGATGCCTTTACCCGTATTGGTAAAGACCTCGGAATTATTTAAGGAGTTTTGCCCATGAAAGCGCTCGCTAAATTACATGCAGAACCCGGCATTTGGATGACCGAGGTTGAACAACCTGAATACGGTTACAACGATCTCCTTATTCGGATCAAGAAAACCGCTATTTGCGGTACTGACGTACACATTTACAAATGGGACGAGTGGTCACAAAAAACCATTCCAGTACCTATGGTGGTTGGCCACGAATACGTTGGTGTCGTTGAAGCCATGGGTGATGGCGTGCGTGGTTTTACCAAAGGTGACCGCGTATCGGGCGAAGGCCATATCACCTGTGGCTACTGCCGTAACTGCCGTGCCGGGCGTCGGCATTTATGCCGCAATACCGTAGGCGTTGGCGTTAACCGTCCGGGTGCTTTTGCTGAATACTTGGTGATTCCAGCCGAGAATGCCTTTAAATTACCCGACGATATCAGCGATGATTTAGCGGCTATCTTCGACCCTTTTGGTAATGCTGTCCACACCGCACTTGCTTTTGATTTAGTCGGCGAAGACGTGCTTATTACTGGAGCAGGCCCCATTGGTATTATGGCCGCGGCCGTTGCCCGCCATGTTGGGGCTCGCCACGTGGTGATCACCGATGTTAACCAGTACCGGTTAGATCTAGCGAAGCAAATGGGCGCAACTCGTGCCGTTGACGTCAGCAAAGAAAATTTGCGCGATGTGATGCAAGAACTAGGCATGAAAGAAGGCTTTGACGTAGGTCTTGAAATGTCAGGGGTGCCTTCGGCATTTTCGCAAATGTTAGAAACCATGAACCATGGTGGCAAAATCGCCATGCTTGGGATCCCACCACAAAGCGTTGCTATCGATTGGAACCAAGTGATTTTCAAAGGGTTAGTTATTAAAGGTATTTACGGCCGCGAAATGTTTGAAACCTGGTACAAAATGGCCAGCTTACTGCAATCAGGGCTAGATTTATCACCTATTCTAACCCATAGTTTGCCGGTTGCTGACTTCCAGCAAGGTTTTGATATCATGACGTCGGGTCAATCCGGTAAAGTCATTTTAGATTGGAGTTAAGCTTACTATGGCAGAATTTACGCGTATCAACTGTGCTACCGCGCACCAATTATGGCAGCAGGGCAACACGGCATTCGCCGATATTCGCGATGCGCGTTCATTCGCCATGGGCCATATCCCAGGGGCTGTGCATTTAACCGATGCCAGCCTCAGTGAGTTTTTGCAACAGTTAGATGATGAGCAACAGGTGGTAGTGGTTTGTTACCATGGTAACAGTAGCCAAGGTGCCGCCCAGTATTTGGCTGGCCAAGGCATTGAGCTCGTCAGTAGCCTTGATGGTGGCATGACGGCATGGGGCCAACAATATCCTGAGGCTATGGAGCGCGGTTAAATGCAAAAGCTGATGAGTACTGAAGATGCTGAGTTAATGGCCAAAACCTACCGGTTCTTAAGCCAGCGCGGCGTTCCAGTCACCGTCAGCGAACATGGTAGCCAGTTAGAGTTATGGCTTACCGTGGCGAGTTACAGTGCGCATGCGAAGGCGCTGTTGCAAGAGCTCAAGCACCATCCCGAGTTACTCGATCAAGCCGAACCGGCGCACACGCCTGCGTCCGCAAGCAGTCATGCCACCCCTAGTTTGCTCAAGCAACTGTTGCAACAAAGTGGTTGGTTTACTGCGGGGTATGCGCTGTTGGTGGTGCTGGTCTTTGCAGGGCTACAACTCGATGCGCTGCAAGAGCCGATATTACGCGCCCTGCTCTATAATCCCGATTCGTTTGAGCAACTACCATGGGCTCAACCTTGGCGCTTGTTAACCCCGGCTTTGTTGCACTTTAGTGCCATGCATATTTTGTTTAATGTGTTTTGGTGGTGGTATTTAGGCGGCCGTTTTGAGCGCTATTATGGCTCCAAATGGCTGATTTTAACTTACGTTTGCGTAGCGCTGGTCTCTAACACTGCACAGTTTATGGTAAGTGGCCCGTATTTTGGCGGTTTATCGGGTGTGGTTTATGGTCTTTTTGGCCTAGCCGTGGTGGTTGCATGGAATCGTCCTCGCCACCCGCTCTTTCTACCCCGTGGATTAATCATCTTTATGTTGGCTTGGCTGCTGTTAGGCTACACCGACTTACTTTGGGTGAATGTTGCTAACACCGCCCACACCGCTGGTTTAGTCAGTGGCTTATTGGTTGGTGCACTGATCCAGTGGCTAAGCCGTTTCAGCACCAAATAAGGTTTTAATATGGGATTTTTACTTCCCAATGGGGTTAACTTTCCGGTGATTGGGGTGGCGCAACAAGCGAACTGGTGCAAGGCCGAGGCCCAACACCTAAGCCAGCATGCTGAGCTCGATAGTTGGTTACAAGACCCGCAATCCCTTACCGCCAAACTCAAACAGCATAGCAGTGATTTTCAGGTTATCGTTATCGGCCAGCAACCAGGTATCATTCGTGCCGATGAGGCCACTTGGCTGGGCACCGATCTAACCGGCGAACATGCGATTATCCGTGAGGTGCTGTTGTGCTGCGATGGCCAGCCTTGGGTGTTTGCGCGTAGTGTTTTTCCTGCCAGCGCCATGGATACCAAGCAGTTACAACTAGGCCAGCTTGGCGATAAACCCTTAGGGGCGCATCTGTTTGCCCAACCGGATCTGCAGCGCAGCGCGATTGAGGTCTGCTGCTTTGCCGATAACTCGGTAGTCAGTGACCTCAATCAACAACTCGGTTTTGCTCGCCAACAGTTATGGGGACGCCGCAGTTGCTTTACTGCAGCACAACAACAGGTGCTGGTAGCAGAAGTGTTTATTGGCGCTTCCATACCAGCTCAGTTGGCGTTATCTGCTAGTTCATCAAGGGGAAGTTAACATGACCAACATACGTTCGTTGGCGCGGGCAAGCTGGCAGCTGATGCGTGCTGACCGCCCCATTGGCACCCTATTGTTAGGTTGGCCTACGTTAATCGCTTTGTTCATTGCTGGTAACGGTAACCCTCCGTTAAAAGTGGTGGTGTTGTTTATGCTGGGTGTGTTTGTGATGCGTTCGGCTGGCTGTGTCATTAATGATTACGCTGATCGCCACATAGATGCTCATGTCACTCGTACTAAACAACGACCGCTAGCAACGGGGGCTATCAAACCTTGGCAGGCGCTCGTTTTGTTTGTGGGCTTGTTGTTCATCGCTCTACTGATAGTTTTGCAATTTAATGTAGCCACCATTTTACTAAGTATCGCTGCTGTTGCCGTAGCTACTCTCTATCCCTTCTGTAAACGTTTTACCCAGCTGCCCCAAGTAGTGCTGGGCATTGCCTTCAGTTTTGGCGTGCTGATGCCCTTTACCGCGTTGGAGCAAGGCTTACCCTTGGTGGCTTGGCTGCTGTTTTTCGCCAATATCGCTTGGACGGTTGCCTACGATACCGAGTACGCCATGGCGGACAGACCTGATGATTTAAAGATTGGGGTGAAATCTACAGCTATTTTGTTTGCTGGCTTTGATAAGCTGGCGATTTTTAGCCTGCAAGTGATTACCCTGCTGCTACTACTGTGGCTAGGCATTGAACTAGCTTATGGATTGGCCTATTGGCTGGGGTTAAGTATCGTGGCAATACTGTTTTTATGGCAGCAAAAGATGATTTGGTGGCGCGAGCCTGATGCCTGCTTTAAGGCCTTTTTACACAACAATCATGTAGGCTGGATCCTTACGCTGGCGGTCGCGCTCGAGTACTGGTTTTAAGTTTTTAGGTTCAAGCTTAGCTAGCGCAAGCCCGGTCTGCACCGAGCTTGCGCATTTTTTTACTCGCTGGTGGAGGTATCCGCCTGCATCAACAGTTGTTGCACCGATTGCCTAATGGTTTGCAGCACAGTAGGTTCTAACAACACATCGATGGCATCACTGAACAAGCCTACCCGCGCATCAGCCAACAACATGCCGTCGGTATTAACGCTGATGTAACCCTCACGCTTAATGGTCGCAACCAAGGTTGTCAGTACTTTTCGATCAAAGAACTCTGGCGCATTAACCCCATGAATGGCACTCAAACGTTCCGCCAGCGTCACCGCATGCTGCTCTAAATCGCTACGACTTATTGGCTGCGCTTGCTGTAATAGCTCCAACACAATAGCATAGCGCTGCAAGGTTTCACTGGCGCTGCGGGCCAGGAGTACCAATTGGAAATAACGCTGCGAATCACGTGCAGGTACGCCATAAACACAGTCTTGCTCGTTGGTTAACAAACCAATCTGTACGTAATGCTCTAATAATGCGGCTACCCAAAGCTCGATATCTTGTTCTGGATGACTCAAAAAGAGTTCATCGCGTAATAAGGGCTGCAGTTGTTTTATTAAGGCCTGCAAGCCCGCGATACCAAACTTTTTATGCCCCATCGCATAGGCGGCGACGATTGCAGGCACGATCACCATGTGGATGATATTATTACGGTAATAGGTCATGGCGATGGCCGTGGTACCGTCTAGCCGAATCAATTCCCCCATGGTATCGGCTTCTACCACAAACTTATCGTGTCGTTTCGCAAGTTCCCACAATTCAGCACCCGTTTGGTCTGGAATATAGGCATCCTTACTGTAAGGCACATGGCGCAAAATATCTGTGTATAAGTCCAGTTGGCCAATCAGTTCTTCACGAGTTAACGCATGGTGCTCAGAGCTGAGAATGGCTAGCGCCGACAAGTTAATGCTATTCAACGCCGCCGCATTATTGATTCGACACATGATTTCATCAGCCAACACATTAACGGTTGGGGTTAACCATTGGGGCCGCGATGGCTCCTCGGCACCCAACGTAATAGATTCACGCCAGTTCGGCTGCAATTTATCTAAGGTATCACCAAGGTTAATAGGGTCACCAAAGGAGACATAGCCTTGGCCAAAATTGCGTAAATGACGCAAGCTACTCAGCACCTGCCATACGGATTCTTTTTCTTTGGACTTACCTTTAAGCTCTTTTAAGTAAGTACCCACTTCCATGACATGCTCGTAGCCTAAGTACACAGGCACCAAGGATATCGGACGCTGTTGACCACGTAACATGCCTTGAATGGTCATCGCGACCATACCTGTTTTAGGGGGTAACAAACGACCGGTTCTACTGCGCCCACCCTCGGTAAAATATTCTACTGGGTAGCCCTTTTGGAACAAGCGGTTCAAGTATTCACGAAACACCGTCGAGTAAAGTTTGTTGCCTTTGAAGCTACGGCGGATGAAAAAAGCACCGCCACGGCGGAAAATAGGACCCGCCGGGAAAAAGTCTAAGTTCACCCCCGCAGCAATGTGCGGCGGCACCAAACCTTCTTTATAAATCACGTAACTTAACAGCAGGTAATCCATGTGCGAACGGTGACACGGCACATAGATCACCTCATGCCCGGCTTGCGCCAGCTCGCGAATACGCTCGCCGCCATCCACATGAATCCCGTTATAAATACGACTCCAACACCAGGTCATAAAGCGGTCTAAAAGACGCACTAAGGTATCGTTATAGTTAGCAGCTATCTCATGCAAGTATTTTTCAGCAGTCTTACGCGCTTGTGCTTCGGTTTGCTTTTTGCTCTTCGCCTCATCAGCGATGGCTTGGCGTAACGCTGGCGTATCCAGGAGGTCTTGAATCACCACCGCCCGTTCCGTCATCTTCGGCCCTGCAACTGCATGGCGCATCCGGACAAAATGAACGCGTGCTACCCGTGCCAGCTTGTGCGCTAGATGTTTGGTACTACCGCGCTGTTCGGCCATCTCTTGCAATTGCACCGGCCGACTGCCACGCACCAGAATATGCCGACCCGAGAACAGCACCAGCCAAAATTTACGCCAATGCCCTGGGTTATCCACATCTGCAATCATGGTGCGCCCCTGCCGTCGCTCCTGACCGGCTTGGCGCCCCCAAAATAATCCTACTGGCACCAAGGAAACCGCCAAGCTTCGATCCTGTTGATGGGCATTAAGCAACTGTTCGAAATCCTTAATCGCCTGTTGAGCACTATGCTGGTCGGTCTGATCTAAATACATGACCCGCGCATACTCGTTACCGTTTAACAATAACGGCTGGGTAGGGTCAGGTAAGCCCGCTGCACGCAACGCTCGTTGGGCCACCAATAAGTCGGCATTGGACACACTGCGCATCACATACACCACGTGGTCGCTGCCCTTTAGCCCTTGTACCGACTCATCAACAATAATCTCAAAGCGTGTTAACCAACGCACTGGCCAGTGCAACAGGCTGCGCCAAAAGCCTTTTAGACTCATGAACCTTCCTCGACAAAATGAAACCCTTAAAGAATATCATTGTTGTTTGAATTTGTCTGATAGAAAAAAATTGCACAAAAAAGTTGCGATTCCAAAACACCTGTATATACTCACAGTATTACTGTATAGATAAACAGGTAAACATATGCGTCCGTTAACACCTCGTCAGCAACAAATTCTGACTTTAATCAAAGACAATATTGATGCGACTGGTATGCCACCCACCCGTGCTGAGATAGCTGAGCGCTTGGGTTTTCGTTCCGCTAATTCAGCCGAAGAGCATTTGAAAGCACTAGCCAAAAAAGGCGTGATTAAGATGATGCCTGGCATGTCTCGAGGTATCCAGTTAATGGAGGCAGAAGACGAAGCTCCAAGCGGTTTACCACTGATTGGTCAAGTAGCCGCAGGTGAACCTATTTTGGCGCAGGAGCACGTTGAGAGTCACGTTCAGGTTGACCAAAACCTGTTTCACCCGGCGGCTGATTTCCTGTTACGCGTTAACGGTATGAGCATGAAAGATATCGGTATTCTCGATGGCGACTTACTAGCTGTTCACAAAACTCAAGAAGCTCGTAATGGCCAAATAGTGGTTGCCCGCGTTGAAGATGAGGTGACGGTGAAACGCTTTGAGCGACGCGGCAATGTTATCTTCCTACATCCCGAAAACGACGAATTCGCCCCGATTAAAGTCGATTTAACCTCACAGTTTTTCACGATTGAAGGGTTAGCTGTAGGCGTGATTCGCAATGGAGCATGGTTATGAGAAACAAATTTTATCACCACGATATGTTATCAGCAGTCCACGAAGTAACACCTGATACTTGGGCTAGTGAGCTTGAAGCAACTGCAACAAGTTCATCCTTAGAGGCCTTGTTGCCGCGTTTACATGCCCTGTCATTGCGTTCTCACCAATGGGTGACTGTTATCGGTGCGACAAGAGATGTCGTAGAAAAATTAGTTGCAGCCGGGATCAGTCGTACCCGCATTCGATGGGTCTGCGGACGCAATCAAGACGAGCGCGAATGGGCAACTGAACAAGCCCTACTCGCAGGCACTAGCAGCATTGTTTTAAGCTGGTTAGGTGAATTAGCACCGCGTACTCAGCAACGTTTAAAAATGGCAAGTAAAGTTAGCCATACCCACAGTTTCATCTTTGATGAACAACCTTCACGTACCCCACTCCACTAAATCTGCCGTGAAGGATTTGATAGGGCTGCCGTGATGGCAGCCCTTTTTTTATCCTTAAATAAAAAAATCTTAACTTTTGCGGTGGCAATTTGTGCAGAAGGTGGTATTTTGATCAGGCATTAACTGCTAACACAATAAATAAAAACAAATATTGATACACAACAACAAAGGGTTAGTGGGGAAAGCGATTTTCGAAGGAAATGCTGTTCCTTTTTCTACTCACCTCTTTGTTCTTCAGGCAAGCACTTCGGTGTAATCGCGGTTACCGCGTCGGAAGAATGAGAGGAGCTGTCGCGTGAGAACGAGACTCATCACTAGCTTACTTGCGAGCATTCCATTTGCTGCAAGCGCACAATCGTCGCAATTAAACTTAACTCAAGGCGTTACTGAGATAAGTAATCGCGTCTATGACTTACACATGACCATTTTTTATATCTGTTGTGTGATAGGTCTCTTAGTTTTTGGGGCCATGTTTTGGTCCATGATAGCCCACCGCAAAAAGCAGGGGGTTAAACCAGCCACTTTCCATGAAAACGTGAAAGTTGAGATTGCTTGGACGGTCATCCCCTTCTTAATTTTGATAGGTATGGCTATTCCAGCAACGTCAACACTCATTGCTATGGAAGACACCAGTGAATCTGACGTCACCGTGTTAGTTACTGGTTCGCAATGGAAGTGGCACTACAAATATTTTGACCACGACGTTGAGTTCTTCAGCCTCCTAGCTACTCAACAAGAGCAAATCAATAACCGCCTTGATAAAGGCGAGAATTACTTGCTTGAAGTTGACCGGCCATTAGTTATTCCTACAGGTAAAAAAGTCCGCTTTCTCATCACCTCAGATGACGTTATCCATTCTTGGTGGGTACCTGACTTTGCGGTGAAAAAGGACGCGAACCCCGGCTTTATTAATGAAGCTTGGACCAAAGTAGATGA
Source organism: Pseudidiomarina fusca (assembly GCF_032227045.1). Classification (NCBI taxonomy): domain Bacteria; kingdom Pseudomonadati; phylum Pseudomonadota; class Gammaproteobacteria; order Alteromonadales; family Idiomarinaceae; genus Pseudidiomarina; species Pseudidiomarina fusca. The sequence goes on from NZ_JANFPJ010000021.1 coordinate 48,716, forward strand.
ACCCGGTATTTACCGTGGCCAATGTGCTGAGCTTTGCGGCAAAGACCATGGCTTCATGCCGGTGGTTGTAATTGCTAAGGAGCCGGCCGAGTACGATGCTTGGATTACCGAGCAGGAGCAAATCGCTAAGCAAGCCAAAGCTGAGGAACAACGCTTATTGGCCATGTCGATGACCGAAGCCGAGCTTATGCAACTTGGCGAAAGCGTGTACTTAGGTAACTGCGCTGCTTGTCACCAACCTAATGGCCAAGGTATTCCTGGGGTGTTCCCAAGCTTAGTCGGCACCGATATGGTACTCAACGATTTACCCGCACACATTGATATTGTGGTGAATGGTAAGAATGGCACCGCCATGCAAGCCTTTGGTAACCAGCTAAGCCTTCGTGAGTTGGCTGCGGTCATCACCTACGAGCGTAATGCTTGGGGCAACAGCACTGGCGATTTAGTACAAGCCGCCGATGTTAACGAATATAAGAATAATTAAGGAGACCCGGCTATGAGCACAGTTGTTGGCGAGATGGATCACCAAGATCATCACCACCACGCGCCGTCGGGAATTACCCGTTGGCTATTTACCACCAATCATAAAGACATAGGCTCTATGTATTTATGGTTCAGTTTTATTATGTTTTTAGTAGGCGGCTCGATGGCGATGGTTATTCGCGCCGAGTTATTCCAACCTGGATTGCAGTTGGTCGATCCGCACTTCTTTAATCAGATGACCACAGTACACGGCTTGACCATGGTATTTGGCGCGGTTATGCCGGCCTTTACCGGATTAGCAAACTGGATGATTCCGATGATGATTGGTGCGCCAGATATGGCGTTACCACGAATGAATAACTGGAGTTTCTGGATCCTACCCTTTGCGTTCGCTATTTTGCTAGCCTCGTTATTTATGGAAGGCGGCGGCCCTGCCTTTGGTTGGACCTTCTATGCTCCCCTTTCCACCACTTACAGTAGCGATTCAACGGCTTTGTTTGTGTTCTCTGTGCACATCATGGGTATTTCATCCATCATGGGCGCCATCAACGTGATAGTAACCATCATGAACATGCGTGCACCCGGGATGAATTACATGAAGATGCCGCTGTTTGTCTGGACTTGGCTCATCACTGCTTTCCTGTTGATAGCTGTGATGCCCGTGCTCGCAGGAGCGGTGACCATGGTGTTGACGGATAAATACTTTGGTACCAGCTTCTTTGACGCTGCCGGGGGCGGCGACCCGGTCATGTTCCAGCACATTTTCTGGTTCTTCGGGCATCCAGAAGTTTACATCATGATTTTACCGTCATTCGGTATTATTTCGGCGATTATCCCAGCATTTTCACGTAAGCCGCTGTTTGGTTACTCGTCCATGGTGTACGCCACCGGAGCTATCGCCATACTCAGTTTCTTGGTCTGGGCGCATCATATGTTCACCACCGGTATGCCGGTAGCAGCCGAAATGTTCTTTATGTATGCAACCATGCTGATCTCGGTGCCTACTGGGGTGAAAGTATTTAACTGGGTTGCCACCATGTGGCGCGGTTCGATCACTTTTGAAACCCCGATGTTATTTGCTTTAGCCTTTGTGATTCTGTTCACCATTGGCGGCTTCTCGGGCTTAATGCTGGCTATTACCCCGGTCGACTTTCAATACCACGACACTTATTTTGTAGTGGCTCACTTCCATTATGTTTTAGTGAGTGGTGCGATTTTCTCCATCATGGCAGCGGCTTACTATTGGCTACCTAAATGGACTGGCCACATGTACGACGAGAAGCTCGGGCGCTTGCATTTCTGGTGCTCGTTGATCTCAGTTAACGTGCTGTTCTTCCCCATGCACTTTGCTGGCTTGGCTGGTATGCCGCGGCGTATCCCTGACTACTCACTACAATTTGCTGATATTAACCAAATTGTCAGTATCGGTGGCTTTGCGTTTGGCCTCTCCCAGTTGATTTTCTTATGGGTGGTGATTAAGTGTGTTAAAGGTGGCGAGAAGGCCCCTGCCAAACCTTGGGAAGGAGCCGAAGGGTTGGAATGGACAGTGCCTTCACCAGCGCCTTATCACACCTTTGAGACCCCACCTGAGGTGAAGTAATCATGCAAAAACCCGAACCAACAGTCACCAAAGTACCCCGTGCAGACAATGCACGGGTAGTACGCAAACTGCTGTTTATTGTCGTAGGTATGTTTGGGTTTGGTTTTGCATTAGTGCCCCTGTACGACGTTTTTTGTGACATTACCGGTTTTAACGGTCGCACCAAGAACGAACAAGCAATGGCGAATACCCGCAGTGTGGACACCTCACGAACCGTGAATGTGCAATTTCTAACGCGGGTAAACAAAGGGATGCCATGGGGCTTTGAAGCCGAAGTGAAATCGGTACGGGTGCACCCTGGCGAAACCAAAGTGGTGAACTTTTTAGCGCATAACCTCACTGGTAATAATATGGTGGCGCAGGCGATTCCGTCAGTAGCCCCTGGTGAGGCCGGTTTGTACTTAAATAAAACCGAATGTTTTTGCTTTAACCAGCAGCCATTAGCTGCTGGTGCAGAAACCGTTATGCCGATGCAGTTTTACCTAGACCCTGATATTCCAGATCATATTCACACCTTAACTTTGTCATACACCATGTACGATATGACAGCCCATGCAACGCCTGATGTGCTGGCGAGCATTGAGCAACCAGCAGACTGAGGAAGAGTTATGGCAACACAACACGAAAAATATTATGTCCCAGCTTCCAGCCCTTGGCCCATCGTAGGCGCTATTGGGTTAGGATTAATAGCCTTTGGCGCTGGCCATACCGTCATCGATATGAAAAACGAAACAGTTGATGGCTGGGGTAGCAATGTACTTTGGGGCGGCATCGCCGTCATGCTAATCATGTTATTTGGTTGGTTCCGCGACCAAATTAACGAATCTATGGGCGGTTTATACAGTCCACAGCTAGGCCACTCCTACCGTCAAGGCATGAGCTGGTTTATCTTTTCTGAGATTATGTTCTTTGCGGCTTTCTTTGGTGCTCTTTTCTACGCGCGCGTCATTGCCGTGGAGTGGTTAGGCGGCGCCAGCAACAATGCCATGACCAACGATGTGCTATGGCCTGGCTTTGAGGCTATGTGGCCACTCACGGAAACTCCGGGGGGCACCACCACACAAGCTATGGGCTGGATGGGTTTACCTTTGTACAACACCATTATTTTGGTGATTTCTAGCTTTACCTGTCATTTTGCGCATGTTGGCTTAGAAAAGAATAACCGCAAGCAACTCACGTTGTTCTTGGGGATTACCATCGTCTTGGGCTGTATCTTCTTGTATTTACAAGGTGCCGAATATGTTCACGCCTACCAAGATCTTGGATTAACTTTATCCTCTGGAGTTTACGGAAATACCTTCTATATGCTGACGGGCTTCCACGGCATGCACGTTACTCTGGGTACCATCATGTTAATCGTGATGTTTTTCCGAGTTCTGAAAGGTCACTTTACCCCAGATAACCATTTTGCATTCCAAGCGACCAGTTGGTACTGGCACTTTGTGGATGTGGTCTGGGTGTGCTTGTTTATCTTTGTTTATGTCATTTAAAGCAAGTTACCGTACTGGGCTAGGTGCCTAGTACGGTCTTGGGTTTGGTGCTAATACACCAGACCCCAGTAGTACCACAATAATCACTAGGGCAATCGCCGAGAATAACACGCGACGTCCCAAATAGTGCGTCATTGGTGGTTTGGTAGGGTCGTTTCTGAGCATGGCTAACAAAGCCCGCATGAGGTTTACGACCATAAATAACATGAGTAGTACCAGAATGATTTTTGCAGCTATAACCATTATTTTTGCTCCAGTGGCGCACGCTTATGCGTAAGTCGATGTGGCTTGGCATGGGCTTAACTGTGCTAGCAATTGCACTTTTGGTCAAGCTAGGATTTTGGCAGCTGCAACGTGCCGCAGAAAAACAACAGCTGTTTGACCAATTTCAACAAGGTGAAGCTCAACAGCAAACTCCCGTGCCACTGCAATCTATCGAGCAACTGCAGGATTTAGAGCAGTATCAACCCGTTACTATTAGTGGCCGATTTTTGCCCGCGCCCATTTTGCTGTTGGATAATCAGGTATGGCAAGGTCAGGTGGGCTACCAAGTGATTGGCTTATTTGAACCTACTACCGCAGCTCGTTTGATCGGCGTTAGTGTAGGCTGGGTAGCGGCGGGCAGTGATCGCAGTCAACTACCAACATTGAGCTTACCAACCCAACCCATGAATATCAGCGGACTGGTTTATACGCCCAGCCTTGGCGGATTTCGTTTATCTGAGCAGGTGGTTACTGAGGCAGCAACAAACGCCGCTCAAACCGAGCTGATCCGTATTCAACGCTTCGACCCAACCGCACTGACAAACCTGCTCAGTCTCCCCTTAGCCGATCGGCAGCTATTATTAGCAGAAAGCGAAGCCTGGGGCTGGCCACGTGCTTGGCAACCTCAAGTAATGTCGCCCGCCAAACATCAAGCTTATGCATTGCAGTGGTTTTCACTAGCATTAGCTTGCTTGATTGTGTTTACTATAGCTGCACGTTCCAATAAAAAGAAAAATAATAAGGAATGCCCATGAGTACTGTTAAAAAATCCAGAGCCACCTTAATAGGCGTTGTACTTGCCTTTCTTATTCCGGTGATTGGCGCCAAATTGGTACTAGACCAAAACTGGTATCAGGGGGCGGTCACCAATAAAGGCACCATGCTAGTACCGCCCATCGAACTGAACCAACTGAACCAGCGCTTGCCTGCAGGATGGCGGGTAGCCCTACGCACCGAGCAAGATTGCGGTGCCGGTTGCCAACAGGGTTTGTATGCCATTAATCAGCTCGATATCGCCTTGGGCAAAGAGACTGAACGAGTTACCCCAATCATGATCAGCGCCCAAGCGCCGAGCATCGATTTACAACAAACACCATTAGTGCAGGCTGTGGTCGACAGTCAGTTAGCGGCAGCTGTTGCCAGCATCCCAGATCAGCACTTGTTTATCATCGATCCCTTGGGAAATATCGTCCTTTATTACCCAACGCATGCCGATGAATCAGCCATGCGCACCGAGGCTAAGAACATCCTGGCCGATTTGCGTACCTTGTTAAAACTTTCAAAGATAGGGTGATAGCATGCGGGCCTTAGTTAAATTTAGCTTACTGCTGACCTTAGTGGTGATTGTACTAGGTGCCTACACGCGTCTTACTGATGCGGGTTTAGGCTGCCCTGATTGGCCTGGCTGTTACGGTGAATTAACGGTCCCCAAAAGTGCAGAGCAGGCTGCCATAGCCTTTCCTGATGCACCGTTAGAAACTCAAAAAGCTTGGAACGAAATGATTCACCGGTATGCCGCTGGCAGCTTGGGTTTATTTATTCTAGCAATAGCCATCAGTGCCTTGGTTCGCGTTCGTAAACATCCAGAACAACCGGTTAAACTGCCGTTGCTACTGCTCGTCCTGGTCATATTTCAGGCAGCACTGGGGATGTGGACAGTTACCATGAATTTGCAGCCGTTGATTGTTATGGGGCATTTATTAGGCGGCTTTAGCACCCTTAGCTTGCTCTATTTGTTGCACCTAAGGTTACAACGCATCCATATGCCTATGGGCGATGCTGGTATGCGCAAACTCGCCGGATTAGCCGCGTTAGCCTTGCTTGTGGTCATCGCCCAAATCGCACTTGGTGGCTGGGTTGCCGCTAACTATGCGGCACTCGCTTGTACCGACCTGCCGTTCTGCGAAGGCAACTGGACCGAGCGCTTAGACGTAGCCGGAGCTTTTAGTATTCCAGAAGCGCAAACCTATCAATATGGCGCTCATGACTATGCTGAACGCATGACCATGCATGTAGCTCACCGGCTTGGTGCCTATGTGACAACGGTAGTAGTGGCACTGCTGTTGTGGTTTGGTTTTGCTAAAGCCCAATCCAAAGTGATGCGACGTGCGCTAACCTGGGTGGCCGTTGCCTTAGTGGTGCAATTAGCACTAGGCTTTAGTAATGTTATTTTTATGCTACCGTTAAAGGTAGCCGTAGCGCATAACTTAGTAGGAGCCTTGTTGCTTCTTAGCTTAGTTGGGCTAAATTATAAAATTGCTCGCAACGCATAAAACAACAATAAGCGAGTAAGGAGAACCAGATGGCAGAACATGCAAGTATCAAAGGCGCCAGCCAAGACTTGGCAGCAACCTATAATAAATCTAGCTCATGGCGTGATTACCTTACGTTAACCAAACCCAACGTAGTGCTCTTGCTGCTACTCACGGCCTTGGTAGGCATGGCCTTAGCCACGCCAACTTGGGTCGCCTGGCAGGTGCTAGTGCCGGCACTGGTCGGTATTGGCTTAATGTCGGCTTCAGCGGCAGCGGTAAATCATTTGGTGGACCGTCACATCGATGCTCGGATGGCGCGTACGTTACGACGGCCACTACCCTCTGGCGCCCTATCCCCCAAACGCGTGCTAACCTTTGCTGCGGTTATTGGGGTGTTAGGATTTGTGGTGTTAGCCGTTTGGGTCAACATGCTCACCGCATGGCTGACGCTAGCTAGCTTAGTGGGTTACGCATTTATCTATACCATGTATTTAAAACGGGCCACGCCACAAAACATCGTCATCGGCGGCCTTGCTGGAGCAGCGCCTCCGCTATTGGGCTGGACCGCAGTCACCAATGAGATCCATCCCTTTGCCATTTTGTTGGTGATGATTGTCTTTACCTGGACCCCACCGCATTTTTGGGCGTTAGCCGTGCATCGAGCCAAGGATTACGCCAAAGCTGAAATTCCGATGCTGCCTGTGACCCATGGTATTGAATTCACCAAAACCTGCATCCTGCTGTACACCATTTTATTAGGCGTGGTCTGCTTGTTACCCTATTTAGTAGGAATGTCTGGGGTGATTTACCTGATTGGCTCCACAGTCTTGAGTCTTTGGTTTTTGGTGTATGCGTGGAAACTCAAATTTGCTCCGCAACAGCATACTGCCTTTAGCATGTTTAAGTTTTCTATTTGGCATTTAATGATTTTGTTTGTGCTGTTGTTGGTAGACCACTACTTGGTATTACCTCCTATGAGTTCGTTTTAATTTTCAGCGATAGGACAAGATAAAATGCAAAGATTAGTGGCAACGGCAGTGGCTTTAGTAGCCTTGGTCGCGGGGTTGGTGATTTACAATAGTTTGCCACAAGCGCAACCCCAAGCCTTAGTGTACGAACCAGCACGACAACTACAGCCATTTACGCTACAGGGCAGCGATGGTAGTCAAGTAACGAACGAGCGTCTGCAAGGACAGTGGACGCTGTTGTTTACGGGGTACACTTTTTGTCCAGATATTTGCCCCACCACCATGGCTGACTTGCGCCAGATCATGCCTAGCCTGCAACAGCATACGGATACCCCGGTAAAGGTTTGGATGATTTCAGTGGACCCACAGCGCGACGATGTCGGACGCATTGCGGCTTATACGGAGTTTTTTGGCCCGGAGTTTTTTGGGGTTCGCGCTGAACATCCGCAACTGTATCCGTTTGTGAACAACCTTGGTTTGATGTATTCCATCCCCGATGAGGGTGCCATGGATTATCTAGTGAATCACAGTGCGGCTATTATTCTGGTGAATCCAGCCGGTCATTTACAGGCGATATTTAAAGCGGAGCACACCATGGGCGAGATACCCACGGTGAATATGCAGCAATTAGCCGCAGACTTTGCCATCATTGCTGATAATTAATACCTCTTGATGCTGGTTTTGCTTAATCAGGCCAGCGTCCATTTTTATCAGCCCGAGCAAAGGGCTGCGAATACCAGTAAAACCGCTGCGGCTGACTCTTACTAGCAACAGTACAATTCACCCGTGATCGTCCTATTGGTAACGGTTGGCTGAGTTCCACGGTAAAGGTGTTTCCCTGCCAACTGGGCCGCACGGTCGAGCTACCCGCAAAACAATTCATTTGGGCCGGATTAAAATCATCGGTATGGTCTAAGGTCACACTAAAGCTTGGCGTGCTTTGGTCATGCTCTAATACCATCGAAGCCGGGGTGATATGGGTTACCGGCAAGGCTAAACTATTGATTTTAGTTGCTAGAGTGCGCAAGTCTGCATACTGAGCAGAGGCAGGAAAACGTGGAATCGCAGCACTGTTGCTGAACCTGTTCCAAGCGCCTGAATGTTGGGCAAAGGCTACAAAGCCAGCCTCCTCCACAATAGCTTCAACGGCGGGGTCGTATTCACCATAAGGATAAGCAAGCAATTTGGGCTGTGCACCTAAGGCTTCATAGATCTCTTGCTGAGCGTCTAAGATATCTGCTCGAATACGCTGCTGCCATTGGCTTTCAGATTCATCGGTACGGCGCCAGGTAAGATGATCATGTGAGTTGGTGTGGTTTGCAATGGTAGCACCGTATTGCTGTAGCTCCCGTAATTGTTGCCAGTTCATGTATAAATTAGGAGCCTCGCGCATTAAGCGCGGGTTCACAAAAACAGTAAAAGGTACTTGGTATTTTTTAAACACCGGCAAGCCATTTTGGTAAACGTTCTTCCAGCCATCATCGATGGTCAACACTGCGAGTTTAGCCGTAGCAGGGGTTGGTTGCTGCAACAGCTGCAACGCATCAGTAATCGAGACGATGTCAAAATCATGCTCTTGTAACCACTCAATATGCTGAGCTAGTTCGTCCGCTGTTACTGAGGTTACCCGCGGTGTATCATCACCAATATGATGATACTGTAGCACCGTAATACTGGCGGACGATTTAGCCAGCACCGGCTCGCTGCAACCTAATAAGCCTAACCAACATAAACAGATGATTAACACACGCATAGATAAACTCCTCGGCATTGCATGGTTGAACAAGTATCGTTCTGATCATCGAGCGATTTTTGCGATTGCCCTGCCCATGATTCTTTCAAATATTGCCGCGCCACTTTTAGGTTTAGTAGATACGGCCATTATCGGGCACTTAGACCACAATATCTACCTTGGTGCCGTTGCGTTGGGTGCGATGGTGGTCAGCTTTACTTACTTACTCGCTATTTTTTTGCGTATGAGCACCACCGCTGAAGCAGCTCACGCCTTTGGTGCTGGTGACGAACAAGCGATTCGCCAACTCCTTATTCATGCATTACTTATTTGTATAGGGCTGGGGGTTGTCTTACTTAGCGCTGCGCCTTGGTTGGTCAAGCTAGCTTGGTGGTTGATTCAGCCCAGTGCCGACTTAGCCGAGTTAGCTGGGCAGTATATTCAAATTCGGCTGCTAGCCGCACCTGCTGCACTGATTAATCTCGCAGTACTCGGGATACTGCTCGGGCAACAGCGCAGCAAACAAGCGATGAGTCTGATTATTTTAATGAACCTAGTTAACCTTGCCGCTGATGTGGTGCTGGTTATTGGTTTGCAGCTTAATGTCATCGGCGCTGCTTGGGCCAGTGTGATAGCAGAAAGCACGGTAGCTATGGTCGGTCTGGTGTGGCTACGCCAGTGGCTAATATTACCCAGCAAATGGCGGATCGAGCCCGCCAAGTTAAAGCAATTTGTGCACATGAATGGCGACATTTTTGTGCGCAGCTTACTGCTGCAGTTGTGTATGGCTACCATGACCGGCTATGCGGCTAAATTTGGCACTGTGGTGGTGGCCGCTAATGCCGTATTAATGCAGTTTTTAATGCTCATCTCGCTAGGCTTAGATGGTATTGCTTATGCCGTTGAAGCCCTAGTGGGAGCCGCCCGCGGCCGCAAGGATAGGCAGCAAATAAGGCATTGGATGAAACTCACCTTAACTTGGTCGGCACTGTTTGCCCTGGTTTATTGTTTGGCTTTTGCCCTGACCGGTAACTGGATTATCACCCAAATCACCCACCTACCCGATGTGATAACTACCGCACAAACCTATTTACCTTGGTTAATTGCGTTACCGCTACTGGCGCATTGGAGCTATTACTACGACGGGGTCTTTGTTGGGTTAGGGCTAACCCGTGGCATGCGCAACAGTATGGCTATCAGTGCGTTAGGGGTGTTTTTACCAGCGGTGCTAGTAAGCCAATGGCTCTTAGCAAAAAATAACGCCAACCACGGACTGTGGTTGGCGTTATCCTTATTTCTATTAGCTCGTGGAATAACTCAAGCGTACTTATTGCGCCGCTACAAAATCATCCATCAAGATTAACTGTGGTAACAAACCACCACCATCAGCATCTACTGCTACTGCGGTGTATACGCCACCACCTACTAATTACGCAGGAAATTTCAGGATGGGATCACATTTCTTTCATGTGACTGCTCCCCGCCCTAAGCGCTAAAGCGCCACGGGCGAGGCT
>NZ_JANFPJ010000022.1:0-55182 GCF_032227045.1 Pseudidiomarina fusca
ATCGGTCAACCGATCGCTAAAATATTTCTTAACTGATCGGCATTACCCGTAACGGGCCTTTTTTATCAGGGCGGCTATGCTAGCACCGAGGTCGTTAAGGTAGCTTGGCGTAATCAATAGCCCAGTTGACATACAGTTCCGTACCGGTTTTAAGCGCTCGCTCATCAGCATAAAAGAAGGGTGAATGGTTGCTTGGCGCCGTAGCAGGATCTTGATCTTCTGGAGTTATCCCCAAAAATACAAATAATCCTGGCACCTCTAGTGCATAAAATGAGAAATCTTCTGCACCAGTTACTAATGCATTCACGTTTACCTTATCGGCTCCTGCTACTTTGTGCATGGTAGGCAGCATGGCACGGGTTAATTCTGGATTGTTAATGGTAACTGGGTAGCCCTCATCAATATGCACATGCGCCTCAGCGCCACTGGCTTGTGCGGTATGCTCAGCAGTCGTTTTTAAGTTAGCAAAAATTTGCGCACGGTTATCCATATCAAAGTTACGGATGGTCCCTTCGAGATAGACCTCATCAGGGATGATATTGTTGCGAACACCGCCCTCAACAATACCAAAGCTCACTACCGCTGGCGCCTTGGTAATATCGACCTGACGGCTAACAATGGCTTGGGTGTTATTAATAATCTGGCCCGCCGCCACAATAGGGTCCACGCCTCCCCATGGCCGTGAACCATGAGTTTGTTGGCCTTTGACGGTTATTTCAAAGCGGTCTGACGAGGCCATCAGTGGGCCTTCGCGATAGCCAATGTGACCAGTGTGTCCCGCTGACCACACATGAATACCAAACACGGCTTCAGGTTGATACTGTTTGAATAACCCTTCTTTAAGCATCAACTCAGCACCACCTTCTTCACCTGCAGGAGCACCTTCTTCGGCCGGTTGAAAAATAAACACCACATTGCCAGCTAATTGCTCGCGCAGTTCGGTGAGTTGTTGGGCTGCACCCATCAACATAGCCACATGCAAATCATGACCGCAGGCATGCATAACACCTACTTCTTTACCGCGATACTCGGCTATTGCAGTAGATTTAAAGGCAACGTCGGTTTGCTCGACCACCGGTAGGGCATCCATGTCGGCCCGCAAGGCGATGGTGGGGCCTGGCTTGGCGCCTTTGAGCAGGGCCACGACGCCGGTATGTGCTACCCCTGTCTGCACTTCTAAACCAAGGCTCTGCAAGTGCTCCGTAATGACTTTTGCGGTACGAAATTCACGATTACTTAATTCAGGGTGTTGATGCAAATCACGTCGCCATTCGATCACTTGCTGCTCTAAGGATGACGAAATTTGCACCGGTTCAGCGGCCTGCGTTGGGCTGATAACCCAGCAGCTCGTGGCTAAGGTGGTGGCAATGACAGCTTTATTTAACATGGACATACGCATAGGGAGTTCCTTGCAATTAGGTAGCAGAGATAAGCAAGCCTAGATCAGGTTGGGGGGGTAAGTCTAGAAAGTGTTCATATTCTGGCCATGGTGCGGTGATGCTGAACTGCTGTTGTTGATAGCAGAACTGCAATTGCCAAGCATGCAAATGCAAATGCAGGTGCTGCGCCGCTTCACCGCCGTAACGCTGGTCGCCACAAATCGGCGTCCCCAAACTCTTCAGTGCGACTCTAAGTTGATGGGTTTTGCCGGTGCTTGGCTTGAGCACATAATAGCGGTAGCCAGGTTTTAGTGCGTGACTAATAAAACGGGTGCGGGCTGGATTATTTTGTGTACGCAACAGGCGCCAGTTGCCACGTCGTACTTTATCCATGTCGCCACAGATCAGTCCTTGTTTTTTACTGGGCTTACCAGCCGCTACCGCAAGGTAATATTTGTGTATTTGGCGCTCGGCAAAGAGGCCACTCAAGGTGGCTGCCGCAGCCTGATTACGAGCCACCAGCAGCGCCCCAGAAGTTGGGGTATCTAAGCGATGCACTGGCCACAATTGTTGCTGCAACTGTTGTCCGAGTTGATGTACCACGCTTGCTTGTTGTTCGTTGGCATGCATGGGCGCACCGGCGGGCTTATTCAGCACGTAGAAATCGGGGTGGCTAAAAACTAGGGTTAACTCATGCATGCCGTTATACTTGCCTGGTGCGGACTGCCACTGCGGCCCTTTATACTTGGTGTTAAATTCATTATTGTAGCTAATTATTTGAAAGCGGAAGTCAGATCTTGGAATTTACCATGACTAGCGAGCGTTTGGCTCGGATAAATCAATTACTTGATCAGCGCCAAGCTGATTTAACGCTCTGCTTAGAGAGTGTGCATAAAAATCACAATCTGTCAGCACTGATTCGTTCCGCTGATGCGGTAGGGATACATGAGGTTCATGCCATTTGGTACGGCCCGCGTTTGCGGGTACGGGCGGGGGCTGCGGTAGGCACCAATAAATGGGTTAAGGTGCACAACCATGACGGTTTGCCAAGTGCCATTGAGCAGTTAAAAGCAGAGAAAAAACAAATCATAGTGACTAACTTGTCGCCCCAAGCGGTGGATTTCAGAGCCATTGATTACACCAAGCCAACGGCCATTATTTTGGGGCAAGAGCGTCGCGGAGTTACGCCAGAAGCGATTGCCGCGGCTGACCATCAAGTGATTGTGCCCATGGTAGGGATGGCGGAGTCACTGAATGTCTCCGTGGCAGCGGCTGTGATTTTATACGAAGCACAACGCCAACGTGCGGCAGTTGGGCGCTATCAACAACCTTCACTGCCACAAGCAGAGCGGCAGCGGGTGCTGTTTGAGGGTGGCCACCCTATTTTCGCGCGGCTTTGTCGACTCAATGATATTCCTTATCCGGCAGTGGGCGAGCAAGGTGAAATTCTTGCTGATGAGCAGTGGTGGCAACGGATTCGGAGCGCTAAAAGATGAGTTTAAGCAGCTTGCACCTCATCCCGCTGAGCAATCTGAAGGGGGTTGGGCCGAAACTACAAACTAAATTAGAAAAACTAGGCCTGATGAATGTGCAAGATGTGCTCCTGCATTTACCCTTGCGCTATGAAGACAGATCACGGATTTATCCGATTGCTGCTCTGCAGCAGGGCACCACCGCCACTGTGGTAGCGGAAGTGATAAAAGCTGAGATTACCTACGGCCGCAAGCGCATGCTCAAGGTGCGAGTAAAAGATACGAGCGGCGTGTTAACCGCAGTGTTTTTTCAGTTTAGTGCAGCCCAGCTGAAACAGTTTGAACAAGGCACTAGGTTACAGCTTTTTGGTGAAGTAAAACGAGGCCTGCAGGGCCCCGATATGATTCATCCAGAATATAAAATAATAGAAGGGCAAGTGCCCATCCTAGCCGAGCAGTCGTTAACCCCCGTCTACCCAGCGACAGAAGGGGTTCAACAAGCCACTTTAAGAAAGCTATCTGAGCAAGCGCTTACTTACCTAAATGAGCAAGCATTACCTGAATTGCTGCCAGAATCTCTGCAGCCAGGTGGAATTTCGTTGGCAGCCGCCCTACGGGTTTTACACCGGCCGCCCTTGGACGTTAGTTTAAGCCAGTTAGCAGAGGGTACACATCCTGCTCAGGTGAGACTGGCAGCGGAAGAGTTATTGGCACACCAGCTTAGCTTATTGAAATTGAGAGCGCTAAAGCAGGCTCATCAAGCGCGAGCGTTAGCCGTGAATCCTGTCTTGCAGCAGCAATTTTTGCAGCAATTACCCTTTGCACCGACCGCAGCTCAGCAGCGCGTGGTTGGCGAAATACAAGCGGATTTGGCGTTGTCACAACCGATGATGCGCTTAGTACAAGGAGACGTGGGTTCAGGCAAGACCTTGGTCGCTGCTTTAAGCGCACTGACGGCTATAGGGCAAGGCTTTCAGGTAGCCCTGATGGCCCCAACGGAGATTCTGGCTGAGCAACACGCGCTTACTTTTCGACAGTGGTTTGAGCCCCTCGGTATTGCTGTGGGCTGGTTAGCAGGCAAACAGAAAGCTAAAGAGCGGCAACAAAACCTAGCCGCGATAGCTGCCGGTGAGGTGCAACTGGTGGTGGGCACCCATGCGTTATTTCAGAGCGAAGTGACCTACGCCAATTTGGTATTGGTTATTATTGACGAACAGCATAGGTTTGGCGTGCACCAGCGCCTAGAACTGCGGCAAAAGGGGATTGATCAGGGATTTCAGCCGCATCAGCTCATCATGACCGCAACCCCTATTCCGCGAACTTTGGCGATGACCGCCTACGCTGATTTAGCAACTTCCATCATTGATGAGCTGCCGCCAGGACGGACTCCAGTAACCACGGTTGCGATTCCTGATACCCGTCGTGAGCAAGTGATCCAGCGAGTCGAACATGTCTGTACTGAACAAGGGCGACAAGCATACTGGGTGTGCACCTTAATTGAAGAATCCGAGGCGCTGCAATGCCAAGCCGCTGAGGATACCGCCACGCAACTAGCAGCAGCGTTGCCACAATTGCGTATTGGCTTAGTGCATGGGCGCTTAAAAAGTGCCGAAAAAGAAGCGGTGATGAGTGCTTTTAAGGCCCACGAACTCGATTTACTGGTGGCAACGACAGTGATTGAGGTTGGGGTGGATGTGCCCAATGCTAGTTTAATGATTATTGAAAATCCAGAGCGCTTGGGGCTGGCTCAGTTACATCAGTTACGGGGCCGAGTAGGCCGGGGGGCAGCGGCGAGTCACTGTGTGCTGTTATACCATGCGCCGCTATCGAAAACTGCTACGCAGCGGCTCGGCGTGTTGCGCGACAGTACCGATGGCTTTGTGATAGCCCAGCGTGATTTGGAGTTACGTGGGCCAGGTGAATTGCTTGGGCAGCGACAAACCGGCTTAACCGAAATGAAAGTAGCCGACCTCATGAAACATAGTTATTTACTTGATCAAGTTCAGCACTTGGCAAGCCAAATCTGGCACCATTACCCGCACACTGCTGATGCACTGATACAGCGGTGGTTACCACGACGGGATCACTACGCCCAAGCATGATTTCGTAGTACACTAGGGCGCAGCGACAGAAAAAGGTTTAAAGATGAAAGATAACCAGCAAGACACCATAGATTTTGGCTATAAACAAGTTGCCAAAACAGAAAAGCAAAACTTAGTGGCCAATGTGTTTAACTCAGTGGCGCAAAAATACGATGTGATGAACGATTTAATGTCGTTCGGTATCCACCGCTTATGGAAGCGCTACACCATTGATTGCAGCGGTGTTCGGACGGGCATGAAAGTATTAGATATTGCTGGTGGTACCGGCGATTTAACCGCTGCCTTCGCGCGTCGAGTAGGCCCTACAGGCGAAGTGGTGTTGGCAGATATCAACGATGCCATGTTAGAAGTAGGGCGCGACAAGCTGCGTAACCGCGGCATTGTTGGCAACGTCAGTTATGTTCAAGCCAATGCTGAAGAGCTGCCTTTTGCTGATGATAGTTTTGACATCATTACGATTGCTTTTGGTTTACGTAATGTCACCGATAAGCAGAAGGCTTTAGAGTCGATGTTTAGAGTGTTAAAGCCGGGCGGTCGCTTACTGGTATTAGAATTCTCGAAACCGGTACAACCTTTGTTAAATCAAGCCTACGATTTTTACTCCTTCAATGTGTTGCCGAAGATGGGCCAGTTGGTGGCCGGTGATGCTGAAAGCTATCAGTACTTGGCTGAATCGATCCGGATGCATCCAGACCAAGAAACGCTCAAAGGCATGATGGAAACCGCAGGCTACGATCAGGTCACGTTCGATAATTTAACCGGCGGCATTGTAGCGCTGCATCGTGGGTTTAAATTCTAATGCTGTGGACTGTATTGCCGACCAGTGCCGCAGAGGCCTTGGCAAATCATTTACTTGGCTTGGACGGTGCTAGCTCAGCGCGGTTGCAGAAGGTGGCGGGGAAACGTTTGCGAGTGACCCTCACTGAACTCGGTAAACCCCTTACGTTGCAGGCTAGTGAGCAAGGTGTATTGTTGAGCTGGGTCGATGCTGATAGCGTTGATTGCCATATTATCACGCGCTTGGCGGTTCTCCCTGAGTTGCAAGATAGTGCCAATATCACCCGCTTAATTAAAGCCGATGCCTTAGATATTGAGGGTGATCCTATGCTGGCGCAACAATTCAGTCAGCTGTTTGTAGCCTTAGATATTGATTGGGAAGAGCAATTGAGCCAGCGTATAGGTGATGTCCCAGCGCATGTTGTTGGCCAGGCTTTTAAGCGCAGCCAACAATGGCTACAGCAACGGTTAGCAGAGCAGCAACAGTGGCTAGCGGATGTCCTTATTGAAGAAAAACATATTTTAGTTGGCTCCCAGCAAATGGCGGAGTTTAAACAGCAGGTGCAGCAATTACGTGCGCAAGTAGATAAGCTAGAGCGCGCGTTAAAAACAAGGTAGGGATTGTGAGTACTCGACTAAAACGCCTGTATAAAATCACCCAAACCATGCTCAGCTATGGTTTAGACGAAATCATTCCCGCCCATTGGCTGCCTTGGTCGGTGCGTTTGGGGCGGCATTTGTTGTTTTGGATTCCGAACAAGCACAAACAGCAACCTGCTGGAGTGCGCCTTCGATTAGCGCTAGAGTCGCTAGGGCCGGTGTGGGTCAAGTTTGGACAAATGCTGTCCACCCGTCGCGATTTGTTGCCGCCTGATATCGCCAATGAATTGGCCGTGTTGCAAGATAAAGTTAAAGCTTTTGATGGCCAACAGGCGCAACGGCTGATTGAAAAAGCACTTGAGCTAGAAAATATTCATGACGCTTTTGACGATTTTATGGTGCAGCCGTTAGCATCGGCATCCATTGCACAAGTTCATACCGCCACCCTAAAACATGGTGATGATGCGGGTACTGAGGTTGTCATCAAGGTGATTCGACCTGATATCCGACCGACCATTGATGCGGATTTACGGTTAATGGAAACCTTGGCTTCCGTATTAGCGCGACATCTGCCAGACGGGCGGCGTTTGAAGCCGCGCGAAGTGGTAAAAGAGTACCGTAAAACCTTAATCGATGAGTTGGATTTATTGCGTGAAGCAGCCAACGCAATTCAGCTGAAACGTAATTTTGCGGACTCGAAATTATTGTATATTCCGACTGTGTTCAGTGATTACAGTCGCCCTAATGTGATGGTCATGGAGCGCATAGACGGCATCCCGGTGAGTGATGTTGATACCCTGATGGCCATGGGCGTGGATATGAAGAAGCTCGCTGAACGTGGTGTTGAGGTGTTCTTTACGCAAGTGTTCCGCGACAGTTTCTTTCATGCCGATATGCATCCTGGCAATATTTTTGTGTCACGTCAACACCCCGACGACCCTCAGTACCTAGGGATTGATTTTGGTATTGTCGGCACGCTCAATCGTGAAGATAAGCGTTATTTGGCCGAGAACTTTTTGGCGTTTTTCAATCGTGATTATCGCAAGGTGGCTGAGCTGCATATCGACTCGGGTTGGGTGCCAAAGCACGTAAATGTGGAAGAGTTTGAAAGTGCCATTCGAACCGTGTGCGAACCCATTTTCAATAAGCCCCTAGCTGAGATTTCGTTTGGTAACGTCTTGGTTAATTTGTTCAATACCGCCCGCCGCTTTGAAATGGAAGTACAACCGCAGTTGGTGTTACTGCAGAAGACCTTGCTTTATGTAGAAGGTTTAGGGCGTACTTTGTATCCACAACTCGATTTATGGAAAACAGCAAAACCGTTCCTAGAACGTTGGATGCACGAGCAGTTGGGTTGGCGTGCAGTGATACGCTCGGTAAAAGAAAATGCGCCTTTTTGGGCAGAAAAGCTGCCAGAAATGCCGACCTTGCTTTATGATTACTTAAATACTCAAAGGCATCAGGCGGATTATCAACAACGCATGATGTTGCAATTGGCAGAGCAACAACGCCAACATGCACAGCAAGTATGGTGGGGAATGATTACCGCGGCCATGCTGGTCAGTACCACCTTATTGGTGGTGGCTAAGGTCGCTTGGTTTTATCCTGCCGCTACCGGCGCTGCAGCACTCGTTAGTGCGTGGCTAAGTTGGCGACGCAAACGTTCATCGTAAGAGGCAAAGGCAAAGATATGGGAATTGGAATTTGGCAAGCGCTGATTGTGTTATTGATTATTGTGCTGTTATTTGGCACCAAGCGTCTGCGCAACATTGGTAGTGATTTAGGCTCAGCCATTAAAGGCTTCAAAAAGTCAGTGAATGACGATAGCGAGACTAAACCGCAAGAAAAAACCAACGATCAGGTTGAACATCAGCAGCAATCTGAAGCTACGCGTACCGACCACAAAGACCAGTAGACCATGTTTGATATTGGCTTTTGGGAGCTGGTGGTAATCGCAGTGCTGGGGCTGATTGTGTTGGGTCCTGAGCGCCTGCCAGGAGCTTTGCGCTCAATGCAGCGAGGGGTGAGTAAAGTCAAAGAGTTTACCAGCAACATGCAACAAGAGCTGAATCACGAACTGCGGATTAAAGAGTTGCATGAGCATTTGAAGCAAGCTGAAGAACTTGGCATGGACAAATTACCGCCCGACGTGCAGCGGTCTATTGTTGAATTACAGGCAGCAGCGCAACAAGTGCAGCGCCCTTATGCCACCCCTGCTAATACGGGCAACAGCACCGATAAACCTAAGGATTCGTCAGATGGCTAGTCAGATGCCCTTTTTGGAGCACTTACTAGAATTACGAACGCGGGTGCTACGAAGTCTGCTGGCGGTAGGTGTTATTTTTGCCCTGTTGGCGGCCTTTGCCAACGATCTATACCACTGGCTAGCGCTGCCTATGCTGGAGAGTTTGCCGCAGGGCACCAGTATGATAGCCACCGATGTGGCCACACCATTTTTCACCCCCTTCAAGTTGGTTTTAGTAGTAGCTATTGCATTGGCGATTCCATTTTTGCTGTGGCAATTGTGGGGATTTATCGCCCCGGGTTTGTATAAGCGCGAAAAACGCTTAGTGGTGCCGCTGCTGTTAAGTAGTACGTTATTATTTTATGCTGGGGTGGCGTTTGCTTACTGGGTGGTGTTGCCGTTAGCCTTAAACTTTTTAGCTGGGGCCGCTCCAGAAGGGGTGACAGTAGCAACTGATATAGCTCGCTATTTAGACTTTGTGCTGGCCATTTTTATGGCGTTTGGGATTGCCTTTGAAACCCCAGTCGCTATTATTTTATTGGTTTGGAGTGGCGTAACAAGTGTCGCTGCATTGCGTGCTAAGCGAGCTTATGTCATTGTAATTGCTTTTATTGTGGGCATGATTCTGACACCACCGGATGTCATCTCACAAACGTTGCTTGCTATTCCAATGTGGTTATTGTTTGAACTTGGGCTAGTTATTGCAGGTCTATATCAAAAAGCGGGAGTTAAGCCAGCTGCTGACTCCGCCGATGCAACTAATACGAATGGGAAGTAGCTATGCGAAAGCTGATGTATGGGTTTGGAACAAGTGCTTTGATGTTGACGACAGTACTGACGGCCGCTTGGTCGGCGCCAGCAACGGCACAAACAGCAGTGGATGCTGAGTTGTTACGTTGTGCTGATATCAAGAATGCGTTACAGCGCTTGGTTTGTTTTGATGAACTCGCAGCACAAGTTACCGTAGCGCAACGCGGTAGTGATGAGACTGCGGTAGCAGCTAGTGCGCCGGGTGCAAGTGGTATGAATCGCTCGGCCCGCGCGGCAGAGCGAAGCCAAGCTGATGTGAAGCAAAAATTTGGTAAGGAACATCGTACCGCAACCGAAGATGCCCCTGATCGACAGTACATTACGATTACCAAACTGGAACAAAATGCGCGCGGTTATTGGGTGGTTGAAACTGAAGATGGGCAAATCTGGGAGCAATCTGAGTCCGGAACATTTTTGTTTAAGGATAACGCACGCTACTACATTGAGCGTGGCGCCTTTACCAGTTTCTTCTTAAGTTACGAAGGCACCCCGCGACGGATTAAAGTGCGGCGCATCGATTAACTCTAAGCATGAGCGCATTACGCTGGTTTGATGTTGGGGTGAATTTAACCAATCCTAAGCTACTGGTGCAAGCCGAACAGGTGATTGCACGTGGCTTAGCCGCTGGCGTTGAGCGTCAACTGGTGATTGGTACTAATGTGTTGGAAAGCGAGCAGGCACTGGCTTTGTGTGAACGTTTTCCGCAGCAGTTGGTGGCCTGTGTTGGTATTCATCCACACGATGCGGCGGCTAGCCAGCCCACCGATTTAGCCCGACTACGAGAACTAGCTCAACATCCAGCGGTGGTAGCGATTGGTGAGTGCGGGCTAGATTTTAACCGTAATTACTCGCCCGCAGCTATTCAGCAGCAGGTTTTTACCGCTCAGTTGGAACTAGCTGCTGAATTGAAGTTGCCTGTCTATTTACATGAACGTGATGCGCAAGCACAGCAATTAGCATTATTAAAGCCCTTCTTAAAAAGTATTCCACGGATGCTAGCGCATTGTTTTACTGGCGGCGAAAAAGAGCTTGCTAATTACCTCGATCTTGGTTGTTATATAGGCATCACGGGCTGGCTATGTGATGAACGTCGAGGAACAGAGTTACAACAGGCGGTGCCATGGATACCAGCGAACAGATTGCTGTTAGAAACCGATGCACCGTTTTTACTACCGCGAACGATTCGGCCAAGACCCAAATACAATGAACCTAGTTTACTCCCCGCTATAGGTGAGTATCTGGCGCAGCTAAGACAACAGGAAGTCACCACTATTGCTGCTCAGTGCTGGCAGAACAGCCTAGAATTTATACAACAATAGGGATGCTATGAACGTTTCTTGGGGCCGTTGGGTGACCTTGGTGCTGTTGCTTATTATTGGTGTAGCCGTAGCTGCGGTTAAAGCGCAGTCGACACCACCAAAGCCGCCACAGGTTGTTAAACCAACCATCCATTATCAAGCTGAAACCAATACAACCACGCTCCTAGGCTTGCTGCAACAGCCAGCCGCAGCATGGCAGCAGATGCCAGCAGGTGAGGCGGTGTCTTTTGGATACACGCCACAGGCGTATTGGTTTAAAGTATCGGTAGGTGCTAATGACGCCGATCGTATGCTCTATTTAGGCTATCCCTTACTCGACTCGATCGACGTTTACTTTGTGCAAGCAGGGCAAGTGCTGAGTCAGGTCAGCATGGGCGATCAATATCCCTTTGCGCAGCGACCCATTCACAATAAAAACTTTGTCGTTCCACTGCCTACCCATGCAGCCCACGATATTTACCTCAGAGTCCAAACTGAAAGCTCGCTAAGGTTTCCGCTAGAGATCTGGTCACCGTTGCAATTCATGGAGTTTCATCAGTATCAGGTGGCCGCTACTGGGCTGTATTTCGGCCTGATCTTGTGCATGGTGTTTTATAACCTCTTCACCTATTTGGTCACTCGAGACCGTAGTTTCTTAAATTACTCAGCTTACACTCTCTCCGTCGGGCTGCTAATGGCCGGTTTAGATGGGGTGGGTTATCAGTACCTGTGGCCATGGTCGGTATGGATTCAAGATCGAATTGTTACCATGATAGGTAGCATCATGATTTTGTTTGCAACGCTGGTGACCATGGGCGTGTTACAAACCAAGCAGCACAGTGCCAGATTACATAGGGTGTTGCGCTTCTTTATGGCGCTGTATGGCGTTATTTTTCTGCTCAGCTTGATTTTGCCCTACGCGGTTTTGATACCTTTTGTACTTGGATTTGCGGTTATATGCTGTGGCTTTTTACTGAGTTGCGGCATCATTTTATGGCGCCGCGGCCTGATTTACGCGCGTATTTATACCTTCGCATTAGGCGGCTTGCTGGCCGCTATCAGTGTTAATTCCTTGGGCTACTTGGGGCTGTTTGAATCGGTTTTTGTGCAACGTTACGCCATCATGGCAGCGTCAGCATTTGAGGTGTTGCTGCTGTCTTGGGCTTTGGCATTGCGCTTTAACGAAAGTAGGCAAGAGCAGTTGGTGTTGAAAGAGCAATTAAATCATCAACTCGAAGATATGGTGACGAAACGAACTCAAGAGCTGAAGCAGGTGATGCTACGGCTACAAAAAGCCAATCAAGAACTCGAGCAAAAGAGCAACGAAGATGGTCTGACTGGCTTGTACAATAGGCGTTTTCTGAACCAAGAATTTAAGCGCGAGTTTCGTCGGTCCATGCGCAGTGGCCGCGAACTAACGCTGATTATGCTTGATATCGATCATTTTAAACCTTTGAACGATAGCCACGGACATTTGGTGGGCGACCAAATATTAATTGAACTGGCGCAGGTGCTGCGGCAATTGCTACGTCGCGCTAGTGATACTGTCTATCGTTATGGCGGTGAAGAATTTGTGGTGCTGCTGCCAGATACGGATGAAATTGGCGCTCGTGATATTGCCATGAAGATTGCCGAGAAGGTACGTCAGCATGCCTTTGATACGGATCAAGGGGAGATGCGCATCACCGTCAGTATGGGGGTTGCAGTAGCTCGTCCTGGGGTCTATGATCAGCCCACCCAATTACTAGCAGCCGCCGATGAAGCGCTGTACCGCGCTAAAGCTGCTGGTCGTGACCAAATTCGGGTGGTTGCTAAGCGTTTAGCGAGCGACTAACCGTCCGCCATCTTAGAGGATAATCTATGCAGCATGTCAGCCATTTTCCGTTTCGTCGTATGCGCCGTTTACGCCGTCATGAATTTAGTCGTCGTATGGTGGCAGAAAATCAGCTAACAGCTGCCGATTTTATTTATCCGGTGTTTGTCTTACCGGGTACTGAACAACGTGAAACGGTGGCGTCCATGCCAGGCGTTGAGCGCTTATCCATAGATTTGTTAGTGCAAGAATGTAAAGAAGTTGCAGCGTTAGGTATTCCTGCCGTAGCTTTGTTTCCTGTTACTCCAGCCGAGCATAAATCATTGACTGCTGAGGCCGCTTGGGACCCGAACGGCATCGCCCAGCAAGCGGTTCGCGCTATCAAGGCAGCGGTACCTGAGTTAGGCGTTATTACCGATGTAGCGTTAGATCCCTTTACCACCCACGGCCAAGACGGCATTATTGACGAAGCCGGTTATGTGCAAAACGATATCACCACGGAAGCCTTAGTTCGCCAAGCACTATCTCATGCCGAGGCTGGTGCTGATGTGGTGGCACCGTCAGATATGATGGATGGCCGGATTGGCGCTATTCGTGAAGCCCTCGAGCAGCATGGCTACATCAACGTCCAAATCATGGCGTATTCTGCTAAATATGCGTCTGCATTCTACGGTCCGTTTCGGGATGCGGTCGGCTCTGCCGGTAATTTAAAAGGCGGTAATAAAAAGACCTACCAAATGGACCCGGCCAACAGCGATGAAGCCTTGCATGAAGTTGCACTTGATCTTGAAGAAGGTGCGGATATGGTGATGGTTAAGCCGGGCATGCCCTACCTGGATATCGTACGACGCGTTAAGGATACCTTTAAGGTGCCTACTTTTGCTTATCAGGTGAGTGGTGAGTACGCCATGATGCAGGCGGCTATCGCCAACGGTTGGTTGAGTGAAGATGTGATTTTAGAGTCGTTGTTAGGCTTTAAGCGCGCTGGTGCCGATGGCATCTTAACTTACTTTGCCAAGGTAGCTGCGCAAAAGTTGCAGCAAGCAAGCTAACTTAATTGTTGCTGGGTGCTGTTACTGCCGCTAGTTGTTGTAGTAACAGCCCCTCACGCAATGCTCCCGCCGCCAGATGCACCCGGTGAATGCCTAGCTCTTCGAGCAAGGCAATCAAGATACAGAGCCCACCTACAAAGACAGCCGTGCGGTCGCGCCGTAACGGAAGCTCGTGTAACCGTTGTACATGTCCTACAGCAATAACTTCAGCTAACACCTGCTGTAACCAAGTCGCATCTATCACTGGAGTGAGTTGTCGGCTCTGCCTTAAGTCTAACAGCGCGCGGAAGGTGCCTGAGGCGCCGCTTACGTGCTCCCATCCCAATTCTTTGAACCTACCTACATGGTCGGCCAAAAGTGCTCGTGCTGAGGCGATAGCGTCGTTACAGGCAGTTGCTGAAATAGTTTGGTTATGAAAAAAGCGCTGTTGCCAAACCACGCAGCCTAAATCAAAACTTTCTAAGTGCAGAGGTTCAGTACCATGACCGACGATAACCTCTGTGCTGGCACCGCCGATATCCAGCACCAGTAGGGGCTTGCTTGAGCCGGCATAGGCACTCGTCGCCCCTTGGTAAATGAGTTTGGCTTCAGTGTGACCAGAAATGACTTCAATGGGACAGCCTAAAGCTTCCTCAAATTGGGCGATCATTTGCTGCTGGTTACTGGCTTTGCGCAAGGTTGCGGTAGCCACGCAACGAATATGACCCAACGGAATGTCGGCCAGCATGTTACGAAACATGGATAAGCACTGTAAGCCGCGACCAATGGCCGCATCATTGACCCATAGCTGCTGATCTAAGCCAGCAGCTAAACGGACTTTGTGGCGGTAGCGGGAGATGATCCGATAACCGCCAGCGCGCTTGGTTGCAGCAATAATTAGATGAAAACTATTCGAACCAAGATCAATTGCTGCAAAGCGCGCTTCCTGCGTCATAAATGATTACCGCGGACTTTGTTTGCGGCTATTCTGTGGTCGCCGTTGTTGGCTGCCACCCCGACGACCACCACGCGGTCGACGTTGACTGGTACGAGGGCTACGAAGATCCGTAAGTAGAGCCTCGGGAGCATACTTAGTCACTGGAATTGCATGGCCAATGTATTCTTCAATGGCTGGCAAATTATAGACGTATTCTTCGCAGGCTAAGTTAACCGCTTTACCACTAGCTCCAGCGCGTCCGGTTCGACCAATCCGATGCACATAATCTTCAAAGTCATCCGGGAGGTCGTAATTATAGACATGACTCACTTCAGGAATGTGCAAGCCACGCGCGGCAACATCCGTAGCTACTAAGAAATCAAGCTCACCCGAGGTAAATTGCTCGAGAATCTTCAAGCGCTTACGTTGTGGTACATCCCCCGTCAGCAAACCCACGCGGTGACCATCAGCTTCCAACCATTGAAATACTTTTTCGCAGGTATGTTTGGTATTCGCAAAGATAATGGCTTTTTCGGGCCAATCTTCTTCAATCAGCGTAAGCAGTAGCTTTATTTTGTCTTGCTTAGACGGGTAGAAAAGCTCCTCGGTAATACGCGTACCGGTTTTTTGTAAAGGTTCTACTTCAACTTTAGTAGGTGAGTTCATATGCTCGTAAGCCAGTTCCTGAACCCGCTGCGATAGCGTGGCAGAAAACAACAAGCTCTGACGCTGCTTAGGTGGTGGCATTTTCTGGAACATGTAGCGAATGTCTTTGATAAAGCCTAAATCGAACATGCGATCGGCTTCATCTAACACCACCACTTCAATTTTATCCAGTTGGTAGATGCCTTGTTTACAGTAATCTATTAATCTACCCGTGGTACCGATCAGAATATCAACGCCTTGTTCTAACTGCTGCCGTTGAGATTCATAACCCTCGCCCCCATAAATAATGCCAAGACGCATATCGCAATGTTTGGCAAGCAATTCAGCATCGTTAGCGATCTGAATGGCAAGCTCACGCGTAGGCGCCATAATGATGGCACGCGGATAACGTTGGTCACCAGTACGCGGTTTGTTTAACAGCGTGGTGAAAGTAGCGACTAAAAAGGCTAAAGTTTTACCTGTACCGGTTTGCGCCTGTCCTGCAACGTCTTTTCCGATTAGGGCAATCGGTAAGCTTAATGCTTGAATAGGTGTACAATGTTCAAACCCAGCGCTTTGTAGCGCGGCTAATACCTGCGGGTGCAGGTCGAGATCGGCGAAGCGTGTCTCTGTCAAATGTGTTTTACTCATGGCGTAAGCATATCAGTTTGCGCTAACATTCAAAAACAGAAATAATAGTGTTTTATTATTTCACGCGTATTCAGCAGCGGAGATTATCATGAGTGATAAAATTGTTCAGCTAAGTGATGAAAGTTTTGAGAGCGATGTTCTTAATTCAGACAAACCAGTTTTAGTAGATTTTTGGGCAGAGTGGTGTGGCCCATGCAAAATGATTGCACCTATTCTAGATGAGATTGCCAACGACTTTGGCGATCGCATCACTGTGGGTAAATTAAACGTTGACCACAACAATCAAACTCCGCCTAAGTACGGTATTCGTGGTATCCCAACCCTGTTGCTGTTCAAAAATGGTGAAGTGGCTGGCACTAAAGTGGGTGCCTTATCAAAAGCTCAGTTAGCTGAGTTTATTGAGCAAAATCTGTAATTGTTTGGCCCATTAAGGTTGTCTTAGATTGATCCAAGGCAACCTTGAGTGGGTCATTTCGCTATTTTTTTATTAAAATCGACGAAAAACTGGACGTTTTTCGATTTAGGTGTTACTTTTCTTCGCATAACTTTTCTCAGGGTGCCAGCCTTCAGGTACCCGAAGCAGTCGAAATCCCTAAATTAAACAACTCAATTTTTTATTGGCCACAAAAGTCATTACCCCCCTATGAACTTAACTGAATTAAAGAACAAACCAATCAGCGAGCTGGTGCAGCTCTCAGAAACTATGGGCCTAGAATCAATGGCTCGGATGCGCAAGCAAGATATTATTTTTGCTATTCTTAAAGCTCATGCCAAAAGCGGTGAAGATATTTACGGCGATGGCGTGCTTGAGATTTTGCAAGATGGCTTCGGCTTTTTGCGCTCGGCCGATTCTTCTTATCTAGCTGGCCCTGATGATATCTATGTGTCGCCCAGCCAGATCCGTCGTTTTAACTTACGCACGGGTGATACGGTGTCGGGTAAGAT
This sequence comes from Pseudidiomarina fusca, assembly GCF_032227045.1. Taxonomy (NCBI): domain Bacteria; kingdom Pseudomonadati; phylum Pseudomonadota; class Gammaproteobacteria; order Alteromonadales; family Idiomarinaceae; genus Pseudidiomarina; species Pseudidiomarina fusca. The sequence continues at coordinate 16,706 of NZ_JANFPJ010000022.1, forward strand.
TCGCCCGCCCAAAGAAGGCGAACGTTATTTTGCTCTCCTCAAAATCCGTGAAGTAAACTTCGACAAACCTGAAAACTCCCGCAATAAAGTCCTTTTTGAAAACCTTACTCCGATTCATGCTGACGAACGTCTGCGGATGGAACGTGGAAATGGTTCAACGGAAGACATTACTGCACGGGTATTAGATTTAGCATCGCCTATAGGTAAAGGTCAGCGTGGCTTGATTGTTGCGCCACCGAAAGCTGGTAAAACCTTACTATTACAGAACATTGCGCAGTCTATAGCGGCCAATCATCCGGATTGTGTACTCATGGTATTGCTAATTGATGAGCGTCCAGAAGAAGTCACCGAGATGCATCGCTTGGTAAAAGGTGAAGTGGTTGCATCAACTTTTGATGAACCAGCTAGCCGCCACGTGCAAGTCGCTGAAATGGTGATTGAGAAAGCTAAGCGATTGGTAGAGCATAAAAAGGATGTGGTTATCCTGCTCGACTCCATTACTCGTTTGGCGCGTGCCTACAATACCGTGATTCCTAGCTCTGGTAAGGTGCTCACCGGTGGTGTGGACGCGAACGCGTTACATAAACCCAAGCGCTTTTTTGGTGCAGCCCGTAACATTGAAGAAGGTGGCAGCTTAACCATTATTGCTACCGCGTTGATAGATACCGGCTCGAAGATGGATGAAGTGATTTACGAAGAGTTTAAAGGTACCGGTAACATGGAACTTCATTTAAACCGAAAAATTGCTGAAAAACGAGTCTTCCCAGCGATCGATTTTAATCGTTCAGGTACCCGTCGCGAAGAGTTACTGACCAATCAAGAAGAGCTACAGAAGATGTGGATTCTACGCAAAATTGTACACCCAATGGGTGAAACAGAAGCGATGGAGTTCTTGATTGATAAGTTGCAAATGACCAAAACTAACGATGAATTCTTTGAAGCGATGAAACGCCAAAAGAGCTAAGTCGCTCGTCTTAGTTATTAGCAAAAAGCCAGCTTACCTTGCTGGCTTTTTTTATTTTTTCAGAGCCAACTCAGTGAGTAACGCAAAGTGATCGGAACCAAACGCTGGTAAGCGCTTAATCTTCACCAGCATAAAGTGGGGACTATGAAAAATGTGGTCGAGCGGCCAGCGTAGCAACGGGATTTTGGCATGAAAGGTGTTATAAATACCGCGTCCCATCCGAGGGTCTAATAATTTGCTAATGCGCATAAAAGTGCGGGTTGAGCGTGACCAAGCAACGTCATTGAGATCACCCGTGACTATCACCGGGCCGGTTTCATTTAAGGCGATGCGGGCCACCGCTTGCAATTCTTTGTCACGTTCGCGCGATTTTTCGTTTTCAGTAGGGCTAGGTGGGGCAGGGTGCACACAGTGCATGCGTACCTGTGAATTGGGTAACTGCAAGGTAAAATGCATTGAAGGTACCTGTGGCTCTACCATAAAGCGCGTTTCAGCATCCACTAACGGCCATTTAGAATACACCAGCATGCCGTATAAATTATCTAACGGGCAGCGCTGCACGTAAGGCAAATGATCTTGTATTTCATCAAGTTGTTGCATCCACCAAGCATCCGTTTCTACCGCTACAACAATATCGGGGCGGTGTTGATGAATTAATTTCAGGAGTTTAATGGCATTGCGATTGGGCTCGAGTACATTGACCGTGAGAATCCGTAAATGATCACTGATGCTCGGCTCATGCTTGCGTCGATATCTAGCAACGGTGCGTTCAGCAAAAGGAGTGTAGGGAAAAATCCACCACAAATGCCAAGCCCCACAAGCTAGTTGTAGCGCTACTAGCACCCAGGTACTGGGTTGGTGGGCAGGCAGAAAAGTTGCACTAGCGATTAATAAGAAGAGTGCGATGGCGGTTTCTTGTAAACGCGGAAAATCCCAGATTCTGACCCACCATACTTTACTACTAGAAAATGGCGCTAAGGTTGTTATCACGAGCACTAGCGTTAGTGCAGAAATGATCCAAAATGCGAGCATTTGATTATCCTTGGTAGAATTCCTTGGTAGAAAAACAGCTATCGCTGAAAACTATATCAAAAACATTTATACTGCGCGCCTAATTGCTTTTACAGCACCCATGCAAATAGTGAGTGTCACCGTGAAATATCAAGATTTACGTGGTTTTATAGCATTATTGGAACAACGAGGCGAACTGAAGCGTATTCAGCAGCCGATTGATCCCTACCTAGAAATGACAGAAATAGCTGACAGAACGCTCAAGGCGGGCGGTCCAGCATTGTTGTTTGAGAACGTGAAAGGCCACGATATTCCGGTGTTAGCTAATCTGTTTGGTACACCTGAACGGGTCGCGCTAGGAATGGGGCAAGACTCAGTAGCAGCGTTACGGGATGTAGGCAAGTTATTGGCTTTTTTGAAAGAGCCAGAGCCGCCTAAGGGCTTTCGAGATGCGTTAAATCTGTTGCCGTTGTATAAGAAAGTGCTAAGCATGTCTCCTAAACAACTGAAAAAGGCACCGTGCCAAGAGTTGGTCTTAACGGGTGAGCAAGTGGATTTAACCAAGTTGCCGATACAGCATTGCTGGCCAGGCGACGTTGCTCCGCTCGTGACTTGGGGCTTGACGGTAACCAAAGGTCCTCACAAAGAACGACAAAACCTAGGTATTTATCGACAGCAGGTGCTGGGTAAAAACAAACTCATTATGCGCTGGTTGTCGCATCGCGGCGGTGCATTGGATTTTCAAGAGTTCAAACGTCGTCATCCGGGCGAAAACTTTCCAGTAGCTGTGGCGTTAGGAGCCGACCCTGCGACCATCCTTGGCGCCGTAACGCCGGTACCTGATACGCTTTCAGAATACGCCTTTGCTGGCCTGCTGCGTGATGGCAAGACCGAGGTAACCCAGTGCGTTAGCAACTCTCTGCAAGTACCAGCTCATGCCGAGATTATTTTAGAGGGCTATATTGCGCCTGACGAAATGGCTCCAGAAGGACCCTATGGCGATCACACCGGTTATTATAACGAGGTGGATGATTTCCCTGTCTTTACCGTGACGCATATCACCATGCGTAAGCAACCCATTTATCATAGTACTTATACCGGACGCCCACCCGATGAGCCGGCGGTACTGGGGGTGGCGCTTAACGAAGTGTTTGTGCCTTTGCTGCAGAAACAATTTCCAGAAATTGTTGATTTTTATCTGCCACCAGAAGGCTGCTCGTACCGAGTGGCGGTGGTGACCATGAAGAAGCAATACGCCGGACACGCTAAACGAGTGATGATGGGCGTGTGGAGTTTCTTACGCCAATTTATGTACACCAAGTTTGTCATTGTCTGTGATGACGATATCAATGCCCGTGATTGGAAAGATGTTATCTGGGCAATGACAACTCGGATGGATCCTGCACGCGATACGGTGTTGATAGAAAACACCCCGATTGATTATCTGGATTTTGCCTCACCAGTATCAGGGCTTGGCTCAAAAATGGGGATGGACGCGACCAATAAATGGCCAGGTGAAACCCAACGCGAGTGGGGTACGCCAATTGTGATGGATGAGCAAGTCCGCGCCCGGGTAGACCAATTGTGGGATGAGCTGGATATCTTTAATACTCAGCCGTAAACACCTACAACATAGATATAGGAAAAATGTGATGCAAACCATGCTGTGCCAAGTAACGGCCATCGAAGCTTTGACTGCCGCTGTGTATCGCGTGCAACTGCAACCGCCGCAAGCGATGAAATTTAAAGCGGGGCAATATTTGCAAGTAGTGATGGGGGAGCGGGATAAACGGCCGTTCTCGATCGCCTCGTGCCCCTCAGATGGCAGTCTGTTAGAGTTGCATATTGGTGCTACGCCAGAGAATAAGTACGCCTATGAGGTGCTTGAAAGCATGCGCAACAATGGCTGTATCGAGATTGAAGGACCGCTCGGCGACGCTTGGTACCGTGATGATACGCGAAGTACTCGACCGCTTATTTTGATTGCTGGAGGCACCGGGTTTTCTTACGCATGGTCTATTGCACAGGCACATTTACAGCGCAAATCAACTCGTCCAGTCACTTTGTATTGGGGCGTGCGTAGCGCTGCTGATCTTTATATGCATGATCAATTGCAAGAGTTAGCCGAAGCCTATCCTCATTTTTATTACCGCCCTGTGGTGCAATACCCAGAGCCCACTTGGACGGGACTTACTGGCTTGGTTCACCAAGCCGTGCTAACCGACCAAAGTGATCTTGGCGAAGCCGATGTTTATGCTGCTGGGCGCTTTGAAATGGTAAGGATTATTCGCGACGAATTTCATGCCAATGGCTTACCACTGGTCCAACTTTACGGCGATGCTCTGGCCTTTATCTAAGCGTCTCTGTTATACTTTGTCCGCATTACCAAGGGGTGCCGGTCGTTCACGACGACTGGCTGAGATGCAACTTGCGAACCCTTTGCACCTGATCCGGTTAATACTGGCGTAGGGATGGTAGCTAACAACCTCCATTATAGACCTGCCAAGCCGGATTGTTTCTTATGTGTTTTAAGGAAATAATCCAATGTTTAACTCTGTTGTACCTGTTGTTTCGAGCCTGTTAGTAGGCTTCACCCTAGTCACTAGTCTTGCCCATGCCGCCACTGAGGCCACGCAGCCAACCTCCGCTGATGACGCTGCTATCGAGTTAGAGCGTATTCGCGTGCAAGGTCAATTTCGGCAGCTAACGGTCAATGAAACCCCTACCAGTGTCGCCTCTATTAGCGCAAGCATGGTGGCTGAGCGCGGCGCTATGCATCTTGATGAAGTACTGCAAGGCGTTGCTAACGTTAATTTTGCAGGGGGGAGCTCGCGCGCACGATTTATTCAAATTCGTGGAATTGGTGAGCGTAGTCAGTTTGTTGACCCTATTAATCCTTCCGTTGGTTTACTTATTGATGGTATTAATTACAGTGGGTTAGGCCAAGCCGCACAATTGTTTGATATTAGCCAAGTTGAGATCTATCGTGGTCCCCAAAGTGGCCGCTTTGGTGCTGATGGCATGGCTGGCATGTTGGTGCTTGAAAGCACTCGAGCTCAAGCAGAACATGGTGGCGAGTGGTTACTCGGCATTGCAAACTACGGTGGTCGCCGCGCTGGCCTAGCGCTGGGTGGGGCGGTTGGTGCTTTGGGCGACGCGCGTTTAAGTATTTATCAACAGCGGGATGATGGTTTTACCGAAAACCTCTATTTGCAACGAGACGATACCCAACAGCGTTCCGAACGTGCAGTACGTTTGAATGTTTTTACCGAGTTAGGCAGCGATTGGAGTTTACGTTCTACCCTGCATAGCTATCGGCAAGATAATGGCTACGATGCCTTTAGCCTGGATAATACCCGGCAAAGTTATGCCGACCAACCTGGTGAAGATGATTTAACCCAGCAAGCAGTGCGCTTTGCCGCAACCTTTTCGGGTTGGCAATACAGCGAGTTGTTGCTGGCTTACAGTTATCTTAATGCTGATAGTAAGTACAGCTATGACGAAGATTGGAGCTATCCAGGGATTGCGCCGGGATGGGAATATGCCTCGGTAGATAGCTATCAACGGCAGCGCCAAGACCATAGTGTAGAAGTACGTTGGTTAAGTACACAGCCGCAAGTATGGCTGGGCTTACCAACAGATTGGGTGTTAGGGCTGTATGCCTATCAGCGTGATGAGGACATGCAACGAGATTTTATGAACTGGGACATTGACCAGCAAGATCGCTTTGTTAGTTCTTATCAAAGCCGGCACCTCGCCCTTTATGGTGAGCTGGTTCAGCAGTTAAGCGATCGCTGGCAACTCACTACCGGACTGCGTTTAGAGCGTTATCGTAATCCTTATCAGGATAGTAATCAGGTGGCAGCTAAGCCGAGTGATTCTATGTGGGGCGGACGGCTGAGTTTAAGTTATCAAACCCTAGCTGGTGGCATGTGGTACAGCACCCTAGCGCGTGGCTATAAAACGGGTGGGGTGAATGGTGAGGCGCTGGGTAAGGTGAGTGGTCAGTTAGATACCGAGTTGGGCCAGTTCCTGCAGCAGCGGGCTACCTTTGCACCTGAGTTGCTCACCAGTTACGAGCTTGGTTACAAATATATCAACGATAGCGATACCCTGTTGTTTAATGCGGCTTTGTTTTACCAAGACCGTAATGACGTACAACTTAAGAGTTGGATTAATCGACAACAGCAGTTTGTTGGTTACATTGAAAACGCTGCCAGTGGCAATAGCTATGGTGCGGAATTAGAGCTACGGTATCGCTTTACGGAGCAGTTACAGAGCTTTGCTGCATTGGGCTGGTTAGAAAGTGACATGCAAGGCTTTGTGACCGAAGATGGGGTTGACATGAGTGGTCGCGAGTTGGCCTATGCACCAAATCATCAGGCCAATGTCGGCATAACTTGGCAGCCATTAGAGCAACTGTCGGTGACGCTGCAAACAGACTACAAAGATAGCTTCTATTATTCAGATTCGCATAATAGTCGTAGTGCTGCTGTACAACTTTGGCACGCCAGTGTGGATTGGCAGTTAGCAGACTGGCATTTGAGCCTGTGGGCGCGTAATCTCAGTGACCAAGACTATGGTATACGCGGCTTCTATTTTGGCAATGATCCAAGAATTGAATATGCGCCACAAACCTATGAGCAGTGGGGTGAGCCACGACGGGTTGGCTTCACCGCAAGCTATAGTTTTTAGGAGCAAGGGATGGAAATCCTCGCGATTATTCTAGCACTTCTGTATTTACTGTTGGCGGCTCGGCAGTCGGTATGGTGTTGGTTAGCTGGCGCCTTAAGTTGCGCCATCTATGCTTGGCTGATGTTTCATGTGCAGTTGTACTTAGAAAGTGCCTTACAAGCCATCTATGTGCTATTGGCGGGTTACGGTTGGTGGCAGTGGCGCTATGGCACGGCAAGTGATAGTGCTGCTACTCAAGTAGGGTATAGTTGGCGTTGGCATGTCATTGTTGGCGTGCTGCTGGCGCTAATTGCGGCACTTTTGGCTTGGTTGATGCAAACCTATACGCAGGCTGACCAAGTGTGGTTAGACAGCTATACTACTGTCTATAGTTTGTTTGCTACTTGGCTTCTTACGCGCAAATTATTTTCTAATTGGGTGTATTGGCTGGTGATTGATAGCGCCTATATTTATTTATATGCCATCAAGGGATTTGAGCAAACCGCTGGGCTTTATGTGGTGTATTTAGTTTTGGTAGTTTATGCAATGTGGCAATGGCGGCAAGGACAACAACAAGCATGCAACAGCAGTGGTTAACTAACCTTCCTATTCATGGTGTTTTAGATACGCAACCCCTTCTCAAAGGGGTTGCTAACGACGTGTATAAAATTATCACGACCGAGCAGAGTTATGTGTTAAAGCATTTCCGCTACGATCATCCTTACGGTCTTAATCGCGACCAAGAAGTAGCGTTACAACAACAACTCGCCGAGCAACAACTCGCCCCCGCCGTTCTCTATTACGATACCATTCAGGGATTGCTACTACAGCCGTTTATTAGCGGCGATGATTTAGCTCACAGCACCTTGGCTATGAGCACCAAAATCCAGCACTTAGCCGAGGTGAGTGCCAGAATTCATCGGGTGCAAGTTGATGTGCCGGTGTGGTCGTTGCGGTCGCGGTTACAAATCTATTGTGATGCCTTGGCTCGTTATGATGAAGAGCGCGCGCGCCAGTTTCGTAAACGTATTGGGCAGCAACGCAAGTTAATTGATTGCTTTGGTATGAACCCGGTTTTTTGTCACAACGACTTAGCTTTTCATCATGTTTTTACCCGTCCGCAGTTACAGGTGATCGATTGGGAATATGCGGGCATGGGTGAACGCTATTTTGATTTGGCGAATAGCATGTTGGCCAACGATTTTGATAACACTCAGCAACGAGCTTTTATTCATAGCTACGAAGGTGTTGCTGGTATTCATATTCACTCGCAACAATTAGCCGATTGGCTGCAGTTGGCTGAAACTGTCAGCCAATTATGGTATGAATTACATCATAACTTACAAGGCCATACTTAATTGGCCGCGCCGGTGTTAGGCCGCTAGGGCCGCTAACATCGTCAACCAAGGAGCCATTATGAGTAGTACCGAGCAGCAGTCGTTAACAAACAAACTCTATGGCTACCTAGCAGAAGATGAAGATGCGCGCGTGTGCAAAGATATCCCCGACGCCGCCTGTAACGACCAACCACAAGCCTTTTTAGCTCACTTATGGGCGCTTACCCTAACTAAGTTGGGTGATTCTTTAGTAAGTGCTCGGCTGGTGCTGCCGTGGATGTTAACCGCCTTAGGTGCGCCGAGCTTTTTCATCAGTGCGCTGGTGCCGCTACGTGAGTCGTTGGCTCTTTTACCGCAATTAATTATTGCCCAGCAACTGCGGCAGACCCCAGTAAGAAAATGGTTTTGGGTAGCAGGTAGCCTTGGTCAAGCAGCGGCCTTGGTGGGCATGTTGGTGGCTGTACTTACCACGCGCGGTGAGCTGCTAGGCTGGATCATTATTGTGTTACTTACGCTCTTTAGCATTGCCCGGGGCGTCTGTTCCGTTGCTATCAAAGATGTGCAAGGTAAAACCATTTCTAAAACCAAACGCGGTCGCCTCACAGGTTTGGCGGCTTCAATCGCTGGGCTGCTATCGTTGTTAACTGCGTTAGTGATTATTGGGGTGCCCCAGGTAGGTAGCGACAATCAAGCTAGTGAGTGGTTGTTTGCAGCGTTACTGGGTGCGGCTGCGCTCCTATGGCTGTGCGCTGCGCTGATTTATGCTGCGGTACCGGAAGTACCAGGTGCCACCGAAGGTGGTGGTAATGCCTTAGTTGAAGCACTCAAGTCGTTACGTTTGCTTTGGCAAGACCGTCAGTTTGGTCAGTTTGTAATAACCCGCGCGCTGCTGGTGGCTTCGGCCTTTGCCATCCCTTATTTGGTGGTGATGATACAAGTTGCTGGCGCCGACCAAACGGGTGATGATTTGCAACTCACTAGCTTGGGCGGTTTGATGTTGGCGAGCGGGCTTGCTGGTTTACTTGCAGGTCGGTTTTGGGGGCGCTGGTCCGATCGCGCTAGCCACCAAGTGATGGCGGTAGCAGCTTTGTTGGCTACGGCAGTGATGGCGATAGCTGTGGCGGTGATGGCCTTGGCCCCTGCTTGGTTAGCGCAGCCATGGGTAGGCGGTGGACTGATCTTTGCTGCAGCCGTAGCTCATCATGGGGCTCGCGTGGGCCGTAAAACCTATTTGGTGGATATGGCAACGCAGGATAATCGTGCCCAGTTTACTGCGGTGTCGAACACAGTTATTGGTGTGGTTTTATTGTTAGGCATGCTGTTAGGTGTAGTAGATAGCCTGTTAGGTATTGAAGCAGTGATGCTCACATTGATTGGTTTAGGCTTATTAGCAGCCGTGCGGGCTTGGCGGTTACCTAATGTGCAACAAGATTAATGACTAGCTGCCCTTCGCCGTTTTGGCTGTGGGTCAAAAGTGGCGGTGAGCCGAGCTGGTTGCTCGCCAGCAAGAACTCACCGCAGCTGTGTTCAGTTATTTGCCACGAATGATGCCGTAGAGGCCTACAATAACTGCAATAGCGCCGCCAATCAGATACCACATCGCGTTATCTGTGGTTTCTCCGGTTGCCATTTGGCTGAGCTCCGATGCCGCCGAGTTATAGGCTTCCCAGCCGAAATACAACAAAATAATACCAACCACTAGTAAGACAATGCCGATAAGCTTGTTCATAGTTTATTCCTTATGGTCTGTTTAATTATTGCTCTTGTTATTATCGTACAGCAGTTGTAAGCATAGCAGATTTTTTATAAAAAAAACCCGACGCCAATATTAGGTGTCGGGCTTTTCTTTATTTTTCATTTAACTAGCTGCTAGTAAACAAATACTGTTAGCTCAAGTATGAGGTGAGCATCCAAGCAGTTTTCTCTTGCTCTTTGATGTAATCACTCATCAATGAGGACGTACCTTCATCACCGGCTTCGCTAGCAAGCTCAAGGATTTCGCGTTGCAAGCGGATAGTGATTTTGTAGCTATCAAGAATTTCACGAACACAAGCCTTGCCATCATGAATATCTTTAGATTCTTGAATTTCGCTTGCTTCAATGTAAGTAGAATATGCGTGCAGCGGACGCTGGCCTAAGGTTAGGACACGCTCTGCAATTTCATCTACTTTCAGCAACAACTCGTTGTAGGTTTCTTCAAACTTAGCATGCAGTTCAAAGAACTCTTTACCTTTAATGTTCCAATGGAAGCCGCGCACATTCATGTAGAAAATCTGATAGTTGGCCAGTAGTTGATTTAACCGTTCAGCAAGCTGTTCAGAATGTTTTTGGTCTAAGCCAATCACGTTCAGCTGTTTCATCTATGACTCCTTGTTACGCTAAGAAAAAACTTTCTCTATCACTCTATCTATGACCGAGTATAGACCTTTTCAAGGGCAATAGAAACGGCTTAATTCTGTTGTAACTGCTCTAACTTGCCATCGCGAATGTGCTGTTCGCCTCGTTGTTTTGCCAGCTGAATTTGCTTTTCGCGTTCAGCAAATCGTTGCTTTTGCTCAGTACTTGTTTTGTCATGACAATGAGGGCAGCTAACGCCTTTAACGTAATGCTCTGATTGCATTTCTTCAGCAGTAATCGGCATGCGGCAAGCGTAGCACTGATCATAGTTGCCTTGCTTCAAGCCATGGCTTACGGTCACGCGCTGATCAAACACAAAACAATCACCATTCCAGCTGGTTTCTTCTTCGGGTACTTCTTCTAAATATTTAAGAATGCCACCTTTAAGATGGTATACCTCGTTAAAGCCAAGTGACTTTAAATAGGCCGTAGATTTCTCACAGCGAATGCCACCGGTGCAAAACATGGCAACCTTTTTATGTTGGCTTGGGTCGAGGTGTTCTTTCACATACTCAGGAAATTCACGAAAGCTCTCGGTTTTAGGGTTGATCGCACCCTCAAAAGTTCCGACGGCGTATTCGTAGTCATTACGAGTATCGATAAGCAGTACTTCAGGGTCGCGGATGAGAGCGTTCCAATCTTTCGGATCTACGTAGGTGCCCACCACATTCTTCGGATCCACCCAGTCGATGCCCATGGTGACTATCTCTTTTTTAAGCTTCACTTTGGTACGGTAGAAAGCTTGGGTATCGCTGGGCGATTCTTTGTGTTCAAGATCGGCAAATACAGCTTGCTGGCGTAAAAAATCAAGGACCTTATCGATACCTGTGCGGGTACCGCAAATAGTACCGTTAATACCTTCGCGGGCTAACAGTAACGTACCTTTAACGTCGTTGCTGATCATGGCTTGATAGAGGGGCTCGCGAAATTCAGCAAAATCGTTAAATTCCACAAACTTATAAAGTGCGGCGCAAATATACATAAGATTTCCTTTTATTGGCGATTCGGAACGTAAATCCGAGGTCAAAAAATGCGCGCATAGTCTAGCATAAAGTTAATCTTGAAGCAGCTGTTTCACACTATCCTCTAAATCACCCAAACCATGCTCATAGCCAATGCGCAAAGCCTGCTCAGCGCTAGCTTGTTGTAGCCAATAAGCGCGTAATGCCATCATCGCACCAACCCGATTACCACTGGAGCAATGCAGCAGGGTGGGTTGTGGCGTAGCTAAAAGCTGATCAAAGGCTTGTATATTGGCTAGGGTTAAATCAGCAGCACCACGAATGGGTAAATGCTGATAATTTAATTGCAGTGCGGCGGCCCATTCGGGTTCAGGATGATCAGCAACTTCGGCATCAGAGCGTAAATTAATGACTTGGCGCACACCTAGCTGCTGTAATGCAGCCAATTGTTGTTTGGTCGGCTGGCCACTGACATAGCGGTCGGGGCTTGGTTGCAACACATCAGCTAGCGGAGTTGGCGCTGGCGTCGCTGGCGTTGGTGCGCATGCACTGAGGACACTGGTGAAGATGACTGCTGCGGCAAGTAGGGTGATGATTTTCATGTTAGCTCCAAGTCACTACGATTCAAGATCACTTTAAACCAGGCTCTGTTAACTTACTATCGCTACCTTATTTGGGGTGATACTAAGTAGGCGACGCATAATGTCGTTTAATCATGCTAGTTTACAGTAGTGGGTTTAGGTACGATGACGGTTAGAATAATTTGAGGATATCAAATGAGTGAAATAACGCCAGGTATGATTGTTGTACACAGCCATAGGTTAGAGGAACTAACCGATCTAGTGGTTGGTGTGACTCAGCGCTATCCTTTGCAGCCCCTAGAAACCGAGACTGTCTTAGTGCAATCGAATGGTATTGCACAATGGTTGAAGTTGCATGTAGCAAAGACCACGGGCATCGCTAGTATGTTAGAGGTGACGTTACCCGCGCGGTTTCAGTGGCGAGCTTATCGGGCCGTACTTGGCGATCAACTACCCACCTCGTCCCCCTTTGATAAAAACCGTCTAACCTGGCGGATATTTCGGATCTTGCCACTGCATTTGGCCGAGCCTGAATTTGCAGTGCTGCAACGCTATATGAAAGATGATAGTGACCAACGTAAGTTGTTACAGCTAAGCCAGCGTTTGGCGGACTTGTATGATCAATATCAAATGTATCGGGCTGACTGGTTAGATAATTGGGCCGATGGCAGCAGTACCGATGTAAAAGTGGGTGACGACGACCTATGGCAACCGCTGTTATGGCGTTATTTGCTGGCCGATGTTGGAGACCAGCGCTGGAATAACCGCGCCACTTTGCATCGCGAATTCATCCAAGCGGCACAACAGCTAACTGCCGCCAGCCGACCCAAGAACTTACCGCGGCGAGTGATTATCTTTGGTATCTCAAGTTTGCCCGAGCAATTACTCGAATTATTTAATGCGCTGAGCTCGTGCGTGCAGGTGATTTTGTGCGTGCACAACCCTTGTGCTGAGCATTGGAGTCATATTGTTGATAATAAGAGAATTTTGGAGCAAGAGGGGTTGCATGCCGAGGCCAATCCACTGCTAGCGGCATGGGGCAAGCAAGGCCGCGATTACATTCGCTTGTTAGAGCTTGCCGATGAGTCTGCAGCGGTACGCGAACAGCTTAATTATCTAAAATCTGACATTTTTCCGCACAGCTTACCGCCACAACCTAGTGTTTTAAACATGCTGCAAGACGATATTCTGCGCTTACGCAGCGTGGCTGAGTCACAGCAGCAGTGGCCGCAATTACAACAGCCGCAGGCCATGCAGTTTCATTGTGCGCACAGCCCACAACGTGAAGTAGAAGTGCTTCATGATCAGTTGTTGGCTTGGTTTGCCGAAGACGAAACCTTGCAGCCGCGCGATGTGATGGTGATGGTGCCAGATATTAACTTGTATGCACCGCATATCGATGCGGTATTTGGGCGTATCGAGCGCAGCGATCCTCGTTTCTTACCTTACACTATTGCCGACCAAGGTCAGCGTCATCGGCATCCGATCCTGATTGCGCTAGATTATGTGTTGGCGATTCGGCAACAACGAGCCACCGCCAGTGACATCATTGACTTACTGCAAGTACCAGCGGTGGCCGCCAAACTGGGCTTGGCTGAGCAACACTTACCCTTGTTGCAGCGCTGGATAGAGCAAGCCGGTATCCGCTGGGGGTTGGCGGCTGAGCATCGGACTGCGCTAGGATTGCCCAGTAGCGATAGTAACAGTTGGATGTTTGGCTTGCGGCGGATGCTGCTGGGTTACGCAACCGGAGCGACTCCACTGCTAGATAGTGAGTGGCAGGAGACCGAACCCTATGCCGATGTGGCTGGTCTTGAAGCCGAAGCGGCTGGCGCTTTATTACTGTTTATTGATCGTCTCTTGGCGCATTTTAGTGCCGCTGAACAGCCGCGTACCCCACTGGATTGGACCGAGTATTTAGCTGGGCTGCTTACCAGCTTATTTATAGCTAGCAGTGATGCCGATGAAATTCTCTTGCAGCGGTTACGACAGCAATTAGAGCAGTGGTTGCAAGCTTGCGACGAAGCCGGTTTTACGCAAACTATACCGCTTACAGTGGTTACTGAAAGTTGGTTGAGTGAGGTCGATCAACCGCAGTTAAATCAACGCTTTTTAGCCGGTAGTGTGAATGTGGCAACACTGATGCCGATGCGTGCCATCCCGTTTAAAGTCGTTTGTTTGTTGGGGATGAATGATGGTGATTATCCGCGTTCGCAAAAGCCCGTTGATTTTGATCTGATGGCGAGAGATTTTCGTCCAGGTGATCGCTCTCGTCGAGAGGATGATCGCTACCTATTTTTAGAAGCTCTGCTATCTGCGCGTGAGCGTTTTTATGTCAGCTGGCACGGGCGTAGTATTCGCGATAACTCTGAAAAGCCACCCTCGGTGTTAGTGAGCCAGCTATTAGAACACTTGCAGCGTCTGTGGGGGCCCTATGCGTGGGTACAAGAACATAAACTGCAGCCGTTTAGTCGCGCTTATTTTAAGACCAGCCAACCGCAGTACCAACAGTGGTTTACCTTTGCTGAAGAATGGCAGGTCGTTCATAGCGAGCCAACCGATACGCTCAATCAACCGATAGTGACCTTGCCGCCTTTTGTCCAAGAGGGTGAGCTTACCGTAAGCCAATTGACGGACTTTTTTAAAGAGCCGGCCAAGTTATTGATGAACTTGCGCTTTGGGGTGTATCTACGTGAACAACAGTTAACGGCAAAGGATGACGAATGTTTTGTGCTGGATGGCTTAAGCCGCTGGCAATTAACGCAAGAGGCGCTGACAGCGGTGCACGAACCGCTGTTGCAGTCAGCTGATGCAGGGCATTGTCACATGTACTTGCAACTAGCACTGGCTCGTTTACAGCGCCAAGGTAACTTGCCGCAAGGGGCTGCTGGTGAGCTCATGAAGCAGGATATCGCGGCCCAAGTACAAGCCATCATCGCCCAAGCGCAGCCACTGTTAACCGAGTATAAGCAGCCGGTGCCGGTGCAAACAATCAGGGTACAGAGTACCGAATTAACGCCACCTTTGACGGTTAGTGAAACCTTTCAGGGACTGCGGCAAAATCATGTGGGTGAGCGCTTACATTTGATCTTGAGCCCATCAAAACTGGTGCACTCAATCGGTAAAGAATTACAACCACGCTTAAAGCATGCCGTGCGTTGTTACCTTGAGCATCTCATACTGAATACTGCTGCGCCCACGCAAACCTTCATGTTAGGGCCGATTGGTGGTTTAAGTTTAGCGCCGCTACCTACAGCTAATGCGCAGGCACAACTGCAGAATATTTTGGCGGCGGTGGCAGAGGGCTTAACCTGGCCATTACCGCTGGAGCTTGAAACTGCTGCTGCCGGGTTAGTTGCTCACCATAAGACCTTAGCTAACATGCTCAACGCAGAACAACTCGAGCTGGTGCATGACGATGCCGAGCAGGCTTACGAAGATGGCAATAGAACAGTGGCAGCTTTGGTCACCAGTAAAAGATACGTAGCACGCTTTTATCCAACTTACACCGAGTTAGTGGCAGATCAACAGATGTTGGCGTGGGTCAAGCGTTTGTACTTACCTTGGTTTGCCACGTTAACCGCAATTGGCCATGGTAGTGAAGGTGACACAGGAGACAGTGAATGAGCATGGAACAAGCTACCGCATCGCCCGCAATTATTAGTTTAGATCCTGTAACTATGCCACTGGTGGGCAGTCGTCTGATTGAGGCCAGTGCCGGTACCGGTAAAACTTACACCATCGCAGCTCTTTATGTGCGTCTCGTGCTCGAGCGTCGGTTGCTACCCGAGCAGATTCTCGTTGTGACCTTTACCGAAGCGGCCACCGAAGAATTACGTGATCGTATTCGTGCCACCTTAAGTGAAGCGGCCGAATATTTTCGCGATAGTCAGGTCGGTACCGACAAAGACTATCTAGTGACCTTACGTGAGCAGCAAACGGATTTGCCAGCGGCTGCACAATTGTTAGCGCAGGCGGCTCTAAATATGGACGAAGCCGCAGTACATACGATTCATGGCTGGTGTAATCGGATGTTGCGAGAGCATGCATTCGCGAGTGGCAGTTTATTCACTCAGCAGCTGAATACCGACAATCAGGAGCTTTGGCTACAAACAGCGCAGGACTATTGGCGCAGTTTTATTGCTCCATTAGCGGCCAACGAAGTGGCGCTTTATCAAGCTTTTATTGAAGCTTTTGCGACCCCCGCAGAGCTTTTAAAACGTGCGTTAAAGTTAGTGGCTCATACGGAGCGGTTACCTCAGGTTGTACCGCATCAATTATTGCAGCAACAAGCCGAGCAAATTGAGCAACTAAAACACACTTTTTTAGAGCTGCCTTGGGCTGAATGGAGTGATGACATCGTCGCAATCATTGGGCAATTGCGCACTGAGGGTAAACTCAAGAATGCGAACAAAATTCAAGCCGCGTCGGTAGCTAAATGGCATCAACAGTTATTAGCTTGGGCGCAGCAACTGGCGGCTGGGCAATTGGTGTTGCAACCTAGCCTAAAGCCAGAGTCCGGATTTGTGCGGTTAACACCCGATGGCATGGACGAGGTGGTTCCTAGTGGCGTTCCAGAACATCCATTCTGGCAGAAGTTTGCTGATTTGCAGCAAGCGGTAGCCAAATTGCCCGAACTCAAGACCCCCTTGCTGCAACATGCAGCTCATTGGTTGCAACAACGTTTTGCCGAGCTACAGCGGCAGCGCGCGGAAATGGGCTTTGATGACATGCTCACGCGGCTTCGTCGAGCTCTACACAGCGAGCAGGGACCGCTCCTGGCAAGCACCATCAAGCAGCAGTTTCCCGTTGCTATGATTGACGAGTTTCAAGATACCGACCCGGTACAGTACGATATTTTTGATCGGGTTTACGATATTGCTCATACCGCCGACCCGTGCGGGGTGTTTTTGATCGGCGACCCTAAACAGGCGATTTATTCGTTTCGTAATGCTGATATTTATACGTACTTAAAGGCGCGGCGGGCTACCACTGGGCGTCATTACACCTTGGCTAAGAATTTTCGTTCTACCCATGCCATGGTTACTGCCACCAATGCGTTATTTAAGCAGGCGGAGTCCTCGCCGCTGGGTGCGTTCATGTTTGCTGACCCTTCCAATGACGACAACCCCGTACCTTTTATTGAAGTGGCGGCAAATGGTCTATCGCGCACTTTTGTGGCAGCACAACAGCCACTGGCAGCGTTACAGATTGCCATGTATGACCCAGCTGACAAGACCTCCGATGGCGAATGTAAAACAGCCTTGGCGCAACACTTTGCGGCTACTATTGTGCAGCTATTGAATGACCCAGACAGCGGTTTTAAGGCTGCGGATGGCGCCGTGCAACGGGTGCAACCAGGTGATATTGCAGTGCTTGTTAATAGCGCCAATGAAGCTCGGCTCATGCGTGATGCCTTGCGCCAGCGCCAAGTGCAAAGTGTCTATCTGTCGGATCGCGACTCTGTGTTTGCCGGCGTGGTGGCTACTGATTTACTCACCTTATTACAAGGCTGTGCGCAACCTCGTGATCCTGGCCTAGTGCGGGCAGCATTAAGCACCCAATTATTGAGTCTAAGTTTAGCTGAGCTAGATGACTATTTTAGTGATGAATTGCGCTGGGACCAATTAGCCGATCAGATGCTCGAATATCATCAACGTTGGCAGCGACAAGGGGTGTTGCCGATGCTGCAGCGGTTGCTGCATGATTTTAAAGTGCCGGCTAGGCTGCTGCAGCAGGTACAGGGTGAGCGTCAGTTAACCGATGTATTGCATTTAGCCGAATTGTTGCAGCAGCATGCTGCGGTAACTGAAGGCATGACCGGAGTGCTACGCTATTTAGCCGAACATATTCAATTGGCGCAACAAAGTCACAGCCGCACCGATAGCTCAGAACAACAAGTACGACTTGAAAGTGACAGCCAACTGGTGCAGGTGATCACTATCCATAAATCTAAGGGATTACAGTATCCGTTAGTCTTCTTGCCCTTTATCAGCAACGTCTGGCCGAAGCAGTTCCGGGTGCAGTATCCGGCTAGTTATCACGACGCTAATGGTGAGTTATGTTTTGCTTACGATAAGCAGGATGAAAAGGGAATTGAAGCGGCCGAGCGAGAGCGTTTAGCCGAGGATATTCGCAAACTTTATGTGGCAGCCACGCGGGCGCAATACGCCACATTTGTCGGGATTGCACCCTTTAAAGAATTTAAGAATAGTGCCCTACATTATATTCTGGGTGGTTTTAACGGCCCCATCAAAAAACTGAGTGGGCTGCTGTTGCCCGGCACTGCTGCGGTACAACAAATTACCGCTAGCAGCTCCCTTGAGACTTATCAGCCGCCATTGCAACAACTACCGCAGCTAGCGCATTGTCGGATGCCAGCTGGATATCAACTGCAAAGTTGGTGGGTGGCCAGTTACAGTGCCTTGAAATATGGCGAAATGAGTTTGGTTGAAGATGATGCCGATGGTTTGAATGTGCTCGAGGGCCGGTACGACGATGCCCCTGAAACTAGCCCAGTGGGGCTCACCAGCGAGTTATTCGAGCAAGCGCCAGTGCTAGGAACCATTCATGGTTTTCCGAAAGGCGCTGGCCCGGGTACCTTTTTACACCATTTACTAGAAACAGCTGCCGATGAGGGTTTTGCCACTGTGGCGGCATCTACTGAGTTGGGTGACCAGCTGGCAGAACAAGCAAGCTTAGTTGAAACGTGGGCGGAGGAAGCCGACATGCTGGGCCACTGGCTGGTTCACTATCTGAAGACACCGTTTAAGGTAGGTGAGCATCAGCTTTGCTTAGCTGATTTAACAAACTATCAGGCGGAGCCCGAGTTTTGGTTTGAAGCTCGTGGTGTATCGGCACAGAGTATTGACCATTTGGTGCGTAAGTACGTGTTGGTTGGGCATCAACGCCCGCTGTTGTTACCGGCAAAATTGAATGGCATGCTAAAAGGCTTTATTGACTTAGTATTTGAATTTGATGGTAAATATTATGTCGCTGATTATAAGTCAAATTACCTTGGGGCGAATGCGGAAGCTTATACCCAAACGGCTATGCGGGATAAAATTTTAGCCAGCAGATACGATTTGCAGTACGTTATTTATACCTTGGCCCTGCATAAACTGTTACAAGCACGATTAGGTGATGCCTATGACTACGATACTCATGTGGGTGGTGCTGTTTATCTGTTTATGCGGGGGTATGAAACCGATCATGGCGGGGCGTTTTACGACCGTCCACCGCGCGCCTTAATTCTTGAGTTAGAAGCCTTATTTATGGGCACCACAATGAGCACAGCGGAGGTGACCCATGGCAAATAGCCCGATGAAGTTATCTGTGGTTGAGATTCTTGAGCCAATGCATGAACAGGGTTGGATTCGCTCAATCGACTTAGCGCTGGCCAAGTACTTAGAGCAGCTGGCCGGCCCTGACGAAGAAATTTTGGTGTTATTCGGCGCATTAGTAAGTCATCAACTGGGGCGAGGTCATCCTTGTTTAGATTTGCATGGCTTACTCTATGACCCTGAAACTACCTTAGCGTTGCCACCTGAACACGCCAGTGCGCTGGCTAGAGAGGACTGCATGCGGCCAGCAATGCTGGTGTGTTTGTACTTTCGAGATTACGGCAGCATTCCGATGCGTAGTAAATTGCTGCAGGTGTTACCAGAAGACCCCGCCGCACCGATCGGGAGTTCGAATAGCCCGTTAGTGTTAGCGCCGAACGGAAGGCTCTATTTACGTCGCTATTGGAATTATGAGCTAAGCATCAAAAATGATTTGCGACAACGTATGCGGCAGCAGCCGTCGGTGGATAGCGCTGCCCTCAAGCAGGTGCTGGATGAGTTATTTGGGCCGCTCACTGCAGCGGACGAGTATAGTTGGCAGCGTTTGGCTTGTGCGTTAGCCATGCGTAGCTGTTTTACGATTGTTACCGGCGGGCCCGGTACCGGTAAAACCTATACGGTAGTACGTCTACTTGCTACCTTACAGCGTTTGCGGGAGCAGCAACAACCGCTGCGCGTGCGTCTCGCAGCGCCTACCGGCAAAGCAGCCGCACGAATGAGCGAAGCTATTAGCACCGAGTTAAGTAATCTTAATTGCAGTGATGGCTTGAAGGCAGAGATCACTACCGAGGCCGTTACCTTGCATCGTTTGTTAGGCTCGCTCCCGCAGCAGCGTGGCTTCAAACATAATCACAGCCACCCGTTAGCTGCTGATGTGTTGATCATTGATGAAGCCTCAATGGTTGATATTGAAATGATGGCTGCGGTGGTTGATGCCTTACCCGCACATGCCAGGTTGATTTTGCTGGGCGATAAAGACCAACTGGCTAGTGTTGAAGCTGGCGCTGTGTTGGGACAGCTTTGTCGAGAGGCTGAGCATGGGCATTATAGCGACGCTACCGCCAATTGGCTGAATGAAACCTCAGAGCAACCTTTGCCGATGGATAAAATGGATCCGCAAGGAGAGCAATGGCCTTACTTACAACATACGGCAATGTTTCATGTGAGCCGTCGTTTTGACCCCAACAAAGGCATTGGCAAATTAGCCAACGAGGTCAATCAGCAACAGGTGGGCTGGTTAAATGATTGGATGTACGGCCAAGAGCAAGCAACTGCCCAACAGCAGCAGTTAGATAACATTGACCTGTTGGTGGTTGAGACAGCACGCGCTCCTGCGTTTAAAGAGCTGGTACTCGAAGGCTTGAGCGGCTTGTCAGAGCTGTTACAGCAGCGCCCCGCACCTAGCGCCACCGATGTCGAATTTGATGACTGGGCGCGAATCGTTCTAACCCAGTTAGGGCAATTTCAATTGTTAGCAGCTACGCGGGTTGGCGAGTGGGGCCTGCAGGGCTTGAACGAGCAAGTGATTCGCTGGTTGCACGGTGATTTAGAGCATGTGGATGGTTGGTTTTACGGCCGCCCAGTGATGATAACGCAAAACGATTACAGCATGAATCTGCGTAACGGTGATATGGGTATCGTGTTGCAGCGGCGACCCGATGAGCCGCTGCGAGTGGTATTTTGGGGCGCCGACCAAGGAATACGTTGGATTGTGCCTAGTCGTTTGAGTTTTGTTGAAACCGCCTACGCCATGACGATTCATAAGTCGCAAGGCTCGGAGTTTGCGCATACCGTGGTGGTGCTGCCAGACCGAGATATGCCGGTGTTAAGTAAAGAACTCCTTTATACTGGAATCACACGCGGCAAAACTCGAGTGAGTTTGGTTTGCGCTAATCCTTGGGTCATCATACAGGCGGTAAAACGCAAAATTTCCCGCAGTGGAGGGCTATAGCTATGGCCGCGATTATGATTTCTCAACGTGTATCGATCCCGGAACAAGAGCTTGAATGGCAGTTTGTACGCTCAAGTGGAGCAGGCGGGCAACATGTCAATAAAGTTTCCACGGCAGCCCAACTGATTTTTGATATTCAGGCCTCGTCGTTACCTGATTTTTATAAACAGCGGCTATTGGCGAAAAGCGACCACCGTATTACTCAAAGTGGCAAAATCATCATCAAGTGCCAAGCGTCACGCAGTCAGCAAGCGAATCGTGAAGAGGCCTTGCAGCAATTTATTGACCTGGTTGCGAGCGTCAATGTGATCCGCAAAAAGCGGATTGCCACTAAGCCAACCAAGGCCAGTCAACAGCGCCGTGTAGCCAAAAAGAAGCAGCGCGGTGATATTAAAAGTTTACGCAGAAAGCCGGCGGACTAAACACTATGTGACCTTTTTGTGATTGCGTGATGGTTAGGTTTCGGGTAATACTGAAGTACAATAATTAAACAAGCGTTTGATTAATAATCAACGCGCCATAACAACAACCACAGAACAAAAGGTACACCTATGTACACTCCTAAATTCAAACGGTCGCTGCTGGCGACCCTAGTCCTCAGTAGCTCTTTAGCTCTTGCGGCATGCGGTGATAGCGAACCGGATACGCAGCCTGAACCAGAAACACCACCCCCAGCACCCAGCGGCTTAGTGGCATTCGCGCCGAATGGCCAGCTCGATGCTAAAATTCAATGGACTGATTACGGCGTACCTTATGTAAGCGCTGACAATATGGAAAGCTTAGGCTATGGCGTAGGTTATGCTTTCGCTCAAGATAATATCTGTATATTAGCCGACCAAGTGGTGAAATTTAATTCTCAACGTGGCTATTACCACGGCCCTGATGCGGTGCCAGGTTCAGGTGATTCAGAAAATATTCTGACAGATTTTGGCTTTTTAACGTTGGGGATTCGCGAAAATGCAGAAGTAGGCTTTGAGCAAATTAGCGAAGAAACCCAAGCACTGATCACCGGTTATGCCGCCGGCTACAACCGCTATTTAGCTGATACTGGGGTAGCTAATATCGACCCCGCGTGCGCAAATGCGCCATGGGTGCAGCCGATCACGCCGATTGATTTAATGACCTATGCGCAGGGTGTGGCTTTATTACCGGGCGCCGCTAATTTCACCGGGCCGTTATTTTTAGCCGTACCTAGTAATCAAAGTATTGTCACTGATGCTGCCACAGGCCAGCCGGTGCCATTGAAGTTTGATCCGCAGTCGGTAGGCATTCCGGATACTAACCCGACTGAAGCGGGCTCCAACGGTTGGGCTATCGGTAAAGATCTTAGTGCCTCGGGCCAAGGGATGCTGATTGCTAATCCACATTTTCCACACTCAGGGAACCAACGTTTTTGGCAGTTTGGTATTGAGGTTCCGGGCCACTTAAAAGTGGTTGGTGGTTCGCTCTCGGGGATGCCAGGTATTATCAACATCGGCTTTAACGAGGATGTAGCTTGGACCCATACGTTTTCTACAGCATCACGCTTTACCATCCATCGCTTAACCCTGGATACCAATGACAGCACAGGCACTACCTATCTGTTAGACGGTGAACCGGTGAAAATGACCACCAAAACTCACCAAATTCGCGTTGCTAATGGCCCTGATAGCTACATGACGCTTAGAAAAACCAGTTATTACAGCGAATTTGGCCCCCTAATTATTGTTCCTAATGCCTTGCCATGGGGGAATGATGCGACCGGTCAAGTAGCAGCCTATGCCTTGCATGATGCAAACCTTCCTAACTATGAACTGTTTGACCATTGGTTTGGGATGAACCGAGCTAGCAGTATTGCTGAATATAAACAAACCTTTGCTGACTTTACCGGAACGATATTTAACAATGCGATGGCGACGGATAAAGACGGTAATGTGTTTTTCAGCGACGGCTCTTCGGTACCTAATATTGCACCAGAAGCTCTAGCTGTTTGGTCACAGCATCCGTTGTATCAGGCTTTAACCCAGCAATCGGGCTTATTTATCTTCCCGGGTGATGATAGTGCCTTTATGCCACAGGGTACCGTGCCTTTTGCGCAAGCACCGCAATTGGAGCGTACCGATTTTGTCCAAAACTCAAACGATAGTTTTTGGTTAACCAATCCAGAGGCACCGATTTCTGGGGTATCGCCATTGTGGGGTCCGGTCGGTAATCAGCAGTCGTTACGCTCGCGCTTAGGGCAAAAAATGCTAGCTGAGGGTGGTTCGGCAAATGGATTGTTTACCCGTGCGGACCTAGTGGATCGCTTGATTGGTAACCGCAACTATTTAGGTGAAGCCATTTTGACCGATTTACTGGCTTTATGCGATGCTCAAACGACGGATGTGATAGCTCCGGCTTGTGGTGCTTTAGCGCAGTGGGACGGTTTAATGAATGTGGACAGCGTGGGTGCCATGGTGTTCCGTGAATTTGCTTTTGAGTTTAATCGTAACCCGCAATGGCAGGTTCCTTATAACCCAGAGCTACCGCTTACGACGCCTCATACCTTAGCTGCTAACGAGGTTGTGGTGCAGCAATTAGCCGCCGCACAACAACGTATTACTAACGCAGGGTTAGACATTAATGGGCCCTTGGGCAGTGTGCAGTTTGTTGAGAAAAGTCTAGCTGATGGCAGCGCTTCTGGCCTGAAGCTGCCATGGGGCGGAGCTCACAATATTGAAGGTGGCTTTAACGTATTCCGCAGCAATATGGGTAACGATGGTACGGTATTGCCGCGTCATCGCTATCCGTTATTGCCAGGATCTGACTTGAGTGCCGCCGCTGGTGGTTACCATATTACTTATGGTTCAAGCTGGATGTTCGCTTTAGAGTTTACTGATGAAGGTCCGGTTGCAGAGGGCTTGTTATCGTACTCGCAAAGTTCAAACAGTGAATCAGACCACTTTATTGATCAGACCTTGCTTTACTCGAGCGAGCCACAACTACGTCCGCTATATTTCCATCAAGCGGATATCGACGCCCATATTGAGGTTGAATTACAGCTTACTGGCAGCAGCCAGTAAGCCGTTAGCCAGGGTTAGTCAGCAAGAAACTGAAAGCCACCTTCAAGTCGTTGAAGGTGGTCTTCAGCTCCACAAATCTGATAACGACCACTCTGCTGTTGCTCATCTAACTGTTGCCACAAACGAATACGAGCTGGCAGGGGGACCGGACGCTTGAACGACACATCAATGGCACGCACGGCTTTACCAGCGGCACGTTCAATTTCTGCTTGAGCTCGAGCTGCCATATACATCCCATGAATAATAGGTTGTTCAAAGCCAAACCAGCGCGAGACTAACGGATGTAGATGAATCGGGTTAAAGTCACCTGATAAGCGCGCGTATTGGCGCCCACTCGCTTCATTTAATTGCCATTCCGACAAAGCTTGCCAGGGTTCACTGGGCGCTTCGGCAGCTTTCTTGTCGCGAGACGGAGCTTTTGCTGATGATTTCGGCATCACTTGATATTCGCTGGTACAGGTGACGACCAATTGTTCGTCTTGCCAGAACTCAACGGTAAATAGCGGGCGTAAACGGCGCGGCGACACTTTGGGTCCACGCGCAGGAATAGCGATGCTTGCTTTCATAATAAAGTCGGTATTTGTTGCCACCGCTTGATGTTGTTCTAGAGCGTTACTCACGTGCACTAGCCCAGGTGCTGGCCAAGGGAACTGTTCACCTAGCATTTGCGCTAAGTGTACGCGCTGTGCCAAACAGTACATTAAGGTTAACGGCACCTCATTACTGAATCCGGCAAAGGCTTCGTGATAGCGCTGCAAGCGCTCATTAGTAAAACCTGGAGCTTGAAACACATCACTTATTTGAAAAGCATCTGCGGCTACATCGTCTTTTCGCGCCACGGTAAATAGTGAACGAAAAAACATGCCTGGCAAATTTGGCAGTGTGGTTGGGTGTTCCATATGCATAACGCCAAGTCCTTAAAGAAAGTCAGGGTGTATTTATACCATAAATTTGCTGGAATCAGGTTATACCTCTAGTAAATTCAAGCCGAGATCTAAAAATACTTATCAGAATGGAGCGTAAAAGTTTGACTAATGACCTATCTTGAATCATATTTTAGTTAATTGCGAAATACAAAAGCAAGAAAGCAGCAGGAGATTCGAGATGGCTAATGTGATCGTGATAGGTGCTGGTTTAGGTGGGGTGTCCGTTGCTTTTGAGTTACGCGAACGCGCGATGACGTGGTGATGCCAATTGCTAAGTACCTGACCAAGCGGGGGGTGGCCTTTTCTCCTGCTGGCGTAGCTGCTATCGATGCTGCGAATAATCAGTTAACTTTGGGTGATGGTAGCCATCGAGCTTTTGATTATTTAGTGATTTGTAGTGGTCCGCGGCTGGCATTTGAAGCTGTGGAAGGCAGTGGTCCAGAGGGCTTTAGTCAGTCTATTTGTACGGTGGATCATGCAGTGAAAGCGCATGAAGATGTTAAGCGTCTTTATTCAAATCCAGGCCCAGTGGTGATCGGAGCTCTGCCTGGAGCCAGTTGTTTCGGTCCTGCGTACGAGTATGTGTTGTCGTTGGAATACGAATTGCGTAAACGCAAAATCCGTGACCAAGTGCCAATTACCTTTGTGACGCCAGAGCCTTACATTGGGCATATGGGCTTAGGCGGTGTCGGTGACTCAAAAGGACTGATGGAGCATAAGTTCCGCGAGCATGGCATTCGCTGGATTTGCAACGCCAAGATCACCAAGCTCACTGACGGTGTAGTGCATTTTGATGAACTCGATACCAAAGCTGAGGTAGTAGCAAGCCAGCAGCTTGAGTTTGCTCATTCGATGTTTTTACCGCCCTTTAGAGGTTCGGAGGCCGTTGCTGCAGTACCTGACCTTTGCAACCCGAAAGGCTTTGTGATCACTGACAAATATCAACGTTCTCCTACGTATAACAATATTTTTGCAGCCGGTGTCTGTGTTGCCTTGGCCCCTATTGAAACCACACCAGTGCCGGTTGGGGCGCCTAAAACTGGCCTCATGATTGAATCAATGACGACCGCTATTGTGCATAATATTTGTGCGCTAGTAGAGGGTAAGCAGGTGGACTCAATTCCTACGCTGAGTGCTTTGTGCTTGGCAGATATGGGGAATACCGGTGCGGCATTTTTGGCAGTACCGCAAAATCCACCACGTAATCGTAATTGGACGGGCTCAGGTAAATGGGTTCATTTAGCCAAAATAGCCTTTGAGAAATACTTTATGTTTAAAGTTAAACGAGGTACTAGTGAGCCGGTATATGAGCGAATTGCACTTAAGTTTATGGGTGTAGAGCGGTTAAAAGATAAATAAACAATGGCCGCTTAATAGCGGCCATTATCGTCTTTTTTCTTACCGTTATCGTCTTTCTTTTTCTCTTTATCTTTGAGCAGCGCTTCACGCTCGGTGGTGCGTTGCTCTTTTAGAGCTTCTTTTTCGGCTTTCATTTTTTCACGTAGGGCGTCGCGTTTGGCTTTCAGTTCTTCGCGTGCCTGTTCTGCCGTTTGTTTGCTTTGTTCCTTGCTTTGTTCGCTACTTTGTCCATGAGCTGGTTGAGCCAACAGAGCTAAGCTAGCCGCAGCTAAGATCATCATCAGAATATGTCGCATAAGTATTCTCCGCTAAGTTGAGGTCAATGCCATAACAACCAGAAAGGCATTCTAGCACATAAGTTAAGCGGATTAAGCTTGACTATACAATGTAGCATAGTAACTTTTTGCTTTATCTTTACAGGGTGGATTGCATGCGTCATGATATGACGCATATTGGCGGTAAGCTACAAAAGTAAAAAAAAACAATAAGTAGTTGAGACAAGGAGTATGTCTGTGCAGAGAGTGATGCGATATTTGATGTTGTTGCGGCATATTCCGCGGCAGCCTCAAAAGATAGATGTGAGTTCGCTATGTGATAAGCTCGTCACGCATGGGATTGATGTCAGCGTTCGTACCGTGCAACGCAATTTAGTTGAGTTGTCAGAAGTTTTCCCGCTAGTTGCAGATGAACGCTCACGACCGTATGGATGGAGTATTGTGCAAGATGCGCCTTTATTGCCGCTGTTGTCTATTCCGTCTGATGGTAAAAGCAATTTTGCGGTGCAGACCGTCAAACTAAAATGTCAGCCATGTTTACGACATTTTCTGAAATCGCAGCCGTTGTTGCCGAATCAG
This sequence comes from Pseudidiomarina fusca, assembly GCF_032227045.1. NCBI lineage: Bacteria > Pseudomonadati > Pseudomonadota > Gammaproteobacteria > Alteromonadales > Idiomarinaceae > Pseudidiomarina > Pseudidiomarina fusca. The sequence goes on from NZ_JANFPJ010000022.1 coordinate 44,106, forward strand.
AAAATCGAAGAAAATGGTGAGTCAATTTTGTTAACGGCGCAGTTGCCTCTTTCAAAAGAGTTAATCAGTTGGGTCTTAAGTTGTGGTCCCTATGCAGAGGTACTGGAGCCTAAACAACTGCGTGTTGAGATAGCCAAGCAGCTGCGAAAAATGGTTGAGATCTATCCGCACTCCTAGCGCGCATTACCAACTTCCTTCCAAACGTAATAAAGCTTCTTTTTTATCTAGGCCGCCAGCGTAACCCGTAAGGGTTCCGTTGGCACCGATCACCCGATGACATGGAATTACTATCGCAATGGGGTTACGGCTATTCGCCATGCCGACAGCTCGTACCGCTTTGGGCTTGGCGATACTGTTTGCGATGGTTTGATAGCTGACGGTAGTGCCAGAGGGAATGGTACACAGAGCTTGCCACACTTGTTGCTGAAACGCAGTGCCAGCCGCAGCTAACGGTAGGTCAAACTGGGTTAATTGTCCGGCAAAATAGGCCTCTAGTTGCTTTGCCGCTTGTTCGGTGAGGGCACTGGGTGCGGCTAAAGCATCGGGTTCAGCAACAAAATCAATAGCGGTTATGGCTTCACCAACACCCTTGATGTTGCGCTCATTCAAGTCTCTACGGCTGGTAATGATAAGCGGCCCCAATGGACTCATGATGGCTTGCTGAAAAATCATTAAAAACCTCGTCGTGTTTTAGTTACCAAATAGCATCTCGATTTCAAAGCCAACTAGCCAGCGTGGCTGTCGTGTTTCGATAACAACTTCGCGCGGCCAATGGACACCTACCCAAGTTTGAAAATACAGCCAATCGCGTGAGTAGCGACTGCGGTGGATGGCGCGTAGCCCGACATCTTGCAGTGGAACTTGATGTCTGGTTTCGCCATACCACCAAATTTCAGCGCCGATGGCGCGCTCGTGGTGGTACATGTAATAGATTTTTTCTGACGCATGCCAACGTACGCCTTCAGTGCGTTCGGCAAAGGTGCCGCGTACCCACGCCTTGTTGAACCATCGGTCTGTGAGCGCGGTATCAACAGTGACGGTTTGTGCTACGCCAAAACCATCACTATCGCGCCAAAAAGCAACGGATTGCAGTCGGTATTCGGTATTTTCATCGGCAATGGTTTCGTAACGATAGCGTGCTCTTACGTAGGGGTCTAGATTAATTCCGCCGCGGATACCAGCGCCAAAAGATAAGCTGTGATGGTCTTCAATATAGGGATCAAAGCCAAGCCCAAGCATCCATTCTTCGTCGGCTTGGTCACGCCGAATCACCGAGGGGCGTGTTTGTTGGGTATCGTTAATAAAATCATCGAAGTCACCACGTCCGATAATGGCAGAAAAACGACGTTTGGCATGAGGGAAAACCACTTTAGCGCGAAAACTAGAATCAATCGAAAAGCCATCGTATTCATCCCACTCTGGGATTAGCGTCAGGCTACCACTGGCGGTGTTGTAATCCGCTGGGTTGATTTCATCGGTAAAAAACGAGTCTAGCCAACGCGCAGAGGCGTTGACTGAGTAGGTTAAACCTTCGCGAAATTTATCAACCAAGGCTGTGTCGTCGGCTTGCTCGGTCTGCTCGGCTTGTTCTGTTTGCTCCACCTGTTTGGCTTGCTCTGCTGCTTGCGCAGCTGTGCTTGAGCACCCCAGCCCAACACCGCACAGCAAACTAAAAAAAAGGCATCGCCCCAGCCGTCGCATGTATCTTCTCCAGCTAATAGATGCCTTTGAAGATACAAAGATTATGGTAACGATGCCAGCGTATTCATTAAATACTTACACGTTTATATTGACGGTATTGCGGGGTCCAGAAATTGGCATCAATTTTCTGCTGCAGTTGCTCGTCGCTGATCTCTAAGGCTAAGCCTTGCGCTTGGGCCACTTTAGCAACCGCAAAAGCTATTGCCTTGCTTAATTGGGCAATGGCAGTTAAGCCAGGTAATAGGCAATCACCCTCGCCGGTAACCCTTGGTGAATGAGCTGCCAGCGTATTACTGGCGGCCATTAGCATCTCATCACTGATGATGCGAGCTTTCACCGCCAACACACCGAGACCAATCCCCGGGAAAATATAGCTGTTGTTACACTGGGCTATAGGGTACTGCTGGCCTTTATAAGTGACTGGGTCGAACGGGCTACCGGTGGCAATAATAGCTTGTCCGTCAGTCCATTCAATGACATGGGCTGGATGTGCCTCGATCTGTCGGGATGGATTAGACAGCGGAAAAATAATTGGCTGCTCAGTGTATTGCTGCATGGCACGAATCACCTGCTCAGTAAACAGCCCCGGTTGACCCGATACGCCAATCAAAATGCCAGGTTGGGCACAATGCATCACATCCAACAAGGAGGCGTAATCACCGCTATGTTGCCAGTCTTGTAATTGGTTAAGCGGCTGCGCTAGGGCCTGCTGAAAGTCGCGTAAATCGGCCATACCTTCGGTTAATAGACCAAACCGGTCGACCATAAAGATTTGCTGGCGCGCTTGGGCATCAGTAAGGCCTTCGGCAACCATTTGCTGAATGATTTGCTCAGCGATACCACACCCGGCAGAACCCGCCCCCACAAAGGCCACTTTTTGATCACGTAGGCGCACGTTTTTAGCTTTACAGGCCGCCAACAAAGTACCAACAGTGACTGCAGCCGTACCCTGAATATCGTCGTTAAAGCAGCAGACTTCGTTGCGGTACTTACGCAAAATAGGCATAGCATTGGGTTGGGCAAAATCTTCAAACTGGATCATGGCTTCAGGCCAACGTCGCTTCACGGCATGCATGAAGCGTTCAATGAAAGCGTCGTAGTCAGCTTGGTCAATACGCTTATGCCGAGCGCCCATGTACATAGGATCGTTTAGGAGCTTTTCGTTGTTGGTACCCACATCTAAACAAACTGGCAAGGTATAGGCCGGGCTGATACCACCACAGGCGGTGTACAAACTTAATTTACCAATGGGAATACCCATGCCGCCAATGCCTTGGTCACCTAAGCCGAGAATCCGCTCGCCATCGGTAACCACAATCACCTTAACTTTACGTTTGGTGGCATTGCGTAAAATGTCGTCCATTTGATCTTGTTCTTCGTAAGAGATAAATAATCCGCGCGAAGAACGATAAATATCAGAGAATTGTTCACATGCATCACCTACAGTAGGGGTGTAGATAATCGGCATCATCTCTTCGAGATTATCGGTGAGCAAGCGGTAGAAAAGAGTTTCGTTATTATCTTGAATGGCCCGCAAATAAATATGTTTGTTGATGGCGGTATCAAAACTTGAATACTGCAGGTAACAACGCTTTACTTGTTCTTCAATCGTTTCGTATCGTGGCGGCAGTAGCCCGGTTAGATTAAAGGCGGCACGCTCGTCGCGTGTAAAAGCACTCCCCTTGTTGAGCAATGGGGTTTCTAACAGGTTGGGGCCTGCATAGGGAATATACAACGGATTCTTCATGAATCATTCTCCTTGCACGAAGGGGTATTAGTTACGACGCACTATTATTGCAGAAAAATAGGAGTACGGCATGGCAAATCCAGCAATTGATATAAAACTTCAGTTAATCGAGAACTACAAGTTTGAAATTGACTTCGGTGAGTTTGGGCAGATGGTAACGGATGAGCATGAGCCCGTTGGGCATGGTGAGGGGCCAGGTCCAAGTCAGTTGTTAGCCACTGCTGTGGCGAACTGTCTAGCGGCGAGTTTAATGTTTGCTATTCGCAAGTTTAAAGGTGACCCAGGCCAAGTTTGGGCGCGTGTAAGTGGCGATCCAGAACGAGTTGATGGTCGTTGGCGCATCACTAACTTAGCGGTAGAGCTACATTTGGGGCAACCAGCTGCCAGTATCGACAAACTGGAGCGGGTGCTGGAACAGTTTGAAGATTTCTGTGTGGTTACTCAGAGCGTACGCAGTGGTATTGATGTTGCAGTCACTGTGTTAGACAGCGATGGTCAAGTGCTTAACACTTAATCACGCCTGTGGGCAACCGTTAAGGAAAAATACGGTTGCCCTGATTCAATAAAATCCAACTGGTGAGAATGTATTTATCATTAGAAACAGGCACAGTGCCGCGGTGGGTATGTGTAAAGTATCCGGGGGCTATCACCATCCGTCCCTGTTTGGGTTGGATAGAGCGTTGCTGGTAATAAAAATCGGTGCTTCCGCCTTGTTCTACATCATTCAAATAAAACATGAATAACAAGGTGCGATGCAGCGCTTCGGTACTGTTCTTTTCTGGAAAAACCTCACAATGCCAGTAATTATAATTGCCGCGCCCTTGCGCGTACTTTTGCGCTTGAATTGGGCCTAGTCGATACAGCAACTGCATAAAGGCCAACTCTTGTCCGGCCGCAACTTCATTAAAATTTTCGTGGGTTAGATGAACCGGTTCACCGGTGCTAGGGTGGCGAACTTGGAGACCTACCGGCGCAATCAACGCAAAGTGATATTTTTTGAAATACTCGAGCGCATAACGAGTCGTGACATCACAGATGGTGGCCAGTGGTGCGGCGTACTCTTGATGTTGGTTAAGATAGAGGTCTTCACTGATTTTCTTGTTGGTATCCACCCCACCGCCAGTGCGACCGGTCGTGAGGTGCGGGCTCTGCTCAAAAGTGTCAATAAAGTTTTGGCAAAACTCAGCAGATAGCGCGTTATCATACACTTCAATAAAATCAGTCGTCACAGCATGCTCCAGCAGTAATAGTGTGGATGCCTACCTATGTGGGTAGTCCATAAATGGCTCATAGCCAGCTTTTTGAATTGCTTGAGCTTAGCAGGATGCGCTGCGGCTGTTAATCCCAATGATTAAATTGCTTACCGTAGCAAACGGGGGAGCTTGGTTCATCGCTAGCTGCTACATCTTCGGCATGTAAACGCTGAATTAGCTCATGTTGCAACACCGGCAGGTGGGATTGCTGCAGGTCTTTAACAGCACTGAGCAAAGTAATAGGCCCTTGCCGAATCATGCGCATGAGTTCCAATAAGGGTTGATCTAACTCTGCTAATTCGGCTTGATAGGCAGGTACGAATTCAGCATAGCTTAATTCACCACGATGGTATTGCTGTCGTAGCTTGGTTGAGGGGCAAACCGCCTGGCACCAAAGATCAATCTGAGCTTTAGTTTTGCTAAGGCCCCGTGGCCAAAGTCGATCAGCTAACACTCGTTTACCATCGTCGCTCTGAGCCGCGTCATACACTCTTTTTAACTTTATAGCGTCATTAATCTGCAATCTTGTCACCCGTTTGTCACAAAAAGTCATTAAAATGTTAATCGTTCTGGGTTATAGTACAAGACCCTACACTCTAGGCTTACACAACAACAAGAGATTAGACTATGAAACGTCACAATATTGCTCTTGCACTTACGGCGCTTTTGGCCAGTAGCGCAGCTAGTGCAGACATTATCATTTCTGAATATATCGAAGGTTCTTCGAACAATAAAGCGATTGAACTTTTTAACACCACAGATGCTACCGTTGACTTAAGTCAGTATGCTTTACAGCGTTTTTCTAATGGTGGCACCAGCCCAACAAACATTGCGTTAAGCGGCACTCTCGCAGCTAAATCAACTTACGTTTTAGTACATTCATCAGCCAACGCTACCTTGAAAGGTTATGCTGATATCGAAACCACAGACATTAACCACAACGGTGATGACGGTTGGGCGTTGGTTAAAGGCGACGTGATTGTTGATAGCTTCGGCAAATTAGGTGAAGACCCAGGCACAGCGTGGGAAAGCGGTGACGTTAGTACAGTAAATATGACCTTGCGCCGTAAAGATGCGGTGATGACTGGTGATAGCAACTTTGAAGATGCCTTTGACCCAGCGGTCGAATGGGATGCCTTTGCTCAGGATACTTTTGACGGTTTAGGTTCGCATGCTGGTTATGCTGGTAGCGATCCAGAGCCAGAGCCAGAGCCGGAGCCAGAACCAACTGAGTTTGGTGTGTGTGGCGACAGCGCCCACCGTATTTCAGCTATTCAAGGCAACGCTTTATCTGAAGCTACTGGTGCCTCACCTTTAGTGGGCCAAATTGTTATCGTAGAAGCGGTTGTGACTGGTGTTTATAAGTCAGGCGAGCGTCCGTTAAACGGTTTCTTCTTGCAAGAAGAAGATGCTCATCAAGACGATGATCCAAACAGCTCAGAAGGTATTTTCGTTTATTCACCAACCGATACTTATGCTCCAGTTGCGGGTCAATTAGTACGGATACAAGGTGAAGTAGCTGAATACTTTAATGGCACTCAATTATCAAACATCAGCAACATGGTTGTTTGTGCGGAAGGCCAAGATGTGACTCCAGCTGCATTAGAACTGCCACTTACTTCACGCGACGAGTTTGAGCGTTTTGAAGGTATGTTGGTACAAGTGCAACACCCAGTAGTAGTGACTGGTACCGACCAATTAGGCCAGTACGGTGAATTTAAAGTGGCCGATGAGCGCCTTATGACACCTACTGAAATTGCCGCACCTGGTGAACCAGCTAAAGCGGTCGCTGCTGCCAAAGCTGCGCGTGTGTTCCGCATTGATGACGCTCGCAGCGTAACTAATGCTACCGACGTGCCTTTCCCTCCAGGCGGTTTAAGTGCCGATAACACCTTGCGTTTAGGTACAGAAATCACCAATCCACAAGGTATCATGCACTACTCGTTTGACGAGTATCGTTTGTTACCAACTCAAGATTTACAATTTGTTGATGTCAACCCACGTACTACTGCTCCGGCAGCAGCAGAAATGGGTGACGTGCGCGTGGCTGTCTTCAACCTGTTGAACTTGTTTAACGGTGACGGCCAAGGCGGTGGCTTCCCGACCGAGCGTGGCGCGAACAATATTCTTGAATACGATCGTCAATTACCTAAAGCAGTTGCTGCCATCCTGGGCTTACAAGCCGATGTGGTTGGTTTAATTGAGTTAGAAAATGACGGTAATGGTGAAAACAGCATGTTGGTGCAGTTAGTTGCAGCACTTAACGACGCTGGTGACTCTGAGTGGGCCTTCGTTAACGTTGGCGGCTCAGGTATTATCGGTGGCGATGCTATTACTAACGCTATTATTTACCGTACAGACCGTGTTGCTGAAACCGGTACTGGCGTATTCACCACCCAGGTACCGTTTGATTACGGTAGCCGTCCTCCAGTAGCACAAACCTTTAAAGACTTAGTGAACGAAGATGAATTTACTTTCGTAGTAGCGCACTTACGCTCTAAAGGAAGCTGTAGCAGCAGCGCTGCTGATGGTGACAAAGACACTGGCGATGGCCAAGGTTGCTGGAATGCGACTCGCGTAGCGGCAGTAGAGAAGTTACAAGAGTGGTTAGCAGGTCACCCAACTGGACGTACTGACGAAGACGTTATCGTGATGGGCGACATGAATGCTTACACCATGGAAGACCCAATCACTGCAATGGTTGAAGGTGGCTTTACTAACCTGAAGGCAGCCTTTGCAGAAGAAGGTCAAGCTACTTATACTTACTGGTATCGTGATGAGTCAGGTAGTCTAGAGCACGCGTTCGGTTCAGAAGCTATGACTGCGAAAGTTGTTGCAGCTCAAGCTTGGCACATCAATGTTGACGAACCTAAGGTATTCGACTACAACCTTGAGTACAAAGATATCCCATTAGATACTCAATACTATAACGAAGACCCGTATCGTAGCTCTGACCACGATCCAGTTATCGTTGCCTTTACCACGGTTGAGTCTAACCCAGATGACGATGGCGGTACTGACCCAGACATAGAAGATCCAGGTGCGGAAACGCCAGAAGAAGAGCATGTGAACATCGATCATGCTACTACTAGCAGCTCGTTCCCACTGTGGTTTGGTTTAGTTGCCCTGTTAATGGCAGGTTTCCGTCGCCGCGCTTAAGCGCTACTGCGGATTCAGTTAACGACAACTTTAAAAGGCGCCTGAGGATAACTCCGGCGCCTTTTTCATTTGGATTTACAGTATCTTGTTAAGCCGCAACAGGGGCAGGGCTGACGGCAATGATCTCCACATGACGGACGCTCCCATTGAGCGGCCAATCAATACTTTGCCCCACGCGTAAACCTATCAGTGCACTGCCAACGGGTGCGAAAATCGAAATTCCATCCTCATGATTGGCTAGCTGCTCTGGATAACACAGCGTTTTGGAAAACTCTTTGTTCAACTCTGCAATTCTAAAAGTAACGCGCGAACCCATGGCGATGACATCGCTGGGCAAATCTTGATGCTTCACCACTTTAGCGCGAGCTAACTCGTTTTCTAGCGCTAACACTTGCTCGTTGGCGTGTGGCATTTTTTCTATATACCGTTCAATGGTCGCGACATCGGCCGCACTTAAAATAATGTCTGGTTTGTTTTGCATGATCTACTCCAACTGACAGCTTAAAAAATCTTGTTAGAAGCTAACAAGTTAAGATGTAACAGTGTCTATGTTTGTATTAATCAACTACGAAAGGGTTAAATAACTAAGCTATGAAACTATCTTGCGAATATATTACGAAAAGGACAGTCGAGTTCGTGCCGGGCGCTGCTTGCGTCCGGCCAACTTAGGAAAGGTGAGCGTGGTGCTCATTATGCGAAAGTTTGATTTGAACATATCCTAAGTATTGATTAAATACAGGCAATCGTCAATCACCTTGAGATAAACCTGTGACTGAGTCGATATTAAGGCTGCTGCGACAATCTTGGTTACATTTCATAATTGACTTTGACGCGCTAGCAGCGAATGATTGGGAAACCTATAGCTGATAATTTAGCTTTATTTAAGAAGACTTAACTAACTACATATTTAATTGATAGGCCAAGCTGGCTTATTTATTAAATATCAACTTCAACAGACCAAGAGACATGGCAGCAATATCATGAAAAAAACACTTATTGCGTTAGCATTGTTAAGTGCTCCGGCGCTAGCTGACGAAGGCATGTGGATGCCGCAACAACTACCTGACATCGCTAAGCAGTTAAAAGCAGCTGGCTTAAAGCTAAACCCGAAAGAGCTCACTCAGCTGACTGAGTTCCCGATGGGAGCTATCGTAAGTTTGGGCGGTTGTTCAGCATCTTTTGTGAGCCCGCAAGGGTTAGTGGCGACTAACCACCACTGTGTTTATAACAGCATTGCTTACAACTCAACTCCAGAAAACGATCTGCTGGCTAATGGTTTCTTAGCTAAAGCTCTTAGTGACGAAGTAGCGGCAGCTCCTGGTAGCCGTATTTATGTGACCAAAGCCGTTGACAATGTCACCGATAAAATCATTGATAAAGCTACGGCTAAGCTTACTGGTCAAGCTCGTATTAATGCCATTGAGGCCAACCAAAAAGCTTTAGTAGCAGCCTGTGAAGCTGACGAAGGACACCGCTGTACGGTCGCTTCTTACTACGGTGGTTTAGAGTTTTATCTCATTAAGCAATTAGAAATTAAAGATGTACGCTTAGTTCATGCTCCAGCCGAAGGGGTGGGCAAATTTGGTGGCGATACTGACAACTGGATGTGGCCGCGCCACACTGGTGATTACAGCTTCTATCGTGCTTATGTTAGCCCTGAAGGTAAATCAGCTGAATATTCAGAAGATAACGTGCCTTATCAGCCAGAATTTCATATCAAGTTAGCTAAAAAGCCACTGCAAGAAGGCGACTTCGTGATGGCATTAGGCTATCCAGGCCGCACTAACCGTCATCGTCTGCCATCTGAAGTGCTAGATACCTTTGAATGGAGCTACCCGAATACGGTTAGTCGCTTTAAAGAAACGTTAGACATCATTGCTGAGCAAACTGCGGACAACAAAGACGCTGAACTGAAATACGCAAGCCGTGTGGCGGGTTTGAATAACTACATGAAGAACCGTCAAGGCATGCTCGATAGCTATGCAGAAAGCGATTTATTAGAGCGCAAGCAAGCTGAGCATACAGCGTTAAAAGAGTGGGTTAATAGCAATAAGAAGAATCGTGCTGCTTATGCCGCTGATTTAGAGGCCATTGAAGCTCTTTTGAAAAAGGCCCAGGACGAAGGTCGCAAGAGTTATACGTTAGATGTGGCTACACCACGTTTATTGGGTATGGCCAAAGCTCTGTATCGTTTGAGTAACGAGCAAACCAAGCCTAATGCGGAACGTAAAGCCGGATTCCAAGAGCGTGATTTACCACGCTACCGTGCCTTCGTTGCAGGCTTAGATCGTAGTTTTGATGTGAGCGTTGAAAAAGCCTTAGATAAGCACTTTTTAGCGCGTTACGTTGCGCTACCTAAGACCGAGCGCGATGCTCAGTTTGATGCCGCTATGGGCATTACTGATAATATGAGCACCAACGATTTACATGCCTTAATCGACAGCTGGTATGCCAGTACCTTGTTTACTGATGGTAAGGCTCGGGCTGCCTTGTTAGAGCAAAGTCCTGAGCAGTTTGCGCAGAGCTCAGATCCTTTCATTAAAGCGGCTGTAGCTATGTGGGATTACGACCGTGAGCAAGAAGCAGAAGCCGAAGAGCACGCAGGTAAGGTTCAGCAAGCTTACGCAAACTACATGAAAGCAAAAATCGCCTTTATGAAGGCGCAAGGTAAAGCTGTTTATCCAGATGCGAACAACACCTTGCGGGTCACCTACGGTAATGTGACAGGACGTGACCATGGAACTCATGATGGTACTGCGTGGACTGCCTTCACTACCTTACGTGGGATTGCCGATAAAGCTACCGGTGAGGGCGAGTTTAATGCGCCACAAGCGCAATTAGACAAGATTAAGGCAAAAGACTACGGTGATTACTATGTCAAGAGCTTAGACTCGGTACCGGTGAATTACCTAGCAACCCTTGATATTACTGGCGGTAACTCAGGCTCTGCGGTATTAAACGATAAAGCAGAATTAGTTGGTCTCGCCTTTGATGGAACGCTTGATTCGATTATTTCTGATTGGGATTTCAATCTAGACAATACTCGCTCTATTCAAGTGGATTCTCGCTTCATGCTTTGGCAAATGGAAAAAGTAGACGGCGCAGATGAACTATTGCGTGAGCTTGGGGTGAAATAATCACCTTGTTATAGCTAATAAAAACGGGCCATTTGGGCTAATGCCGATCAGTTAAGAAATATTTTAGCGATCGGTTGACC
>NZ_JANFPJ010000023.1:0-814 GCF_032227045.1 Pseudidiomarina fusca
TTCGCAGAGGAACTCAACTACGGAGTCGATCTATCAACCATCTGATAATGGTATCAGGTTGGTGGGGTAAAGGTGCCCCATCAACCATTAAATCCGTATACCCTATTTTTGTTTGGAGCGACTTTGCTATTTGCCGTACCTTTATTGATTGCGCATCAAGAGAGCGAGATGTGGGGAAAGTTACAAGGCTTTATAGATCAACGCTAAGGCTTGCAAGGATTCTTTACGAACTAACACAAACAGATAAGGTAAATATTCATAATATTTATACTCAAATGGCTTTCAACCTGCAGACTGACAAAGAATTTGCTCTGAATGGTAAAATGACTCGTAGATTTATGAATCATCCTCGACGTTATAATCCAATTATGAAATTATCTAGCATCACAAATGTGATTATGAATGGCGGGCACAAAGAGTTAAGTCCAGAACGTCGTTTTGATCAAAGCTTGTATTATACAGCACAGGAATTATTTAAAGACGATGCTTAAAATTGAATATTGTTGTTTATGCTTAAGAGAAAACGACAGAATTTGCTTCCTAAATCGATTAAGAGCAAGAATGTTGTGCGAAGGTCATGAAACTTGGAGGCAAAACCTTAACAAGTCACAATTTTGGCACAGAATCGGCACAAAAGCCTCAAAGTTAGTACTTGCTATCAATGTCAGGCTATAGAATTATGGCGCACCCGACAGGAGTCGAACCTGTGACCTCTGCCTCCGGAGGGCAGCGCTCTATCCAGCTGAGCTACGGGTGCGTATTGGAATGTACTGTTGGTAAAACAGCGAGCGTGGATTTTAGGGAATTATTACTC
>NZ_JANFPJ010000024.1:0-46358 GCF_032227045.1 Pseudidiomarina fusca
CGCTCTATCCAGCTGAGCTACGGGTGCGTATTGGAATGTACTGTTGGTAAAACAGCGAGCGTGGATTTTAGGGAATTATTACTCCCATGTCCAGTAACGTAACAGGTAAACTAGTTGCAATGATAGATTTTCGTGTCCACCTGTTTGAATTTTGTACAGGGAGGGTTGTGGATTGTGTTCTTGAGTCTTTTTATTTCAGCATTTCTATCAGCGACCTTATTGCCAGGTTCGTCAGAAGTGCTTCTGATGCTTTTGCTCAATCAGACAGACTCGATCGGAACACTGTGGGCAGTCGCTACTTTAGGGAATGTACTTGGGTCTTGTGTGAATTACAGCTTAGGCAGGTATTTTCTTCATTGGCAAAACCAGCGCTGGTTTCCGGTGAGTAAAATTCGTCTAGCACAGGGTCAGGCTTGGTTTAATCGCTATGGTAAGTGGAGTTTATTATTGTCTTGGCTACCTATTTTGGGCGATCCATTAACTATGTTTGCGGGAATGCTTAGGCTACGTTTCGGTTGGTTTTTATTGCTTGTAAGTCTGGGTAAAGGAGCGCGTTACGTTTTGATTATTGGCTTGAATTATACTTGGCTTCAGCTGGTCTAACGGCAGTCTTGATGGTCGAGGTCATCGGTAGATTAAAAAAATTGAGCGGTGAATGCTAACCTTGGTATGATGTTCCTCTTGTTGAACCCTTACTTTCTGAGATATTCATGGAACGTTTTTTAGAAAATTTAATGTATAGCTTACGTTGGTTGCTGGCACCTATTTATCTTGGTTTGAGCTTGGCGGTGTTGCTGCTGGGGATTAAGTTCTTTCAGGAGCTTATACATGTTTTTCCAGACATTCTAACGATCAAAGAAGTTGACCTTATTTTGTTAACGCTAACCTTAATCGATATTGCATTGGTTGGAGGATTGCTAGTGATGGTGATGTTGAGTGGTTACGAAAACTTCGTTTCGACACTCAATATTAATAACGACACTGAGAAGTTAGCCTGGTTAGGAAAAATTGATTCTGGTGGTTTAAAGAATAAAGTAGCTGCATCTATCGTTGCGATTTCCTCTATTCATTTATTGAAAGTGTTTATGAACGCGCAAAACATGGATGAGCCAACCATCAAGTGGTACGTGTTGATGCACTTAACTTTTGTTGGCTCTGCTTTTGCCATGGGTTATTTAGATAGATTAACTCGAAAAGAGAAAGACTCCGATTAAAGAATTGCCGCTCTAATCAGAAGACCTACCAGGGTGATAGTGATCACCCCGGCAGCCCAAAGACCAATAAACCAGAGCCACTGTCGTAACTTAGTTGGTGGTTTATTCATGATATCCAGAATCCTCACTGGTTTTTCCTCTGAATACCCAATAGGTATAACCAGTGTAGGCAAAAATAATAGGAATTAGAATGGCTGCGCCTACGAGCAGGAACGAGAGGCTATTATCTGGTCCTGCGGCTTCCCATAAGGTGATTTCAAAGGGGATAAGATAGGGGAAGATGCTCACCGCAAAACCAATAAAAGCAATTAAAAATACTCCTAAAGCCCAGAGGTATGGAGCTCCCTCACGTTTCTTGTTAAGTGCTGTTAGGAGTCCGCCGCCGACTATAGCTAAGGCAAAAGGTAACAACCACAAACCAGCGGAGGTCGGCCACGTTAACCATCTATCAGCGACTTGCCCATAAGTTGATACCAGATAAATACTTGCGGCTGCTATTGCAAGAATCATGAGTGACGATAAGTTACGAGCTAATGAAAAACTTCGGCCTTGTAATTGGCCATCGGTTTTCATAATTAACCAAGTGGCGCCAAGCAGCATATAGCCAATACATACCGCAATGCCTGCAAAAATAGTAAATGGGCTTAGCCAGTCAAACCATCCGCCTGAGTAGGCTCGATCGGTGACATCAATACCTTGTAGCATGGCGCCTAACATCACTCCTTGGCTAAACGCAGCAACTGCGGACCCAAGCATAAAAGAGCGGTCCCACCAATGTTTGTTATTGCGGCTCTTAAATCTAAACTCAAAGGCAACGCCACGAAAAATCAAGCCTAGGAGCATGGCAATAACGGGCATGTAAAGTGCTGGTAACAGCACCGAATAAGCCAGCGGGAAAACCGCGAGTAGGCCACCACCACCAAGGACCAGCCAAGTTTCATTGCCATCCCATACCGGCGCAACAGTATTGACCATACGGTCACGATGTTGCTCGTTTGTAAACCATGGAAACAAGAGCCCAATACCCAAATCAAAACCATCAAGAGCTACATATGCGAATACCGCGATCGAGATAAGTGCAGCCCAAATTAATGCGTAATCCATTGCTTATTTCTCCTCGTGGTAGAGACGTTCTGCAGCCATTGGGATACGAGCATAATCAGGTATGTGGGTATGCTCGGGATCGCCGGCCATCTTTCTTAAGATATAAACGGTACCAGCACCGAAGACTAAAAAGTACACGATAATAAAAGCTAGCAAGCTAGCGCCGACTCCAACCGCATCGACAGGAGAGACAGCCTCAGATGTTCTTAAGAGGCCTTGAATGACCCAAGGTTGTCGGCCTACTTCGGTGACAACCCAGCCGGCAATAACAGCTACAAACCCTAGTGGCCCCATCAAGACAGCACTGCGATGCAGCATTTTGCTCTGGTAAAGGCCGCCACGTAGACGCTGGAACCCAGACCAGAGACCGATAAGCATCATTAACACACCGATGCCGACCATGATTCTAAAGGCCCAAAACACGATTGCTACTGGTGGCCACTCGTCTCGAGGGAATTGGTCCAAACCGGTAACTTCAGCATTAATATCGTGCTGTAATATGAGGCTAGCTAGGCCCGGTATTTTTACCGCGTAATCCACTTCAGCTGTGGTCTGATTAGGAAGTCCAAACAGGTACAGAGGGGCGTTACTTTGGGTTTCAAAGTGGCCTTCCATAGCGGCTACTTTGGCCGGTTGGTGCTCTTGCGTATTAAGGCCGTGCAAGTCGCCAACAAACACTTGTAGTGGTGCCACAATTAATGCCATCCACATAGCCATCGAGAACATTTTTCTAGCGCTGGCCGAGGTACTATCTTTGAGTAAGTGCCAAGCACCAACTGCGCCTACCACAAAGGCTGTGGTTAAATAGGCGGCAAGTAACATGTGCGCTAAACGGTATGGAAATGAAGGATTAAAAATAGCTTCAAACCAACTTGTAACAATAAATTGGCCTTGTTCATTCATAGCAAATCCAGCAGGTGTTTGCATCCAGCTGTTTACTGACAAAATCCAGAATGCGCTAATGGCAGTTCCAACGGCTACCATCAAGGTGGCAAAAAAGTGCAGCCGCTCTCCTACTTTGTTCATGCCAAATAGCATCACCCCTAAAAACCCAGCTTCAAGGAAGAAAGCGGTGAGTACCTCGTAGCCCATGAGTGGGCCAATAACTGGTCCTGCTTTATCTGAGAATACGGCCCAGTTGGTACCAAATTGATAGCTCATCACAATGCCAGAAACCACGCCCATACCGAAGGCTACGGCAAAGATCTTCACCCAATATCGAAAGAGCTTCTGGTAGACCGGATTGCGAGTTTTAAGGTAAAGCCCTTCTAGCACGGCAAGAAAACTTGCAAGACCAATCGTAAAGGCGGGGAATATGATGTGGAATGCCACTGTAAAGGCAAACTGAAAGCGAGCTAATAAGACTGCATCAGCTTGCGAGAACCAACTTTCTAGCATGTTCTTGACCTCGTTATGTTTTCTGTTGAGTCAAACGCTACTCACATGGTGTTACAACAAGATGAGTATAGTATTAATTTAGGCATATGCGAAATAAAAACCCTGGATTTACTAGGACTATTTCTAATGCCAGCCATACAAAAAGTAGGCCAAAGACTAGGTTCTTGATAAAGAAAGGGGTACATTAATTACTAATAAAAACAAAACGTTTAGTTTGGAGAATGTCATGATTAAGAGCTTATTACGCTGGAGCGGACCGCTGGCGGTGCTACTAAATGTCGCAGTTGTAAGTGCAGAGCCAGCAGTTGAAACCTTCATGCCAGAAGATATCTTTGCACTTGAGCATGCAGCAGGTCCCCAAATTTCTCCTGACGGGAAGTGGGTAATCTATAGCCGTAACAGCTTTGACATGATTAAGGATAATAGCAAGCGCCACTTGTGGTTGATCAATACCCAAAGTGGCGAGCATACTCCATTGCTAACCATGGCTCATGGTTATGCGAATCCTACCTGGTCGCCGGATGGTAAACGCTTGGCTTTTACCACCAGTCATGAAGGCCGTAATCAGATTCATGTCTATTATGTAGCGCAGAAAACCATGTCAGTTGTGACTGCGGTAGACCAGAGTCCAAGTCAGTTGAGCTGGTCTCATGATGGACGCTGGCTAGCTTTTATGATGAACGTTGATGCGCCTAAATCGGAGTTTGCTCGCTCGGTTTACCGCCCGCAACAGCCCGCTTCTGCAAACTGGGCAAAAGCGCCTACCATCGTGGAGAGAACTTATTATCAGCGCGATGGTGCCGGCATTTTGGCCAATCAATACAGTCAAGTTTTTGTTGTTCCAGCTGAAGGAGGGCATGCACGCCAGCTAACGGAAGGTCCTTACAGCCATTCGGGCCCCCTAGTTTGGAGTGCAGATAATAGCCACCTTATTTTTTCAGCGAACCGTTCTACCGATTGGGAATATCAAGTGGCAGAAGCTGATTTATGGCAAGTAAGAGTGAAAGATAAGGAGCTGAGCCAGTTAACTACGTTGCCTGGACGTGAGTTTGCTCCAACCTTGTCACCGAATGGCAGGCTGTTGGCGTTCTTGCATCGAGGAAACGAACCCATTGCTTATCATCATAATCGACTCCAAGTTTTAGATTTAGGTAAGAATCAGCAGCAGGCGTTGTTAGCGGACTGGGACCGCTCGGTAGAAAACCCACAATGGATTAATAATAGTGCGTTGGCCATTCAATTTACCGACCGCGGCCTCGTTAAGTTGGGGCAAGTAAGATTAAATGGGCGGTTAACCGAGGGGGTCAGTGATGTTGGCGGTGAATATATTTCGCGACCTTACACCAGCGGTAGTTATTCTATTGCTACTAATACGGGGCAGGTCGTCTATACGCGAGCTAGTTCATACCGACCAGCAGATGTTGCTTTGTTAGACTCGGTAACTAGCACGAAGGCGCGCCAATTAACCAAGCTCAATGAAGATTTACTTGCGCATAAAACACTTGGAGAAGTGCACGAGATCACTTACAAATCGAGTTTTGACGACACGGAGATTCATGGTTGGTATATCACTCCACCCAATTTTGACCCCAATAAAAAGTACCCACTATTGCTAGAAATTCATGGTGGCCCGCATTTAGCCTACAGCCCCATGTTTGCAGCTGAACATCAGCGCTATGCTGCGGCTGGCTACGTAGTCTTCTACAACAACTATCGGGGTAGCACCAGTTACGGTGCTGAACATGCGTTAAAGCTTGACGGTTACTATGCGTCAGAACGTGACTTTGCAGACCACATGTCGGGTATCGATGCGCTGTTAGCAAAAGGCTTTGTTGACGGTAATAATTTATTCATTGCTGGTGGCTCTGCTGGTGGTATCGCAACCACCTATGCGGTGGGGTTAACCGATCGTTTTAACGCTGCCGCTGCAACCAACCCGGTCATTAACTGGATCAGCAAAACGCTTACGGCAGATAGCTACTTGGGTCAGATTGCGAATCAATTTCCGGCATTGCCATGGCAAGATGTGGATCACTACTGGCAGCGCTCACCACTTTCGTTGGTTGAAAATGTAACAACCCCAGTATTGCTCTTTAGCGGTGAAAACGACCGTCGAGTGCCGATGTCTGAAATAGAGCAATATTATCAAGCATTGCAATTGCGCAAGGTAGATACGGTGATGGTGAGGGTGCCAGACGCCTCTCATTCGGTCAGCGCAAGACCATCGAATATGATCGCAAAAATTGAACATACGCTAGCGTGGTTTAAGTTGTATCAGAAGCCCACGCCAGCCGAGTAATTAAACTTCGAGTCTAGGAACACGTTGACTAACCCCAGTAAACAAATCGTAACTGATGGTGTTGGCGTGTTCCGCAACGATATTAACACTTAGATTAGGCCCCCACAGCTCAACCTCATCGCCAATGGCGACCTGCTCTAGGTCGGTTACATCAAGCGTAATCATATCCATAGATACAGTACCGGCTAAGGGCACCTGTTTACCGTGAAGCCAAACTGGAGTGCCGTTGGCTGCACTGCGTGGGTAACCATCAGCATAGCCGATGGCAACGGTTGCAATTTTACTCGGACGCGTTGCTCGCCAAGTACCACCGTAACCGACCGTATCGCCCTGAGGAATATCACGTAAGGCGATGATCGGAGCGAGAAGGCGCATCACCGGTTGCAATGGAGGGAGTTCAACTCCTTCTAAAATAGGAGCGACACCGTACATGGCAATACCGCTGCGAACCCAATGAGCATAACCATTGCTGATATCCTTAGTGGCACTTAATAATGCTGGACTATTGATGACACTCATCTGAGCTGAGGGCTTGGTTTGGGCACAAAGATCAGTAAAGGCCTCTAGCTGTTGTTGGGTGAATTGATGGCGTGTATCTCCAATCGCTAGGTGCGACATCAGCGTGATAGAAGCAACTTGCGTAGACTGATCGAGTTGTTGATAAACGGCGGGTAATTGCTCTGGACGCCAGCCTAATCGGTGTAATCCTGTATCAGCCTTTAGCCAGACCCCAACAGGACGAGCCAAGCGTGTAGTGAGCACGGCATCGAGTTGGTGTTGCTGATGAATCACCGGGAGTAAATTGTAATGTGCACAGATAGGAAGCTCGGCAGCGCTGAAACAGCCTTCGAGTAATACAATGGGCTGGGTTAAGCCAGCTTCGCGTAAGGCTAGAGCTTCGTCAATGTAAGCCACTGCGTAAGCATCAACGTTAGCTGCTATAGCCTGTGCCGTGCTGATCATCCCGTGTCCATAAGCGTCAGCCTTAACTACGCCGATAAGGTAATTATTGCCCAACTTTTCTTTGATGAGTTGCACATTGTGGGTAAGCGCTTGGCGTGATATTTCGGCGCGAGTAGAGCGAAAGTGCAAACCGTGTGTCATGTTTGATGATTATCCAAATAGTTGGTAGCAAAAACAAATCAGCTGGCGAGCTTAAAGCATCAGCCAGCTTGCCACTGTATATAAAATTACCGTAAGCCCACCAGCAACCAGTGCATAAGGTAACTGGGTGCGAACATGGTCAAGCAAATCGCTGCCTGACGCCAGCGCAGATACAGCTGTGGTATCTGAAATGGGTGAGCAATGGTCACCGAAAACCCCTCCGCCAAGCACCGCGGCCAAAAGTAGGGGAGCTGGCAAATCTAGTGCTATTATTAAGGGTGCCGCAATCGGGATTAGAATAGCAAAAGTGCCCCACGAGGTGCCGGTGGTAAAGCTAATCAGGGCACCAGCAATAAATAGCATCGGGGCTATCAGTACCAACGGTAGATAGTCACCGACTAACCCGGCCAAAAAAGTTCCTGTGCCAAGTTCACGGACGCTAGCACCAAGCGCTAATGATAACAAAACGATAGTTACCAGCGGTAATAATTCGCTCATGCCTTTAAAGCCAATCGTCACTAATTGCTGATGGCTGTTACGACGGCTGACCAAGAGCATCAAGTAGGCGACCAAACAGGCTAACGCTGTAGCATAAAGCACTGATTTTGAGCCATCACCAGCGGTTAGATTACCGTCGCCCGTAATCACCATAAATGCGATCATTCCCACGACCATGACGGTTAAAGGTACCAGCATGTAACGCGCCTTGCTGTTGCTTGGGGCCTGCGGCTGGATATCTTGCGGTGGCTGGGGTTGTTGTTCATGTTTAGCTAATGCGCCATGTACTTTGCCACTAATGGCAGTATAAAACACCAGAGCTAAGGTAATGAGTGCGTAAAAGTTGAATGGAATGGTCGCCCAGAGGGTGGCAACCGAAGACCCCGGCAGTTGCTGTTGTTCTAACATACCGAGCACGTAGGCACCCCAGCCATTAAGCAGAATCAAAATACAGATGGGAGCGCTGGTACTATCAATCAAATAGGCCAATCGCGCTCTACTCATGCCTAGCTTCTCAAATAAGCCGCGAGATAATATACCCGCAGTGAGCACACTAAGGTTGGATTCAATAAATATAAAAACTCCGGTAAAAACGGTCATTAAGCTGGCACTGCGCTTCGTTTTGCCAAAACCACGTTTGAGTAAACTATTGACCATGGCAGTCACGCCACCAGACTCACGCACATAGGCAAGCAGCGCACCTACCAGCAAACTAAAAATGAGAATACGAGTGTTACCGGCCGAACTAAAGACGGCAATGATACGCTCTAGCATGGCAGCACCAGCGCTCCAAAGTGGCTGCTGATGGTGTAAAAGTAATAATAATTCTGAGGTAAAAATGCCAAGGAGTAGCGCAACAATCACTTCTTTGCGCCAAAAAACCACGATAATGGCTACCAAGGGGGGTAGCAATGTGAGCCAATCCATACGCATCTGCCTTGAGCGATAAAGTCAGCAGCCATACTGCCAATACCTAGATGCTAATTCAATACAATCTGTAACTTTTATCTGTGAATAAAAGCGTGTAAGTTAATCTCACTGCAACTCATACAAAGATATCGTTAAAGGATGTAAAGCATCTCGTGCCAGCCACTAGCAGTTCAGCCACTTTTCTCGCAACTTTGGGTCCTTCAGGTACGTTCTCAGAGTTAGCTGCGCGTGAGGTATTGCGCCTACCGCAATTTACCAAGGCGCCGCCTACGATAAGTTTCTACAGCTCTCTTTCCCGAACGCTGCAGGCCATCCCTGAGCAGGCGGGGATTGCGGTAGTGCCGTTAGAAAATATCGTTGAGGGGATTGTTTCACCAGTCGTTGATAGCTTTCTAAAGCAGCCTTTGCAAATTATTGCTGAGGTGGCTATTCCGGTGCGCTTTTCGGTAGTTGCAAATCACCCACAGCCGAACGTTATTTTCGCGCAGTTTGTTGCCCAAGGACAATGCAGCGATTGGTTATCGCAACATGATATTGAGGTGATTTCTACCGCCAGCAATACCGCAGCGTTGGCGCAGTTGCAAGCAACAACCCAGGCGGCGGCAGCAATCATTCCAGAGCACCTGTTGGCAGCGGTCGAGCCTAATACTAGCGCAGCGGACTGGGCTTGGGTGGAACATGATGTGACAGATTACGCCCACAATGTCACTCGATTTGTGGCGGTACAGCAGCCACAGCCTTTAGCCGCACCGGATCATTCGATCCGCTATAAATCTTCGATAGTTATTGTCGATGACGCAGACCATCCGGGGCTCTTACTCGAGCATTTACAAGCTTTTGCGGTTCATCAAATTAACCTATTGGCGTTGGTGTCGCGACCAACCGGGCAGCGCTTCGGGCACTACCACTTTTTTATCGAGTTTGAAGGGCACTTGCAGCATCCACGCGTACAGGCTGCGTTAAGTGCGATTGAGTTGCGTAACCAGGTGATTCAGTTAGGCAGCTATGAGTTTAGCTCCTAGTCGCAGTCGCTTACTCCAGCTCCAATTCCAATTGCAGGGCATCATCAGGGTCGGGTAGCGCCACGCTGATGCCAATGAGCCGGACTTGCCGTTGCTGGCGCCTATCCCAGGCATCTCGTAGCAGTTGATAAAATAAGCTGGGTGACGCTAAGTTAGCCGTTCGGGATACGGTTGTTTGTTGAAAATCTGAAAACTTTAACTTAATCGTCTGGCTTTTAATGAAGGCTTGCTGCCAGTTACTTACTTTCATCCGCTTCTGCAATTGCGGCAGTAGCACTTGTTCAAGGAACTGTTCGAGTTGGCGTAGGCTCGTGGCATCTTGGCTTAGGGTTTCTTCCACTCCAACACTTTTGCGCACACGCTCGGTAATCACAGCTCTTGGGTCGTTACCTAAACAACGTTGATAAACTAACCAGCCGGCCTTTTCGCCTAAAATGCGTTGTAAACTGGTTAACTCAGCTTGTTGGACATCTTTACCTAAAAATAAGCCAGCGTAATGCAATTTTTGTAAACTTTTCGGTCCAATTCCAGGGATTCGCTTTAGATCTAATTGCGCAAGATAAGCGCTCACTTGTTCTGGGGTTACTAAATACTGACCATCAGGCTTGTTTTCTTCGCTAGCTATTTTAGCTACCATCTTTTGATTAGAAATGCCCGCCGATGCGGTTAAACCTAGCGCTCGTAGTTGCTCTCGAATAGCACTAACCGTTAAGCTGGCACTCCCTTGATAGTGCTGGTTGTGGGTAAGGTCCAAATAGAATTCGTCGATAGAAGCAGGTTCAATCGTCTCGGTATACTGTTGTAGGACTTCGAAAACTTGATTGGACATAGCGCGATAGTAAGCATGATCAGGGCGCACAAAGATAAGTTGTGGACATAATCGTCGAGCCTGGCTGCCGGCCATTGCACTGCGCACGCCATATTGCCGCGCTAAATAATTAGCAGTAGCAACCACTCCGCGATCACCGCCACCACCCACAGCAAAAGGCTTATCACGCAGTTGTGGTTGGCGCAAGAGTTCAGCACTGGCAAAGAAAGCATCCAGATCCAAAAGGGCAATTTTACGCGTATCTAAGCTAGGATTGGTTGACATTGCACGGAAGTATTTAACCTTGAGTGGAATCTGGCTATAATCGCAACAACAAACCGAGCGTGCAAGCTCATTAGTTCAATCAGGAGTTTACTGTGAACGTATTATCTATTTTTAAATCTAGCCGTTTAATGGTTGCCGCAATGGCATTTGTCGTAGGTGGTGCAAGTGCTACTGTAGTACCACAACAAAGTACCGCAGATATTAAAGAGCGCATTGCACCGGTAGCGCAAGTACGGGTAGCTGGAGCTGCTCCAGCCGCAGCTGCAAGTTCTGGTGGCGCGCGTTCTGGTGAAGCAGTTTACAACAAGTTCTGTGTTGCTTGTCATACCTCTGGGGTGTTAGGTGCTCCTAAATTAAACAATGCAGCCGATTGGGAGCCACGCTTAGCTCAAGGCATGGATACAGTGCTGAAGCATGCTATTGAAGGTATCAATGCGATGCCACCTAAAGGTACCTGTAACGACTGTAGCGATGAAGAAATCCAAGCTGCTATCGATTTTATGATTGCTGAAATTTAATAGTTAGCATTCATACCATGAATAGAAAAAACCGCTTCGGCGGTTTTTTTGTGTCTATAATTTGAGCTGTTTTTTATAAATCTCTTTGTAATTTAGCAATGTAAATATATACTTTGAGGTTGGTTAGTTTTAAAACAATAAATAAAGCAAAAACAACAATTAAACAAAACGAAACAGCTAGCTTATGCCTACGTCAACAGGGATGCAGCCTGAAGCTCAAACTTCAGCAGTGCAGAACACCGAAAGCAAAGAAATTACGCGCCTGCGTAAGGCTGTTGCACGTCTGCAAAAACTAGCACTTAAATATCGCCAATCTGAAGTGGTGCAAAAAGCACTGTTTAAAATCTCTGAATTAGCCTCTTCTGTACAAAACATGCAAGATTTCTATGCATCGGTGCACGCCATTATTGGCGAGCTGATGGATGCTCGAAACTTTTACATTTGTTTGTATGACCAAGCTAAAGACACGGTTCAGTTTGTCTATTTTGTGGATGAATATGATGATTTTCCGGCCCTTGAGCAAGTGATTCCGGCTGAGATGCTAGGGCAAGGTTTAACCGGTTATGTGATGCGTACGGGTAAGCCATTTTTGTATGATATTGAGGTCTTTGAACGGTTAAAAGAGCGAGGTGAAATTCGCGACTTAGGGTCACCTCCAGTAGACTGGTTAGGGGTGCCTTTGCGCTCAAATGGTCAAGTGGTTGGTGCCATGGTGGTGCAGAGTTACTCTGAGCAGATTCGCTACACAGAGCAAGACCAAGAGTTATTGTTATTCGTTTCGCAACACATTGTAAATGCTTTAGATAGAGTTCGTCAGCGTGAATACATGCAGGCAGAAATTGCTCGTCAAACCGCAAAATTACGGCAGATTAATGATGATCTGATTAATGAAATTAGTGTCCGTGAGCGAGCTGAAAAATTAACCTCCGTGTTGTTTGCGATTTCGGAAATTACCAACACCTCTGAGTCCATGCAAACCTTCTATGAACAGCTTTATCGACAGATAGGGATGCTCATCAATAACGATAACTTCTTTGTTGCTCTGATTAATCAAGACCGAGGTGTGCTGGAGTTTCCCTACAGTGTTGATGCCTATGATGGCAATTTACAACGCGAACGTAAGTTAGCTAAAGGCATGACCGAGTATGTTATCCGTCATGCGCAACCGGTATTCATTGACCGAGCCAAGTATCAACAGCTGGTGCAGGCAGGTGAAGTGGAAGATGCGGTAAGCTATTACGGTACTCATCCAACGCAGTGGTTGGGCTCGCCTTTGGTGGTTGAAGACGAAGTGATTGGGGTGTTATCCGTGCAAACCTACGTGAATGACATCACCTATAAGCAGGACGATTTAGAGCTTCTTAACTTCGTATCACAACATGTTGCGGTAGCCATCGAGCGCCGTCGGAATGCCGATGAAGTTAAACGCGTTAATGCCTATCTTGAGCGTAAGGTAGCGGAGCGTACAGAAGAACTGGTTAGCGAAATTGAGCGCCGTAAAAAAGTAGAAGAAAAACTATTCTATGACGCGCACCATGATGCGTTAACGGGCTTACCGAATCGCTCCATGTTTACTGAGCGGTTACAGCAAACGCTGAAGCATAAAAAGCGTTTCCCGCACCATAATTTTGCGGTGCTGTTTGTTGATTTAGACCGCTTCAAAAATATTAATGACACGCTAGGCCATTCGGCGGGTGATGAGTTCTTGCTTGAAGCGAGTCGTCGGATTGGTGAGTGCATTCGCGATAATGACACAGTGGCACGATTAGGTGGCGATGAGTTTGTTATTTTACTAGATATGATTCGCCATATTGACGATGCTAGAGATGTTGCATCGCGCATTATTGAAAAAATGCGGTTGCCGTTTGTCTTTGGTGAGAGCGAACATTATTCGGGTGCCAGCGTGGGTATCGCCGAGTGTAAATCGCGCAATGATTCGGCAGAGCGTTTACTGCGCGATGCTGATGCTGCCATGTATCAAGCAAAAAGTATGGGCCGCGGTCGCTATGTGGTCTTTGATGAAAGTATTCACCAGGATTTGGTGGCCTCGTTGCATCGCGAAACCGAATTGCGGCATGCTCAATTTGACCAAGATTTTGTATTACAACAGTTTACCTTAGGCGATCTGCGCGATAACACAGAAGTTGCCCGTGAATTGCAACTAAGGTGGCAACGCGATGATAGCTTGCTTCCGGCAGATCGCTTTAATGCAGTAGCTGACAAAACCGGGATGACGCTGGCGCTGGATCATTGGATGCTGAAACGCTGTTGCGCTATTTTACAGGCTGAAGCTCAGCCGTTACCTATCTATGTGGGCCTGTCTAGTAAGCATCTTTATAAACTGGCAGATGTGAAGGTATTAATTGATATCATCACTAACTCTGGAGTTGCGCCAGAGTCGTTAATCCTAGAGTTTAGTGAGACTGAGCTTAATGATAACTCCAAACGCCAGCTGAGCTGTTTGCGTCAGTTAGCTGAGCTCGGGGTAGGTTTGGCGCTGAACGAGTTTGGCCGTAGTGCAGGAGCACTGCAATTTATTTTGAATTATCCCTTTACCCATGTGAAGTTAGACCCGCGCTTTGTGGCGGACATTGCGACCAGCGAAAGAGCACAAGTGATGGTACGAAATGTGGTGCATCTATGCCGCGATCTAGCCATCGAAATTGCCGCAGCGGGCGTTGATAATCACGATCAATTACAGGCGCTTATCCATAATGGCGTGAATATCGGGCAAGGCCAATTGTTTGGAGAGCCCCAGCAAGTAAAGTCACCATTCAATGCCCAGCCGACCAGTAAGTCGGCAACGCGAGCTTAATCTTCCATAGCTTTACGCAGTAGTGCGATCCCTGATAACCGTGTTTGCTCTTGCTGAGCTTCTGTGGCTATGGTTTGCTCTTCCCACTCTAAATCATCTTGGGGGAGTTCAAATAAAAATCTACTAGGCTCAGGGCGTAGGGTGTCACCATATTGTCGACGTTCTTTCGCCATGGTAAAGGTAAGCGACTGCTGTGCTCGAGTAATGCCTACGTAGGCAAGCCGGCGTTCTTCTTCCACCATGTTTTCATCAATACTGGATTGATGTGGGAGTAAACCTTCTTCCATGCCCACCATAAATACATGCGGGAACTCCAAGCCTTTGGATGCGTGCAAGGTCATCAACTGTACTTGATCGCCTTGTTCGGCTTCTTCTTGGCGCGACATCATGTCTCGTAAACACAATTTAGCTACCGTATCGGCAAGGCTAAGTGGCTCGTGTTCAGCATCACCCTTTAGCATATCTGACACCCACCGCATCAACTCATTGATGTTTTTCCAGCGCATTTCGGCGGCACTGACACTCGGGCTGGTTTCGTAAAGCCACTCTTCGTAGCCTATCGTTTTAAGCAAATCAAACAAGGCCGATGCAGCCTCTGGTTGATGGTCGCAACGTCGAGCACAGCGTTGTATCAGCTGACAAAAATATTGCACCGACTGAAACTCGCGTGCGCCCAAACGAGTTTTGAGTGCTTGATGGTTTGCTGCCTCAAGGAGCCCTGTATGCAGCTCGTGCGCTAACTCGCCGATCCGCTCCACGGTATTCGGACCGATGCCACGTTTGGGGCAGTTAATGATGCGAATAAAGGCGGTATCATCGGTTGGATTAACTAATAGCCTTAGATAGGCCATCATGTCTTTGATTTCGGCCCGCGCAAAAAAGCTTTGGCCGCCAGTCATACGATAGGGAATTCGGTTGGCAATCAAAGCTTTCTCGAAAATCCGTGCTTGATGATTGCCCCGATAAAGCAAGGCAAATTGCGAATAAGGAGTACGCTCTAGAAAGCGTCGACGCACAATTTCTGCGATCACGCGTTCTGCCTCGTGTTCTTCATTACGCCCGTAAATAACCCGCAGTGGCACTCCGTATTCCATTTCTGAAAAGAGCTTCTTTTCAAAAACGTGGGGGTTATTCTCGATAAGAATATTCGCCGCTTTTAGAATCCGCCCATGGGAGCGATAATTCTGCTCGAGTTTAATCACCTGCAACTGCGGAAAATCACGCTGTAACAAAGCCAAGTTTTGGGGCTGGGCCCCACGCCAAGAATAAATCGACTGATCGTCGTCACCTACCACCGTAAAGTTTGCTTGATCCCCCACCAGTAACCGAACGAGCTCGTACTGACTGGTATTGGTATCTTGATACTCGTCAACCAAAAGGTACTGAAACTTCTGCTGCCAGCGCTGACGAACCGCCTCGTTAGTGCGCAGCAAGAGCGTTGGCAGTAAAATCAGATCGTCAAAGTCGAGTGCGTTGCAGGCTCTCATGTTTTGTTGATAGCGCCGATAAAACTCAGCAAATAACTTATCATCATCGGTTTGCGCTTGGGCTAGAGCCTGATCGGGCAGGAGCATGGCATTTTTCCATTGCCCAATCTTGTGTTGTAAGCGTTTCAGGAGCTCTTTGTCTCCATCTAATTCAGGTTCAGTTAAGGCATTTAAGAGTGCCAAGCTGTCTTGATCATCAAATAAAGAGAAGCCCGCTTTCATGTTGAGCTGAGTGACTTCTTTTTTGATAATCGTTAAGCCCAAGGTGTGAAAAGTAGAAACCGTTAATCCACGGGTATACTCACGACCGAGAGTTTGCCCAACCCGCTCTTTCATTTCTTTGGCTGCTTTATTGGTAAAGGTCACCGCCGCAATATGTTTCGCTGGGTAACCACACCGAGTAATTAAATGGGCAATTTTTTCTGTAATGACTCGTGTTTTGCCACTACCTGCGCCAGCTAATACCAGTACCGGTCCAGTAATGGCCCGCACGGCCTCTTGTTGACGAGGGTTCAACAGCATGACGAATAAACAACCTTCTTGTTGGAGGTGACAAAAGCTGGGTTAAGCGTATGAAAAGCAGATTTTACCGCAACTTCTTGCTAAGCTAAACGTTAATGATGTCAGCCACCACCAGATAAAGATAAGGGGTTGTTATGGATGCGAAAAAAATAGAAGACATAGCCCGCCAGATTAATGACAGCATTCCTGCGGGGATCAAAGATTTAGCGGGTAGTTTTGAGCAGCGCGTAAAAACTATTTTGCAGCAGCAGTTAGGCAAACTAGATGTGGTTACGCGTGAAGAATTAGATGTGCAGCAGCAGTTATTATTGCGTCTACGGCAGCGAGTAGAGCAGTTAGAGCGTGATTTAGCAGCAATGCAAAAACCAGAGTAGATCATCATGGCACAATGGCTAACGGGCGAAATAGTTGAAAACTACGCCTGGAATCAAGATTTATTCACCTTAAAGGTGCGTACTCCTAAGTTTGATTTTATTGCGGGGCAATTTGTGCGTCTGGGTTTAGAAGTAGACGGGCAACGGGTACAACGCGCGTATTCATTGGTTAACGCGCCCACCGCAGATGAATTGGAGTTTTTGGTCAATCGTATTCAAGATGGCTTGTTATCGCCGTTATTACATGGCTTACAGGCAGGGCAAAGAATTGAAGTATCACAGCCACCAAGTGGCTTTTTTACCCTGAACGAAGTGCCGGATGGTGAGAGCTTGTGGCTTATTGCGACCGGTACCGGGGTGGGGCCGTATTTTTCGATGCTAGGTACGGCAGAGCCTTGGCAACGGTTCAAACGGATTCATCTAGTTCATGCGGTGCGTTATGCCAGCGATTTAGCCTATCAGAACCTAGCGCAACAGTGGTTACAGCAGTATCCACAACAATTCAGCTATCAGCCGATAGTGAGTCGTGAGCAGGTTACCGGGGCTTTGTCGGGTCGGGTGCCGGCTTTGATTGAATCAGGAGCTTTGCAAGCGGCGCTAGCAGACCAGTTAGATAGCAGTGCACAAGTTATGCTTTGTGGTAATCCGGACATGATTCGTGATGCCAAACAAGTGCTCGCAGATCTCGGGTTACCGAAAAATCTCCGGCGCAAGCCTGGTAATGTCACCATGGAGCATTACTGGTAAGTCATTTGCCGAGCAAGGTTGCGTAAAATCCGCAGCCGCAATCCGCTATTGCGATAGCAACAAGTGCTTCTTACCGCGCTAAACTGAGGTCTTTTCACCACGGAGTGGTTATGAGCTCAATCAGTTTAGCGCAAGTCTATACGCGCGCCTTGTATGGTATGGACGCCCCTTTAGTTACGGTAGAAGTTTGCCTAGCGGCGGGTCTGCCTGGTTTCAATATGGTCGGTTTACCTCAGGCTGGTGTGCGCGAAGCCAAGGATCGGGTTAGATCAGCGATTATGGCCAGCGGGTATTTATTCCCCAAAGCAAAAAAAATCACCATCAATTTGGCTCCAGCAGATTTACCTAAGCACGGTGCGCGCTATGATCTTGCTATAGCTATCGGCATATTAGTGGCCGATAAGCAGTTGTCGTCTGCAAAAGTTGAAAGCCGTGAATTTTTTGGTGAGTTAACGCTTAACGGTGATTTACGTTCGGTATTAGGTATTTTGCCGGCGGTATTGGCCTGTCGAGATGAGGGCCGAGAAGCTGTTATTCCCCTTGATAATGCCCCCGAAGCCAGCATCTTAAAGCAACAACAGTGTGTTGCGGCCATCAGCCTGCGCGATGTGGTGAGCCATTTGCAGGGCCCGCATGGGCTTCCTTATATCAAGTATCAAGAGCCCCGTGTCGATTTGGAACCCTTTGGCGATGTTGCCGATGTCATTGGACAAGAGCAAGCGAAGCGGGCGCTATTGTTGGCGGCCATGGGAGGTCATCACTTACTTTTTGTAGGCCCCCCGGGCACTGGCAAAACCATGCTCGCCCAACGCCTGCTGGGGCTCTTGCCTCATTTGGCTGAACAAGAAGGCTTAGAAGTAGCCGCAGTACGGAGTATTTCAAACGCAACGGAGCAGCCCCAACATTGGCAGCAACGCTGTGTTCGAGCGCCGCACCATTCCTGCTCTGCGGCAGCCCTGGTGGGCGGAGGTTCACCGCCGCGGCCAGGTGAAATTTCTCTAGCCCATCGCTCAATTTTGTTTTTAGATGAGTTGCCAGAATTTCAGCGTCATGTGTTAGATTCACTGCGCGAACCCTTGGAGTCAGGTCACGTCACCATAAGCCGGGCGGGTTACCAAGCGCAGTTTCCAGCAAAGTTTCAACTGGTTTGTGCTCTTAATCCATCACCGTGCGGACAATTTGATGGCACCTTGGCAAGTGCGCGCTCGAGCCCAGAGCAAATCATGCGCTATCTTGGCAAGCTTTCTGGCCCCTTGCTTGATCGCATCGATATGCAAGTGGATGTGCCGCGACAGCCGGAGGTGCTCGCCCAGCGTGAGGTTGCTCAGCCACCGCTAACTGCGCTTTGGCGTCAGCAAGTGGCCAGCGCACGCGAGGTACAATTGGCGCGACAGGGCTGTTTAAATGTTGAACTTAAACCGAGTCAACTCGCAGAGCATTGCTGCTTGAGTGATGCGGATCATCAGTTTTTGGTGCAAGCCATCGAGCGCTTGCAGTTATCTCACCGGGCCTATCACCGCACCTTGCGGCTAGCGCGAACCATTGCCGACGCTGCACAAGCTTCGGAGATTCAGCGTAGCCATCTTGCCGAAAGTTTAAGTTATCGGGCTTTAGACCGGTTACTTCAACAATTACAACAACTTTAAGGCCTGATCAAAAGCAATGATCACGCGTTCAATATCCTGGCTGCTGATATCTAAATGAGTGACTAGTCGTAGCCGTTGGCCTGCTCCAACAATAATGCCCTGCTCACGTAAGTGTGTACTCACTTTTTGCGCGTCGTCGGTGCTGTTGTAGTTGAGGTAAACCATGTTAGTTTGCGCTGGCTCTACGGTAATAGCAGCGCCGTTCTGGCTTAACTGCATTAATCCGTCGTGTAGTTGCTGTGCATGTCGATGATCGTCGGCAAGCCGCTCAAGATGATGGTCAAGGGCATAATCCATTGCGGCCGCTACGATCCCAGCTTGGCGCATGCCGCCACCGAGCATTTTGCGCCAGCGCCGGGCACGTTCGATGAGTTTGTGCGAACCTACCAAGACAGAGCCAATGGGCGTGCCTAGCCCTTTAGAAAAACAGATAGAGACACTATCGAAGGGTTCAACAAGGGTGGCCAGTGATTGTTCACTAGCTACACAGGCGTTAAAAATGCGGGCACCATCTAAATGCAGCTTAAGGCCATGTTTATTGCAGAGTTTACGTGCCTTGAGCATAAAGTCTTGGCTAATCACTTTACCCGTATGAGTATTCTCCAAAGATAGTAAGCGAGTGATTGGAAAATGCGGGTCATCGGGCTTAATTCGTTTTTCGACTTGAGTTAAGTTAAGCGTACCATCCGCTTCCAATTCAAACGGTTGCGGTACGATGCCACCTAGCACTGCGGCGCCACCAGCTTCATAGCGATAGGTGTGATATTCCTGACCAACTAAGTACTCATCGCCACGTTGACAGTGACTGAGGAGAGCTAATAAATTGGTTTGGGTACCACTACTAGCAATGAGCGCGGCTTCTTTACCAGCCAATTTGGCAATGCGTTGTTGCAATGCATTGATGGTAGGATCATCCCCAAAAACATCATCGCCAACGGGCGCTGCTGCCATTGCGGCACGCATGGCCGCTGTTGGTTTGGTGACCGTATCGCTCCGTAAATCTAGCATGGCTCTACTCCTGATAACCCCAAGCTGGTGGTGGAACTGGTATGGGTTGACTGAGATCAATGTGAACTTCAAATAAACGACCCGGCCGGCTCAATTGATAGCTTAGGGTATTGGCGTCAACAAACTCAAACGTCCAAGTATTGGTGGTAGACACATCCAATCCATTCGCGACAAACAAAGCTTTACTGGCCTCATCGACAGGAAATGCCTGCTTACTAGCGCTGCCAGCTTGTACAGTTTGGCCACCGTATGGTGAGACGGCATCCGCGCTACCATCTTCATGCAAATGATAATGTTGAAAATCAATAACTTCTTGTTGTTGAGTTTGTTGTCTGGTTAGTACCCATGTACGTGAACGATCGTCACCAACATGCAACGGCATCCGAATGGTATTAGCTTCACAATCGCGAATATGCACCACTAACGGATGATCCCAGGCTGGGCTCGGCTGATTATCGGCCACGATAGTGGCGCTGAAGGCTTGTCCGCAATAAGGTTTAAAAGCCGCCATGAACTGTTGTTGAGGGCTTTCGACCGAGGCTGTTGGTTGGCCGCAGGCACTTAACAGCAAGCCACTGGCAGCAATGGTGCTAAGGTACCAAGCTGGTTTCGCTCGGGTTAACAATGTACGCCTAACTTGCTGATACTGAGGTTGCGGTTGATTAGCCATGATTATCCTTTATTGTTATGTAGCTCAGGTGCTATTACTCTGCCACACCGGCTTTTGCTATGGAACACTGCACCGTGCGATAATGCCATTATATTTTAAGCGAACCTAGTAGCGGAATTCATTCATATGCATGTTTATCAGAACGTTTTAGAAATGATTGGCAACACGCCGATGGTCAAAGTTAGTAATATTGATACCGGCCCCTGTGAGTTGTATTTAAAATTAGAACTGCTGAATCCAGGCGGCTCTATTAAAGACCGTATTGCGGTAAGCATGATTGAAGCCGCTGAGCAACAGGGTAAATTACGCCCTGGAATGACGATTATTGAAGCTACCGCAGGCAATACCGGTTTAGGCTTAGCCTTGGTTGCTGCCAGTAAAGGCTACCCGCTAAAAATTGTGATGCCAGACAAAATGTCGGCAGAAAAAGTGAATAACTTAAAAGCCATGGGTGCTGAAGTGATTCGTACTCGTTCAGACGTGGGTAAAGGCCACCCTGAATACTACCAAGATATGGCTGAGCGCTTGGCTGCTGAACATGGTTGGTTCTATGTGAATCAATTTACTAACCCAGCCAACGTGGCAGCTCATTATCGCACGACCGGACCTGAAATTTGGCAACAGATGCAAGGCCAGCTGGATGCCTTTGTGTGCGGCGTAGGTTCAGGCGGAACGCTATCCGGTATTGGTAGCTATTTACGCGAACAAAACCCACAGGTTGATTTGGTTCTCGCTGACCCAGAGGGCTCTATTTTAGAACCTTTGATTAATCGCAATGAAGAAGTAACTGCAGGTAGTTGGTTAGTAGAGGGCATAGGAGAAGATTTCGTGCCAGATATTTGTCAGATCAACTTAGCTAACAAAGCTTATGCTATCAGTGACAAAGAAGCCTTTCATACGGCCCGTGAGCTGTTGGTGAAAGAAGGCGTGATGGTAGGGTCATCAAGCGGTACTTTGATTGCTGCCGCGCTTCGCTATTGCCGTGAGCAAACCAGCCCTAAACGCGTGGTTACCTTGGCTTGTGACACTGGTAATCGCTATTTATCAAAACTTTATAATGACGATTGGATGGCCGAGAAAGGCCTGCTGGAGAAGTAATTATGGCTGACCAAAAGACACTAAAATTTGCAACTCGTGCTATTCATGGCGGACAAGCACCTGAACCGGCGACTGGCGCGGTCATGCCGCCTATTTTTACCAGCTCTACGTATATTCAAGAGAGCCCCGGTGTACACAAGGGGTTTGAGTATTCACGCTCGCACAACCCAACACGTTTTGCTTGGGAGCGCGCGGTAGCGAATCTTGAGGGCGGCCAGCATGGTTATGCGTTCGCTTCAGGGATGGCCGCAACCTCAACCATCATGGAACTGCTGAACAGCGGGGACCATGTGATCGCGATGGACGACTTGTACGGCGGTACCTTCCGTCTATTTGATAAGGTTCGTGGACGTTCAGCAGGACTGAAGTTCTCGTACGTCGATTTAACCGATTTAGCAGCAGTCGCTGCCGCTATTACTGGCAGTACCAAGATGATTTGGATTGAAACGCCAAGTAATCCGATGTTGAAGTTGGTTGATATTGCCGCCGTGTGCAAGCTAGCAAAGCAGCATAATATTTGGGTTGTGGTGGACAACACCTTTGCGACACCTTTTAATCAACGTCCGTTAGAGCTCGGCGCAGACGTGGTGATGCACTCGGCTACTAAATATTTGAACGGTCACTCAGATATGGTTGGTGGTATTGCGGTGGTTGGCGATAACGCCGAGATAGCTGAGCAAATGACCTTTTTACAAAATGCTGTAGGTGCTATTGCCGGGCCATTCGACAGTTATCTAGCATTGCGCGGGGTGAAAACTCTGGCGTTGCGTATGCAGCACCATAATGCTGCTGCACTGAAGATTGCACAATGGTTAGATCAGCATCCGCAAGTAGAAAAAGTCATTTACCCGGGCTTACCAAGTCACCCGCAACACCAGCTCGCTAAGCAACAAATGACCGGCTTTGGCGGCATGATTTCTATTTTATTGAAAGGCGACCTCGATAAAGCACGCCGCTTTTTAGAAGCTGTAGAAATTTTCGCTCTAGCGGAAAGCTTGGGCGGAGTGGAGAGCTTGATTGAGCATCCGGCGATCATGACCCATGCATCTATTCCTGCCGAAAATCGTGCCAAGTTGGGCATTCTTGACAACTTTGTAAGGATTTCAGTGGGGATTGAAGACGTTGAAGATCTTATTGCAGATTTAGATCGTGCTCTAAGCGCTTAATATGTCAGAAAATTTAAACATCTTTTACAATTCAATGAAGATAAGGTAGGCTTATTTCCACAATAATAACGAGACATTAAGGAACATCTATGCCTATTAGCCTGTTTTTATTGCAGGGTTTACTTGCGGCGTTGTTGTTTTATAGATTGGTAGGG
Source organism: Pseudidiomarina fusca (assembly GCF_032227045.1). NCBI lineage: Bacteria > Pseudomonadati > Pseudomonadota > Gammaproteobacteria > Alteromonadales > Idiomarinaceae > Pseudidiomarina > Pseudidiomarina fusca. The sequence continues at coordinate 22,869 of NZ_JANFPJ010000024.1, forward strand.
CAGCACTATCGCCAGCCGTTGTGGAATACCTTAGCGGTACTAACTTTAGGGTTAGTACCGCCAGTGAATTGGTTGGTACTTATGTTGGCAGTCGGTTACCGACTCTGGCACAAGCCAGCCGCAGCCATGCCGATTAAACATTAATTAAGACGATTAACGAGCCACGAGGCAGTAGGGTCAATGCAGTTACAACCTTTTCATTTGGCTATTCCAGTAAGCTCTATTGAGCAAGCGCGAGCCTTTTACGGTAACGTATTGGGCTTAGCTGAAGGGCGCAGCGCGGCACAATGGGTTGACTGGGATTTCTTTGGGCACCAATTAGTGACTCATTTAGCACCCGAGCGTGCCGGCGTGGCTCACCATAATCCGGTTGATGGGCATGAGGTTCCGGTACCTCACTTTGGCGTGGTGCTAACTATGCCGCAATGGCAGCAATTAGCTGAGCAAGTGACCGCGGCAGGCATCAAGTTTGTGATAGAGCCACATATTCGCTTCGCTGGCCAGCCGGGCGAACAAGCCACCATGTTCTTCTACGATTACTGTGGCAATGCGCTTGAGTTTAAGGCCTTCCAAGACTTAGGTCAGTTATTTGCTCGCTGACAATTACCACCACTAATAATCACGCCAATGCGCTTGCCCTGAAATAGCTCAGGGTAGCGCGTTATGGCTGCGATAACCGTTGCTGACGATGGCTCTATCCATTGTTGGGTGTGCTCCCATACCAGTGCTTGGGCTTGCAGCACTTGGTCATCATTCACCAGTAAAATCTTATCTACCCACGCTTTAATACGGGCAAAGGTATGCTCTCCGACGCGGGTGAGCAAGCCATCACAAATGCTCAACGGTGGCATTGCTGGTTGCAACACACCGGTTTTAAAACTGGCATAGCCATCGGCAGCTAATTCAGGTTCAATCCCATACACGTTGGCTACTTGGTGCTGCTTACCCACGATCGCAGTCCCGCTTAACAGACCGCCGCCACCAAGCGGGGCGAGTAACACCTCTAACTCTGGATACTCTTGTAATAATTCTAGCGCCGCCGTGCCTTGGCCTTGCAGAATGTGAGGATGGTCGTAGGGTGGCACAAAGATGCCACCACTAGGTTCGCGAGCTGCGACAAAAGCTTCACGGGCAGCCATGCCAGGCTCTATATCGATCAATTCGGCGCCATAGCGCTGCATGTTCGCGCGTTTTATCGGTGAGGCATTGGTGGCGACCCCAACGGTTACTGCAATACCCAGCTGTTGCCCAGCCGCAGCTAAAGCGGCACCATGATTGCCTGAAGAAACCGTATACACCCCCGCTTGACGTTGCGCTGGGGTAAGCTGCAAAAGGGCATTACAAGCGCCTCGAAATTTAAAGGCCCCCGTGTGCTGAGTATGTTCACATTTGAGCATCAAGGTAGCACCTAAAGCGTCATTAAGGTGCTGATTGACGATGACATTGGTACGCCGAGTGCGCCCCGCCAGTCGTTTTGCTGCTGCAACAACCTCAGAGTATTCGGTGTTTAGTGATAAATGCATGTATACTCCTGTGACTAAATAAATATGAGGACATTATGGCGGTACTCAATACTTTTGAGCGCATTCGTGCGCTACCTATGCCTTATCAAACGCTGCTGGCGCTCTATTTGTGTCAGCGCATGCTACCTAACTATGAACTCTTTCATCAGGTCACCGGCTTTGGTGATCCAAAACCCTTGCAAGGTGCACTTAATGCCTGTTGGGAATGGGTCTGGCAACCTAAGAAAGTTAAAGTGAACTTTGCTCGCTGGCAAGAGAAAGTCGATGACGAGACGCCTAGCGAACATGGCCACGATATGCTTGGTGTTTATCCGGCGATGGATGCTTGCACCGCAATCAGTACTTTATTGCAAGGACTGATGGATAACAACAGCGCTGATTTTGTTAGCGTCGCAAAAGTATCTCAAGCTGGCGTAGCGAAATTCCTTGAGCTAACCGAAGGTGCTGAGATGTCTGCCGAGCAGCGCCGCAAACTATTACGCGAGCATGAGTTGGCGGTGTACGAAGTTGAAGTGCAACAAGCCATGTTAAACTTTTTGGAGACCCTTGCCGCCAGCCAGCCTCAACCAAGTCAGGCACTGGTGCAACAGGTGCGCCAAATGGTAGCAGACGAAGGCGTCTCCAATATTGGGGTTAGCTTAGCTGATTAACGACTCTACTTTGGTTGGCGTTGCGGTTGTGATTGGACAATGGCAAGCCAACCAATAATGCCAAAAATGACTATTTGCCAATAGTCACCTCGTCGCCACAAAATATGCTCTTTGTAGACGGTGACAAACATCAGTAATTGCAACAAATGCACCGCAATCAGTACCATCATTAAGATGAGAAAAAGAGCAAAACCTTTACCAGGAAACGGCCAGATTAAATTGGCCAACATTGCGCCCCAAACCAAAGCAAATAATAAACGTCCTGCCCAAACTGCCATACTCATTATTGTTATCCTAATTAACTGTTACTCTGGTATCGGAGTCACGTTGGTGCTAGTTACTTTATATAAGCGAAAGGCGACTTGACCAGCTCGCTTCTCTCGATACAAATGCCAGTGAGGTGGCACTTGCGCAATCCAATTCGCCTCTGTTTCTACATAGACCCAACTGTCTGGTGCTAGCCATTGCTGCTGCTCAAGTGCCGCAATGCATTTATCAGCAAGGCCTTGTTGAAACGGCGGGTCGATAAAGACCACATCAAACTGCTGCGGCGCTGGTTGCGCTAAATAGGTTAAAGCATCCGTTGCTAGTGCCTCGGCCTGACAAGGCTCTGCTAGGTCTCTGGCCTGCATGGCTTGGTTGAGTACCTTTGCATGTTGTTGCAATAAGGTCGCGGCTTGCTTATTGCGCTCTAACAGGGTCACGCTCGCTGCCCCCCGTGAGAGCGCCTCGAAACCTAGCGCTCCGCTGCCAGCAAAGGCGTCTAGCACGCGTTGTTGGGCCAGCTCAAACTGCAGCCAGTTGAATAGGGTTTCGCGAATTCTATCGGTGGTTGGTCGTAGCCCTGGTAAATCAGCGATGCTTAATTTGCGGCCACGCAAAAAACCACCAATAAGGCGGAGTTCGCCAGCACCTTTGTGGCTGGCTTTTTTCTGCTTGTTTGAGCGGTTTGGCATGCTAAAGTACGCCTTCTAGGGTTTGACATGGTAAACTGTTGGGCATTGTAACCGAGCAGCACAGAACTTCCAAAGGTAAAGCAAGCATGGCCAAAGGATCGTTATTTTCGTTTTTTCGTAAAAAAGACAAGCCCAAAGAGGCGTCCGAGGTAACCTCAACTCCAGCAACCACTGATTCTGCCACTGATCCAAGCATAGATTCGAACAGTGATTCAGTGAGTGACCAAGCCACGATAGCGGAGACTGGCGAACCAGCCGAGCGCGAAGAAGCAGTTGTAGTTGGCGAACTAACTGAAAGTACAGAACCAGCCGAAAGCGCCGAACCAGTTGAACCAGTTGAACCAGTTGAGCCAGTTGAGTCAGTTGAGCCAGCCGAACCAGCCGAGCCGGCAACAGTGGCGGCGGTAGCAGCACCTGATGCGGCCGAAGTGTGCGCCCAAGTCACTGCAGAGGTAGCCGCTAAAAAGGCAGCTAAACCGGCCAAACAAGGTTTATGGGCTCGCCTGACCCAAGGCCTCAAAAAAACATCAAGTGCTATTGGCGATGGCTTGTGGGGCTTGTTCAAAGACAAAAAAATTGATGATGAATTGTTTGAGGAATTAGAAACGCAGTTGCTTACGGCTGATATTGGGGTCCCCACCACGCAGCGTATTGTCGACCGTTTAACGCAGCATGCGAACCGCCATCAGTTGAAAGATGCCAATGCCTTGTATGACCTGTTGCAACAAGATTTAACCGAGATCCTTAAGCCCGTTGAACAACCGTTACAAGTGAATCAAGATGGCCCTTTTGTGATCTTGATGGTAGGTGTGAACGGAGTAGGTAAAACCACCACTATTGGTAAGTTAGCCCAGCAATTTAAACGCCAAGGCAAATCGGTGATGCTAGCTGCTGGCGATACCTTTAGGGCTGCAGCGGTCGAGCAATTGCAAGTATGGGGTGAGCGCAATGATATCCCTGTTATTGCGCAGCATACGGGCGCTGATAGTGCTAGCGTGATTTTTGATGCGGTAGAAGCCGCCAAAGCGCGCGGGGTTGATGTATTGATTGCTGACACGGCCGGGCGCTTGCAAAATAAAGCCCATTTGATGGAAGAACTGAAAAAAGTGGTACGGGTGATGCGCAAGCTAGACGAAACCGCACCGCATGAAGTGATGCTGACGCTAGATGCTGGCACAGGGCAAAATGCCATCAGCCAAGCCAAGCTTTTCACTGAAGCTGTGGGGGTATCTGGCATCACTTTAACCAAGCTTGATGGCACCGCCAAAGGTGGGGTTATTTTCGCTATCGCCGACCAATTTAACATTCCTATTCGTTATATTGGGGTAGGCGAAGGTATTGACGATTTGCGCCCGTTTGTCGCGGACGAGTTTGTTGCAGCGCTGTTTCAGCGCGAGTTAACCCACAGTGATAACGCATGATTAAATTTGAGCAAGTAAGCAAAACTTACCCTGGTGGCTTTCAGGCATTAAACAACGTGAGCTTTCATCTGGAACCAGGTGAAATGGCGTTTCTAACGGGTCATTCGGGGGCAGGTAAAAGTACCTTGCTCAAATTAATAAGTATCCTTGAGCGTCCAAGTGCTGGCCGTGTGCTCATTAATGGTCACGATTTAAAACGGATCTCGGCACGGCAAGTACCTTATGTGCGGCGTGATATTGGGATGATTTTTCAAGACCACCGCCTGCTGATGGATAAAACCGTGTTAGACAATGTCGCACTGCCCTTACTCATTGAAGGCTACAGTATGGCCGAAGCGAAAAAGCGGGTTCATGCAGCACTAGAGAAAGTAGGTCTGTTGGACAAAGTTCGGCACTACCCCTATATGCTATCGGGCGGCGAGCAGCAGCGCGTTGGGATAGCTCGCGCCGTGGTCAATAAACCGCCGTTATTGTTGGCGGACGAGCCTACCGGCAACTTAGATCCTAAGCTATCTATGGATATTATTCGGTTATTTGAAGAATTTAATCGGGTAGGGGTCTCTGTATTGATTGCAACGCACGATTTAGGCCTGATTGCGCGGTTACGCTACCGCACCCTAACCTTGCGTGATGGGCGTATGATCAACGATGGCTTACAGGAGAATTAAGCCATGAGTTTATTATTCCGATCACGCCAACAAGGGGCAAGCCAAGTCAATATTTCAAAGCTTCAACGTTTTGTCATGTTTTGGGTGCACAATGTGCAACAAGCCTTGGCGAGTCTTGGCGAATTGTTACGTTATCCGTTGGCTAGCATGATGACGATGGCGGTGCTGGGGTTAAGTTTAACGCTACCAGCAACGCTATACGTGGTGGTTAAAAATACGGAAAGCTTGGGTGCGGATTGGCAAAATGCAGCAGAAATCACGCTGTTTTTGCGCAAAGACTTAACCCAGCAAGAAGTAGACACTGTGCATAAGCGTTTGAGCTTGTCTAGTGCCATAGAATCCGTACGTTGGATTGATAAACAACAAGCTTTGAGCGAGTTTAAAGAACAGTCGGGCTTTGGTGATGCGTTGGCGGCATTGCAACAGAACCCTTTGCCGGATGTGCTTATTGTAACCCCGGTAGCAGCACAGCGCAGTGCGGCTGCAGCACGGCAATTGCTTAGCCAGTTACAACAAGAGCGTGAAGTAGCTGAAGCGCGCTTAGATTTAGATTGGCTGACGAGGCTGGAGGCTATTTTAGCGGTGATACGCCATGGCTTATCAGCGTTAGCTTTGTTGTTATGTGTGGCGGTGGTGTTAATCGTAGGCAATACCATCCGTTTAAATATCAATAGCAAACGCGATGAAATCATGGTGATGAAATTGGTGGGTGCTACCGATGCCTATATTCAGCGGCCTTTTTTGTATACGGGTATTTGGTATGGCCTGGTGGGTGGCGTGATTGCTTGGGTAGCAACGGCATTGATCATTTGGTGGATCAGCGGTACCGTTGCTCACGTCAGTGAACTGTATCAAAGCCAATTTCGTATTGAAGGCTTAAACTTTAGTGAAATGATGGTGTTATGGTTAGTGGCAATTGGGTTGGGGCTGCTTGGATCGTACCTTGCTGTAAGAAAACATGTACGAACCATTGAAATGACCTAGCTTAGCCCTTAAGTTAAACCTGAGATTAAAGATCTCACAACCATTGTCAGCAGCGTCGTTTTTGCTAGAATGAGGGAACTTTCAGGCTTAAAAAGAGTCTGAGTAGGTGCCTGCAGAACTTAGTACAGGCACCCAAATTTAAAGAGGATGTTGTTGCATGAGCACTGAAATTACGAGTATGGCATTAACGGTACCGCAATCGAGCGGTAGCTTAGAGGCGTATATTTCGTCAGTGAATCGCATTCCTATGCTGTCAGCAGAAGAAGAACGCGAGTTGGCGGAGCGCCTACAAGAACAGGACGATTTAGAGGCTGCACGTCAGCTCATCATGTCGCACCTGCGCTTTGTCGTACATGTGGCCCGCAGCTACTCAGGTTATGGCTTGCCTCAGGCCGATTTAATTCAAGAAGGCAACATTGGCTTGATGAAAGCTGTACGCCGGTTTGACCCGACCGTGGGGGTACGCTTGGTATCTTTCGCGGTGCATTGGATTAAAGCTGAAATTCATGAATACGTGCTGAAGAACTGGCGTTTGGTCAAAATCGCTACCACCAAAGCACAACGTAAATTGTTCTTTAACCTGCGCAAAATGAAAAAGCGTTTGGGTTGGTTTACTCAAGATGAAGTAAATACGGTAGCTGAAACTTTAGGTGTTAGTACTTCTGAAGTATTGGAAATGGAAGCTCGAATGAGTGCCCATGACCAAGCCTTTGAGTTGAGCTCAGACGATGATGATGCGCGCGAAGGTAGCAATTACTCACCGGCTCAATATCTAGAAGATAAGCGCTCAGACCTCGCTGAAGAAGTTGAGCAAGAGCAGTGGGAAGCTCACACTCAGCAGCGTTTATTATCGGCAATTAATACTCTGGATGAGCGTAGCCAAGATATTGTTAGGGCGCGTTGGTTAGATGAAGAGAATAAAACGACCCTACAAGAGCTGGCAGAAAAATATCAAGTGTCAGCCGAGCGAGTACGTCAGTTAGAAGTGAATGCAATGAAGAAATTGCGGTTAGCGATGGCTTAATTTAAGAGCTCAGAAACGTACACAAACTGAAAAGATTCCGTTGGTAACAACGGAATCTTTTCTTTTAGAAAGGCCAACGTTTCCGGATGAGGGTGCGCAATCACCACCGCCTGCGACTGCTTCTGCGCCAGCTCTAGGAGCCCCTGCCAAGCTTGTTCTAGCGCCACCTGCTGCAATTGATTATCAAGGAATACATGCCGCCTTATGGTGGGTACTCCATGAGTAAGGGCCTGTTGTTCTGCCACGGTAGCTGCGCTAGTACGGCTATCTAAAAAATACAGCTGACGCTGCTTTAAGGCTTGCATCAACCACGCCATACTTTGCTTTTGTTCGGTTAAATAGCTGCCTTGATGATTGTTTACCCCTTGTGCATGGGGCACCTGCTGCAATGCATAATCAAGCAAGAGTTCAATATGTGCTAATGAGTCGCTCGCGCTTAGCATGCCAGCTTCTGTGGCGGACTGCTGTCCTTGGGCTTGCATCGGTAAGTGCAGCATCACCTGATGACCAGCCTGATGCGCAGTGGTCGCTAGTTTAGCGGCATGCGGCGAGCTTGGTAAGATAGCTAAGGTAATCGGAATTGCTAAATCGAGAAACTCTTGATGGCGAAGGTGGTGGCCCACATCGTCAATCACCAGAGCAATCTTGGCTGGCTTTGGCGCTTCGCTGAATGGCGGGGTTAGTAGCTGAGGAGGCTGGGCTAAGGCTTTGCTTGCGATCAAGCTCAAGATTAACAGGCAAGCACCCCCTAGCAACGGGCGCAACATTTAACGACACCACAGGGTAGGGTTAACAGCGTCGCCTTTAACCCGGATTTCAAAATACAAGGCTGGGCTCTCACGGCCACCGCTTTGTCCCACTAAGGCGATGGTTTCATTACGGCGCACTATGTCACCCTCGGCGGGTAAAATGGTTTGGTTGTGGCCATACAGGCTCATATAGCCATCGCCATGGTCCAATACCAGTAATAGGCCGTAGCCACGTAGCCAATTGGCAAATAAGACGCGGCCATCAGCGATAGCCGTAACAGGGGTGCCATCTGCCGCGTCAATGATCACGCCTTTCCACTGTAAGCCGCCACTTCGCGCCGTACCAAACACTCGTTGCACTTTGCCTTCGGCAGGCCACTGTAACTGTCGCTTGAGCTCCGCTAATCCATTTAATTGCGGCTCATTGCGCATTGCTGCGATGATTGCCGCCAACACCTGCTCTAGGGCTTCTTGGTTCTGGCGGAGTTGGCTAATGGCTTGCTGATCCGCTTGTTGCTCGCGATTTAAGCGTGCGATAAGTTGTTGTTGTTGCTGCTGTTGTTGCTGCAACACGCCTTGTTGCTGGCGCTGCTCAGCCAATTGCTGTTGCTGCTTAGCTTGTTGCTCATCAACGTCGGCCCGTACTTGTTCTAGTTGCGCATAGGTAGCTTGCAGTTGCTCTAACTGCTGCATCCGAGCTTCATTAAAGTAGCGATAGTAGCCCAGTACCCGCTCAATTTTACTGGGCTCTTGTTGTTGCAATAACAGCTTTAAATAATCGTGTTTGCCTAACCGATAGGCGGTATCAATTTGTTCAGCCAAAAGCTCCAGTTGTTGTTGCTGTTGCTGTTCTAGTTGCTGCTGCTGTTGTTGTAAATCCTTGATACGAGCGACCGTCGCCGCTAGCTCTGTAGCGGTATGATTCAGTTCGTTCGCAATACTGGCTATTTGCCGTTCTAACTGTTGTAACTCGCGCTCAGTTAAGCTGAGTTGTTCAGAACGTTGGTCTAAGGCTTGCTGCCGGCGCTTAAGCTCAGTCGCAATTTGCTGCAACTGGGCTTCAGTTGCAGCTTGTTCTGCTTGACTGTCCGTCTGCGCTACGGCCGCAGCACTACTTAAGAGCCAGAATGTCAGCGCCAGCCAGCGACCCCAAGTAGCTACCATTAGCTGCTTTGAGTTAAGGTAACAATGGGTTTGCCCGTCATCTCTGGCGGAGTTGGTAGCCCTAATAAATGCAGCATCGTAGGAGCTACATCAGACAAGGTGCCACCCGCACGAGCTGTGGCATCACGACCCACATAAATAAACGGCACCAGCTCACTGGTGTGGGCAGTGTGTGATTGGCCCGTATGATGGTCTTGCATTTGCTCAGCATTGCCGTGATCTGCGGTAATTAGACACTCACCGCCAACCTCGCGTAGCGCTTCAACCACCCGCGCGATACAACGATCGACAGCTTCACAAGCTTTTACGGCAGCAGCAAAATTGCCCGTATGACCGACCATGTCGCCGTTCGGGTAGTTACAGATAATCACGTCATGTTGGCCGGCGCGAATGGCGGCAACCAACTCATCAGTGAGTAGCTCGGAGTTCATCTCTGGCTGCAAATCGTAGGTTGCTACATTGGGAGATGGGATCAACACTCGCTGTTCACCAGCAAACTCTTGTTCCCGTCCACCGCTGAAGAAAAAAGTAACATGCGCATACTTTTCGGTTTCAGAAATACGCAACTGGGTGTAGTCATGCTTGGCGAGCCATTCGCCTAAAACGTTATTCAGTGACTCAGGCGGATAGGCAACGGGGCCATTCAGCTCTGCTGCATATTCTGTGAGCATAACGAAGGCTCCTAACTGGGGCCGCTGACCACGGTCAAATCCATTAAAGTCTTCATCTAAAAAGGCGTGGCTCAGTTGACGCGCGCGGTCGGCGCGGAAGTTCATGAAGATCACTGCATCACCCTCTTGCATCGGCGCTTTATCGCCAATCCGGGTGGCTTGCACAAACTCGTCATTTTCGTCACGTTCGTAGGCATCAGCAAGTGCTACTAAGGCACTATCTGCTTGATAAGAAGCCTTGCCATGGACGATTAAATCCCAAGCTTGCGCGACTCGATCCCAGCGCTTATCTCGGTCCATCGCAAAGTAGCGTCCGCAAAGACTTGCAAATCGCCCCACGCCAAGCTGACTAAACAAGGCATCAAAGCGCTCCAGAGAAGCTTTGGCAGAACGTGGTGGGGTGTCACGACCGTCTAGAAAACCATGCACATAAATTTTTTGTGCCCCGCGCTGGGCGGCTAGTTCAACCATGGCTAACAGATGGTCTTCGTGACTATGCACGCCACCTGGTGATAACAGCCCCATGATGTGAACCGCTTGGTCGGCCCGCACCGCCTTGTCTACCGCCTCAGTTAAAGCAGGATTAGCAAAGAAATCGCCATCGCTGATAGCTTTGCTGATGCGGGTAAAGTCTTGATACACCACGCGCCCTGCACCAAGGTTTACATGGCCCACCTCAGAGTTACCCATTTGCCCGTCTGGTAGGCCTACTGCCATCCCTGAGCCGTCAATCAATGTATGTGGGCATTGTTGCCACAGGGCATCCATAGTCGGAGTATGTGCTGCCGCTATCGCATTATCGGCAACTGCCTCGCGATGGCCCCAACCGTCTAAAATAATTAACGCCAATGGTGTATGCGCTTTACCCATAACATCCTCGGTGGTTTTTTAGTAAATTCATCAAATTGAATCTATTTTATGCGATTTTAGCTTGCTCCGCACCCTTTCTAGACATTCATTAACACCAAATTTTACTGGCAACGGGCAAATCAGTAGGTATACTCTGTGGCTTGTTTTTCAACTGGAGTTACGTTCACCATGGAGCAAATCCTTGCCTTCGCTGCAGACCACCTATTTATGAGTCTGCTTTGGGTTATTCTTTTAATTGCCATTGTGGTTACTTATGTTCAAGCCGCAACTTCCAAAATAAAAAGTTTGACCCCGCAGCAAGCAACCTTATTAATTAATAGAAATGATGGGGTGTATGTTGATATTCGCTCGGTGGATGAGTACCGTAAAGGGCACATTCAGGATTCTCTGCATTTAACTGCCGATAAAATCCGGAAAAATGAACTGGCACCACTTGAGAAATTCAAATCTGCCCCCATCGTGGTGGTATGCGCAACGGGAATGACCGCAAAAGGGGCTGCAGCTACGTTAGCTAAAGCTGGGTTTGAACAGGTTGCAATACTCCAAGGTGGAATTTCTGCCTGGCAGGGCGCCAGTTTCCCACTGGTAAAAAAATAATCGTTTGATCAAGCAATAGGAAGTAGAACAATGGCTGATGAACAGCAAGTAAATGGCGCCGCACAGGACGACGCACCACAACAACAAGCATTCCAAATTCAACGCGTCTATGTCAAAGATGTTTCGTTTGAAGCGCCAAACTCGCCGGCAGTTTTCCGTCAAGAGTGGAAGCCAGAGTTGAGCTTAGACTTAAATGTGAATAACACTAAGTTAGAAGACAACACCTACGAAGTTGTGTTGAAAATTACTGCAACCAACAAAGTAAATGGCGAAGTAGCGTTCTTGGCTGAAGTTCACCAAGCAGGTATTTTCACCATCGCTGATTCACTCGAAGATGGTCAACGTGCACACTTATTAGGCGCGTTCTGCCCGAATATCTTGTTCCCATACGCACGCGAGACTTTGTCTAGCTTAGTTAGCCGCGCAACCTTCCCACAATTGAACTTAGCGCCAGTTAACTTCGACGCGGTATTTGCTCAGCATATCCAGCGTCAGCAGCAAGAAGCTGCCGAAGCTACTCAGCAATAAGTTAGATTGCAAAACGAATGCGTAATGCACAAGTAACAGTGCTAGGAGCCGGTTCTTATGGAACCGCCCTAGCACTTTGTTTTGCCCGTAAGGGTACGGCGACCTGTTTATGGGGTCGCGATGCCGAGCAAGTTGCAGCTATGGCTGCTGAGCGCGAGAACAAACGCTATCTGCCAGGCATTACCTTACCTGATAATCTCCAAGTTACTGCAGACTTAGCTGAAGCAGTAGCTGCGTGCCATAATATAGTGGTGGTTGTGCCCAGTGGCGGCTTTAAGCAAGTACTACAAGATATTGCGCCGCAATTATTGCCTGATGCCCGAGTGGCTTGGGCGACCAAAGGTTTAGAGCCCGAAACAGGCCGGTTATTATTTGAAGTAGCAGAAGATATTTTGGGTGACGAGCACGCCTTAGCGGTGCTTTCTGGCCCAACCTTTGCGATGGAAATGGCTAAAGGTTTACCTACCGCTATCTCGATGTCTTCTACGGATCCGCAATTTGTTGAAGATCTGTCTGAACTGCTGCACTGCGATCGCAGTTTTCGCGTTTATACCAACGACGACTTTATTGGCGTGCAGTTAGGTGGCGCCGTTAAAAATGTGATCGCTATTGGTGCGGGGATGGCGGATGGTGTGGGTTTTGGCGCTAATGCTCGCACTGCCCTCATTACACGCGGCTTAGCTGAGCTCACCCGATTAGGATTAAAGCTTGGCGCTAAACCAGAAACCTTTACTGGCATGGCAGGATTAGGCGACTTAATTCTAACTTGTACCGACAACCAATCACGTAATCGGCGTTTTGGTTTGGCCTTAGGCCAAGGTAAATCCGTTGACCAAGCTATGGCTGAAATCGGCCAAGCGGTGGAAGGCTATCGCAACACGCGCGAAGTGGTGACCCTAGCACGACGCCATGGTGTAGAAATGCCGATTTGTGAGCAGTTGTATGATGTTCTGTACGGAGATACTACGCCACAGCAAGCTGCAATCAACTTGCTAAGCCGCGCTCGGACGTCTGAATCGGTGGCGACTGATACAGCCAGTGAGAACAATTAAGCGATGCATTGATATGACCAGAAGCAGACCAGTCTAAGCTGCTCATGCTTCTGGTGCTAGTTGCCTGACTAGCGTAGCAATTGTTCCGCAATGGTTTGCCACTGCTGCTCAAAATGAGTGGTTGGTTTATGGGTAAACCCTGACCGCACAAACTGCGCGATTTTACCATCGGTATAAGCCATAAGTAGATTGGCGAGCATCCCTTCATCTAGCCCAGCGACCACTTTCTCACGTAATCGACGCTCCCGTAAGACCTGTTTGAAGTTAGCTTCTAGCTTATCAAAAATGCCAGTCACTCGATCTCGTAAACGTTCGTGCTCACCGAGTAGGGCATCTCCGGTAATCACCCGCGTGATGCCAGGGTTACGCTCAACAAAAGTAAGCACCAGTCGCACCATCATTTCACAGCGCGCTAACGTGTCTTTTTCATTTTCTAAGATTTGGTTGATGCGCGACAAAATGGCATCTTCAGTAAAATCAATCAGGCCTTCAAACATTTTCGCTTTCGAGGCGAAATGACGGTATAAAGCGGCCTCAGAGACACCCACTTCAGCAGCCAAACGGGCTGTGGTGATGCGTTGTCCTGGGCTGGTTTCTAACATGGCGGCGAGAGCGGCTAAAATATCCTGTTTACGATTCTGTTTTGCGGTCACGTGGTTGCTTCCTTGGTTATGATTCTTAGTAGCAGAGCCTATTTAGCACGGCTTAGCGGGTACCCGAATGACCGAAGCCACCGGCGCCTCTGTCGGACTCAGAAAAATCTTCAACGAGATTAAATTGTACTTGCACCACCGGCACGATAACCATCTGCGCAATGCGCTCGCCAGGCTCAATGGTATAAGCATTAGTGCTGCGGTTCCAAACCGACACTTTCAGTTCACCTTGATAATCTGAATCGATTAAACCCACTAAATTACCTAGCACCAAGCCATGTTTATGTCCCAATCCAGAACGTGGCAGCAGGGTAGCGGCAAGGTTAGGGTCGGCGATATGAATCGCTAGCCCCGTTCCTACCAGATGGGTCTCGCCTGGCTCCACCGTAAGTGGTTGGTCAAGACAAGCACGCAAATCTAGGCCGGCTGAACCTGGGGTTGCGTAAGTTGGCAAGGGGATGCTTTGGCCAATTTTAGGGTCAAGAATTTTAAGGTCGATAGCAGTCATGCTGGGTTCCTGGTTCTAAACTTAAGAGGTTGCTGAATCTGCGCCACTTTGATAAGAAAAGTCATGGCTATTTTTTAGTTTAACGGCATGCTGTAACAACTGGGTAGCAATACTCAGTTTATCTGCCTCCGGCAGATCTAAGTGCTTAAGTAGCCCCTGTTGGTCGTGCCAGTAGAGTGTCATGGCATTGACGTCGCTGTTAAAGCCGATAGCGCTGCTACTAACATCGTTAGCGGCGATCATCGCGAGTTTCTTTCGTACCAATTTACTTTGGGCATACCGGGCAACGTCATTGGTTTCAGCGGCGAAGCCAATAGTAAAAGGTGGTTTGGTTAAGTTACTTACCGTAGCTAAAATATCAGGGTTTTTAATTAGGGTTAGAGCTAACTCATCTTGCTCCGCGGTCTTTTTCATTTTATGGCTAGCGACGGTGGCCGGGCGATAATCGGCGACCGCTGCACATCCAATAAAAATATCGGCGCTGGGAACCGCTGTTAACACTGCCGCTAACATGTCCTCAGCACTAGTCACATCGATGCGCGTCACCCCTACTGGAGTGGGGAGCTGACAAGGGCCGGCAATTAAAGTCACAGTAGCGCCTAGTTGTTGCGCCGCCGTAGCTAAAGCGAACCCCATTTTACCCGAGCTATGGTTGGACAAATAGCGCACCGGATCGATGGCCTCGCGGGTGGGACCTGCGGTAATCACCAAGTGTTGATTCGCCAGAAGAGCAGCCACAGATTGTCTATCCGCTGCTAACGCCCGTACTACCAGCTCTCGCAGCTCTAGCGGTTCTGGCATACGCCCACTACCAACATCACCGCAAGCTTGAGCACCGCTATTAGGTTCTATCAGCTGCATGCCGTACTGCTGAATCCGTTGCAAGTTGGCTTGTACTGCTGGTGCTGCCCACATCTGCTGGTTCATGGCAGGTGCCACCCAGATAGGAGCGGCAGTAGCTAAGCACAGGGTGCTAAGTAAGTCATCAGCGCTGCCGTTAGCAAGCCTTGCCAGCATATTTGCACTCGCAGGAGCTAGCAGCACTAAATCAGCCCATTTAGCCAATTCTATATGGCCCATGGCAGCTTCGGCCGCAGGGTCAAGCAAGTCATGATGCACAGGATGTCCCGATACCGCTTGGAGCGTTAGTGGCGTGATAAAGGCTTGGGCACCTTGGGTCATCACCACGCGCACAGAGGCGCCGTAATCACGCAGGCGACGCACCAATTCGGGAATTTTATAAGCGGCAATACCACCGCTTACACCCACCAGTATGTTGCGGTTGGCTAGCGGTTGCTCGGGGCTATAAGTCATAGTAAGTCCTTACCTTTACAAGGTCTTTACCTTAGCACATTGGGATAGCTTTAGGCGATATCTGACGTGGTACTTTTCAATCACGCAATCTAGCTTAGGTAAGGACGCACGCCTGCTGCGCAAGCCCTTAGTCTAGCGCCTTAGCGCATGAATTTGTGACCACCTTGCTTTGGTTACCTAACCAATGGCAGCCGATCGTCGGTCAAAATTAGCTACATTAGGCGCTCTGACCCATCTGAGCAAACAAGGAAAGTAACCATGCCCACTGTAAAAGACTGGCCTGTCGCCGAGCGTCCGCGCGAAAAAATGGCTGAACTAGGAGTCGCCACCTTAACCGATGCTGAATTATTGGCTATCTTGCTCGGCACCGGAGTGAAGGGCAAAGATGTGGTCACCTACTCACGCGACCTGTTGAGCCATTACGAGGGTATTGGCGGTTTGCTCGCGGCGCCCGCCGAGAGCCTCCTGCAACAGACAGGGATTGGCCCGGCCCGGGTAATGCAATTGCAAGTGGTGATGGAAATTTCACGGCGCTATTTAGCGTGGCAATTACGGCGTGACGATGGCTTTACCCAACCCTCCATGGTGCGTGACTATCTTACCGCACAGTTGCGTCATCAAGAACGCGAAGTGTTTGTGGTGCTGCTACTTGATAGTCAGCACCGGCTGTTAAAATACGTTGAATTATTTCAGGGCACCATCAATGCGGCTCCAGTTTATCCGCGTGAGGTGGTTAAGTTAGTACTGCAATGTAATGCGGCAGCGGTTATACTAGCGCACAATCATCCGTCAGGGGTGGCTGAACCTAGCCAAGCCGACCAGCGCGTCACTGAGCGCTTGAAGCGAGCCCTAGCGATGATCGACGTCGCGCTACTCGATCACTTTATAATTGGTGCTGGATCACCAGTTTCATTTGCTGAACGAGGGTTGTTGTAGTAAAGTAGCGCCGCCGTTTATAGGATCAGAAAGATCAAAAAATATCTGCGATCACTTGATTGCCGGGCCAATTTGCTGTATAAAATGCGCCCTCGGATTCAAGGCAAGGCCGCGATGGGCGACAGGCGAGCTTGAAGCAATTTTGGAGTAAATAGAATGTCACGAGTATGTCAAGTTACAGGAAAGCGTCCGGTTACCGGTAATAACCGTTCTCACGCGCGCAATGCGACCAAGCGTCGTTTCCTGCCGAACCTGCAATCACACCGCTTCTGGGTAGAATCAGAAAAGCGTTGGGTTAAATTGCGTATCTCTACCAAAGGTATGCGTATTGTTGATAAAAATGGTATCGACGCGGTGCTCGCAGATTTGCGCGCTCGTGGCGAAGCTGTGTAAGGAGATAAACCATGCGTGATAAGATTCGTTTAGTTTCTTCTGCCGGTACTGGTTATTTCTACACTACCGACAAGAACAAGCGCAACATGCCAGAAAAAATGGAAATCAAAAAATACGATCCAGTGGTTCGTAAGCACGTGGTTTTCAAAGAAGCTAAAATTAAGTAAGCTTCTTCTGAGCATAAAAAAACCCAGCCTAGCTGGGTTTTTTTATGGGCGCTATTTAGTGTGCTCAAGCACTGGGTTAGCGGGTAGGATCAATAACACCATTGATACTATTATTATGCCGATACCAGCCGGTAATGCTATAACGGTCGCGTTGCCCGGCAAGTACTTCATGCACAAACACATCGCTTAAAAACAGCACCAATTTGCCCGCTTCGGGGAGCACCGTCTCGAGCACCTCACCACGTTTACCATAAATAATGAGTTGCCCACCATCGGCGTCTTGCCAATCTGGATTTAAGTAGAACACGCTGGTTAAGATACGATTACTACGACCTTTAAAAGCATCTAGGTGTTTGCGATAAAAAGCGCCAGGCGGATAGTGAGCAAGATGGCACTCGTAATCAAATAACCCCATAAAGAGTTCGCGATTTACTTCTAAGCGCAAGTTATCCATCATGGTTAAATAAGCGTTTTCAAGTGCAAATTCGCGTTGTAACCAGCGGATCTTATCCTGGCGCACGGCCGTATTGGTGGTGTACTGATCAGCTCGACCGATGCCGGCCTGTTGCCAGCAGTCGCTACTCAATTGTTGGGCATACTGGTACAATTGCAGGCAGTAAGGCGCAGCTAGATACTGCGGTACAATAACATACCCGTGCGCAGCAAGCTGGTCATAATCAATAGCTTGAGTACGAAATTGTTGTTCGCTTAAACTAATTTCGGCGGTCATGTGGTGCATGCCTCAACATACTGCAAATATGTGGTGTAGAACAAGAGCGGGAATATAGAATAGCGTAGCTATAAACACAAGCTGCGCGGTATTTTTTGATGAGGTCTAGCCATGCCAGAATTACCCGAAGTTGAAGTCAGTCGTCTAGGTATCAGCCCCCATCTTACAGGGCAACAGATTACCCAGGTGATTGTCCGTGATCGACGCTTACGCTGGCCGGTTCCAGCTTCTTTAGAGACGGTTGCTGGGGCCACCATCGAAGGCGTCGAACGCCGCGCCAAATATTTGATTATTAGCACCACAAAGGGCTACCTGATTGTGCACTTGGGGATGTCCGGAGCTTTGCGGGTGGTACCCGCAGATAGTCTGGTTGTTAAGCATGACCATATTGATCTGGTGCTAGGATCCGGCCTTTGCTTACGTTTTAACGACCCCCGGCGCTTCGGTTGTTGGTTGTATAGCGCAACTCATCCTAGTGCCGACCACCCCTTACTGCGCGAGCTGGGGCCAGAACCCTTAACCGATGCCTTTACGCTAGATTATCTGTTCAACGCCTCGCGTGGTCGTCAGCAAGCCATTAAAACTTTCATTATGGATAATCATGTGGTGGTTGGGGTAGGGAACATCTACGCCAATGAGTCTTTGTTTAAAGCGGGAATTCATCCTAAACGTGCCGCTGGTAAAGTCAGTAAAGCACGTTATCAGCGACTGGTGCCCATTATTAAAGAAACCCTTGCTAGAGCCATTGAACAAGGCGGCACTACCTTGCAAGATTTCACTCAAGCCGATGGTCAGCCTGGTTACTTCAAGCAAGAACTGATGGTGTACGGGCGCGGCGGTAAAGCTTGCATGCAGTGCAAGAGCACCTTGAAAGAAATCCGCTTAGGCCAGCGTAGTACCGTGTATTGCCCACAATGTCAGCGTTAACTGGGCGCGTATTGCTGCAAAAAGGGTTGTAGGGCGGCCATAAAGCCGTTCGGGTCGCTGATGAAAGGCGCATGACTACAGCGTGGCGCCAGATACTGATGCTGTGCGCTCGCAGTGCTTGGCAGGAGCTGGCTCACGTGGTCAGCTACTGCGGCCGGCACTAACGCATCTAGTTTGCCATACACCCGCAATAAAGGTACCGCCAGTTGTGCCAACTGCGGGCGCAAATCCACACTGGCCAGCATATCTAAACCGGCATCGAGCACCGCAGGGGTCGCCATCGGTTTGGCAAATAGCCATGCTTTAATCTGTTTAATATCTTCTTTGGCGTGCGGCGCGCCTAACGACTGGAGCGCCAGGAAGCGTTCCACCGTACGTTTGAAATCTTTGCTCAGTTGTTTCGCAAAGGTATGCAAGATATGCGGTTCGATACCTGGCCATTCAGGTGTTGCAGGAAAATAAGGCGATGAAGCTACGGTGGTTAGGCTATGCAGGCGTTCTGGAGCTTGCAATGCGATCTGGGTTGCTACTAAGCCGCCAAGAGACCAGCCGATTAAATGACAGCGTGAAGGCAAGGCTGCTAAGGTGAGTTCACACAGATTAGCAAACGTCAGTTCGCGGTCCGCAGGCCAAGGTGACTCGCCATAGCCGGGTAGGTCTAGGCGATGGACACGGCCTAATTTGGCTAAATCAGCGACAATCGGCGTCCAGATATTCGCATTCAAACCCCAGCCATGGAGTACCACAATATCCGTCCCTGTGCCCCTGACGGCGCGCCAAACTGAGTCTACCATGAGTGTCCTTGCTACCTTAAACCACTTGAAAAAAGGGCCTCTATGTTAGGTTATTGCTGGCTATGTAATCAATCTTTAACTGGTCGAACAGGTGGCGGACTCTGTTTGGTATGTTTGTATGACTTACCGCGGTTGCCGCCGAGCTGCCTAAAATGGCGTTGTCAGCAACCCGAACGAGCGCAAGGGCGATACTGGTATGCGGCGATGAGCTGGCAAGCAGATACGCGCTCACTCGTGCATCGTTTTAAATTCCACAGTTGTCCCGAGTTAGCTCAGGTGCTAGCACCCTTGATGGTGGCCCAGGTACTGCATTGCTATCAGGATAAGCCCCGGCCAGATGCGATTATGGCGATGCCGATGAGTTATTCGCGTTGGGTTAAGCGTGGTTATAATCAAGCAGGATTGCTGGCGCGGGCGGTCGCCGAACAGTTGCAGTTGCCGATTATTAGTGGTGGTTTACGACGACTCTACGATACCGGTACCCAACAACATCATAGCAGCGCCTCACAACGTTGGGATAGTATGCAGCGCAGTCTGTATTGCACTGGTAATATGACCGGGCTAACGATAGCGGTGGTGGATGATGTGCTGACTACGGGCGCATCAATATCGGCCGCCGCTGCTGCAATTGAGCAGCGCGGCGCCAAGGCGGTGGATGCATGGACGTTCGCTTTTGCTGAACCTCATCCACCGCTCAATGAATAACTGCTAAGAGAGGTGCTTAGTGAGCACTCTCAGCCGCTTCAGCGGCAGCCTCGGCAGCATTTTCTTCGTCGCTCAGGCTAGGAGTGACCTGATCTGCTAAGAAGATAGCATTACTGAGTAACTTAGCGGTGCCCCAGAAGAAGGCACGGAAGTTAATGTCATCGGTAAAGGCAATCACGCGGCCACGACCGTGACGATGGGCGATGATTGCTGCTTTACCTGCCAATACTTCACGGTTCTGAGAGGCGGCAAAACCGGCTAACAGTGGATCGTTAGCACGGTATGTTGCCACGGTAACAAACGGCTGCTCAGGCACCACCATCGCATTTAAGCTGTCTTTAAAGACCGGCAAGGTAGCGCGAGGATAGCCAAACGTAAGCGGATGGGTAGCATCTAATTCAAGTTCAAAGATAGCTCCAGCTACGCGGCGCTGACCGTAAAAATGATCTTGGTCGGCAAAGGTCAGTCCCGCGGTTGGAAACTTCTTCGAAAACTCATCTGAATTCACAAATTCGGCCGCCAAAATATCATGCTGACTTAACCAACGTGCACCGTTTTGTTGGCCAATTACCACACCGCCGTCGCGCACCCATTGCTGTAGTCGCTCTGCGTCTCGTTTAGACAGGTTAGAATAACGACCGTCGACCATTAAAATGTGCGTATAGCGGCTTAAATCAAAGCCACCAAAACGGTCCGTATCAACCATCGAAAGGGGTACACCAACATGGCGATCGAGGTAATACCAAGCTTCGCCGCCTTCGTACATGTTGGCATCGTTACCTACTAGCATCATCACTTGGATAGGTTTCACCGGTGCCAAATTACGGCTACCAAGGTCCATACCGCGCGGGGTTAAACCCGAGCTGATGGCATGCACTGTTACACCGGTTTCTGCGGTAATGGCGGCAAGCTGCTGTTGTACTTTGGCCCAGTCTTGTTGTTGATAGGCTTTAGTCACCACCACGGTACCAGCCGTGAAGTTATAATCGCCAGCGCTAGTCGATGCAGTAAAAGCTTGGTTTGCTTGACGCACATGAATGCCCGCTTGCAATAACCGGTTCAGAGTTTTCGGGGCAAAATAATGGTGCCATTCAAACGCATAAGCGTAGGCATCAGCAGCCAAGTCATGGTTAGGGGTGGTGGTGGGTTGCCATGCTTGGTCGGCAATTTTGATGCGGCGACCATCGTAGGTTGCCCAGTTCAGGTTAAACGCATGGGGTAGGGTCCATGCCGAAACATCATAGAAAGTATTATCTTTAAAGCTCTTCTGATTCATGAACATCGCACGAATCAATAAATACTGAGGTTGTTCTAGCGGGATGTAAGCAGCATGATCTGCTTGGTAAGTGACCCCGTTTAGCTTTAGATCATCGGTTAACACATAACTCTGAACGCCGTGCTGACGCAAAATGTTAAGCATCTCGTGTAGCCGCGCGGGGTCGGTTTCATCACCTACCACATAGCCGTTAAAGTCAGCTTTTTTAGCTGCCGCCATCGAGTCATCGTAAAAACGTTGTTGGTAATCCAAGAACCACTTTTTATTGGCGTGAGCGCCATACATGCTGGTTAACGACGTGGTAAATTGGTTTTGAATGGTAAAAGGAAACTCTAATAAGCCATTAATAGAGTCTTGGGCATGACCACGGCTAGAAGCCTGCTCAAAAAGGATACCGATAGCACCTTGCACATCAGGATAAGTTGAACCTTTCCCAACATAGAAATCATCAAAGGCTTCTTCAGTAAAATACAACCGGCCTTGTTCATCCAGTGCCGCCGCATGACCCTCCGCCAGAGTTTGGGTTAGACGTACGTTTTCGTCTGGCGTATTCGGGTTTTTTCGTGATGGAATACCCGGCTGGAAGAAAAAGGTGCTATCTGTGCCCATCTCATGAAAATCGGTAAGGACGTTAGGCTTCCATTTTTGGAAATTGGCAATACGAGCGCGTGACTCAGGATGCTGTAACAACAACCAATCGCGGTTTAAGTCAAACCAATAGTGGTTAACTCGGCCACGAGGCGTAGGCTGCACGTGCTCACGATGTTGAGTATCGCTGACTAAGTTGATGCTTTTATGCTGATTAGCCCACTGTGCAAAACGAGCTAAGCCATCAGGGTTGTAGGCCGGATCAAGCAAGATAATGGTATCTTTTAACACGCGCTCGATTTTCTCGCCTTCAGCTGCGGCCAAATAATAGGCATACAGCAAGGCTGAGTTACTGCCGCTAGGTTCATCACCATGAATGCTGTAGCCCATGTAGAGGACTAACGGTGCAGTATCCGGGTTACCTTTGCGTTTAGGATCAGCCAAGGCGAGGTGTTGATCACGTAACTGCTCAATATTGCTGTGGTTTTCTGGGGCGGTCACAGTTAATAATAAAAGTGGGCGTCGCTCATGGGTATACCCTGTGACTTCAAGGGTGAACCGGTCGGACTTTTCCGCAAGAATTTCCATGTAACGAACCAACTGTTCAGGCCTTACGTGCCATTCGCCCACTTCGTAGCCGAGTACCTGCTGTGGCGTTGGAATATCAGGGTTGTAAGTTACATCGTCGGGAAGATAATCATCTAAGCTGGTAGCATTGCTAGCAAAACTAGCTACTGCAATAAAGCAAAGCACACATAGAGTAAGCAAACGTTGCATGAAATTTTCCTGCTGAAACCAAAAGTAGTCTTGTAAACTAGCAAACTCTTAACCGAATGCCCACAGTGGTTACTATGCAATGCCCAAAAATTGCGATAAGATATACCCTACTAATTTAGTCAAGTATAGCTTGGTAGCGACTAGCTTATAGCTACCTACCAACGACGAGTAATTCAAAAGTATTGAGGTGATTTGCCCATGATTCGTATTACCGAAAGCGCACAAGCTCATTTTCGTAAACTGCTTGCTGAGCAACCGGATAACACCAATATCCGCGTATTTGTTGTTAACCCGGGCACGCCTTCAGCAGAATGTGGCGTATCTTATTGCCCACCAGACTCGGTAGAAGCTGACGACGAAGTATTACCATTTAGCGGTTTTGATGCGGTGGTTGACTCAGGTAGTGCGCCTTTCTTAACCGATGCCGTGATTGATTTTGAAGAGCAAGATTTAGGCTCGCAACTGACCCTAAAAGCACCGAATGCGAAAGCCAAGAAAGTTTCTGACGATGCGCCTCTGATTGAGCGCGTTGAGTATGTGATTCAATCTGAAGTTAACCCACAGTTGGCTAACCATGGCGGTAAAGTGGCAGTCAGCCAAATAACCGACGACGGCATTGCCGTGTTGCAGTTTGGCGGCGGTTGCAATGGCTGCAGTATGGTTGATGTCACTTTAAAAGAAGGCATTGAAAAAGAACTGCTGCAACGTTTTCCTGGTGAACTTACCGGCGTGAAAGATGCGACCGAGCACCAAGCGGGTGAACACTCGTACTACTAAGAAAAACGGGTCTTTACCTTATCTTTGCGTTCTTTTTGAACAATTAGCAAAACCCGCGTAAACCCTCGCCCAATCGGGCGGGGATATA
>NZ_JANFPJ010000025.1:0-46036 GCF_032227045.1 Pseudidiomarina fusca
CGAGAAAAAAATGCCAGTCAGCTCTTAACTGACTGGCATTAGCCAATCGGCGCCTTTTTTATTAGTAGAGGCAGTAATAATGCTCACTTTTAAGGCGAATTTATGGCGTGGTCGGCGACAACCATTACTTCAGTCAACCTAATCAATGACGTGATTCCGAAGCTGAAGACGGTGGAGTTTATTTTACAAGGTAAGCTGCAACAGGCTATTGATCATGGTCCTAGCGCTGAGAACCGGACTAAATATCAGTTACTGCAACAAGAATTTGAGTTAGAGCTATTGATGATTCAAATGAATTTAGAGCATTTACTTCATCGCTATACTCAAGATTTACAGCCTACGGCTGGTCGGCTTGATAACAAAGTTTTAGATCTAGACGATAACGAGCGTGTGGCAATCACTGCGGTCTATCAATTGTATGAACGTGTTTGTGCGATCACGACCAAACTTTAGTTGCTTCGTTAAATTGTTTAAAGTTTCAGCAATGATTGCCGATATATCGTTATAACCTCATTGTTTGGAGAACAGTTATGGCGTCGCCTATTAATGAAGCCGGTTTAAATTGGCCGGTAACATCGGCTGCTGCCGAGCAACAACGGCTTGATCGGGTACTACAGCAATTGCCTGCGGTACGCCAAAGTGAAGCTCAAAAGGAACTGAGAAAAGACGAATTGGTGAAACCTATTCAACAAATCAACGAAGTGATGAACAATTACGGCATTCATTTTGAAATGAATGATGATGCTGGTCGAGTGGTGGTTAAAGTGATTAGCCGCGATTCCGGTGAGGTGATTCGGCAAATCCCATCGGAAGAAGTGATTCGCATTGCCCAGCATCTGCATGAAATGTCTGGCTTGCTGGTCCGCGAGCAAGCCTAGCAGGTCACCATGACGACGCCATGCAGGTGTTCTACACCTGCATGTTCATGATTTCTTTGTAAGCGCTTACTAATTTGTTTCGTACTTGTACACCCATCTCAAAAGCCAGCCCGGCTTTTTGTTTATCCACCATCACTTGGTTTAGAGACACGTTCGGGTCACCTAACTGAAAGGCTTTGGTGTTGGCTGCGGCAGTTTGTTGCAGACTATTAATTCGTTCCAGGGATTGTTTTAATTCAGTGGCAAAACCACCCTGTGGTACTGCGCTGTTTGCAGCGCCTATTGCGTTGGCTGCCATCGAGCTCGCTGAAGGAGCTGCTGTTTCGGCTTTAAGCGCTTGCATTTGTTGCAATGCGGTTTGAATTGCGGGTACGCTCATCATTGTCCTTGGTGCTAGTTAGGCCATTTTTATGCATGCCACTATACCCAGTTGAATCGCTAGTGAAGCAAACAATAAGCCTTAAAAAAGTGCCTTTATTGCCCCTTTGAGTTGCCACTACCTGCGCATAATGTGCACTAGATAAATCCGTCTACCCTAGACGACATTTCCGTCATTTGATTAACCGAATTGAGACCCAAGGCCCCATGGAAGCATCTGCAACAGTGACCCAAGCCGGTACCGCTAGTAATAGCCCAGACTGGCTGGCCAAGTTAAAACAAACCGGTATGGTGCCATTATTGATTGGCGGAGCTGCATTCATCGGCTTGGTTTTTGCCCTAGTGATGTGGGCTAGTGCGCCTGAATATCGCGTGCTTTATAGCAATTTAAGCGAAGCTGATGGTGGCCGTATTGTGACTCAACTGGACACCATGCAAGTGCCCTATCAGCTAAACGGCAATGGGACTATTTTGGTGCCTAGTAACGATGTGCATAAGCTGCGTTTACAAATGGCTGAGCAAGGTTTACCGCAAGGGGGCAATGCTGGTTTCTCACTCATGGACAACCAAGCCTTTGGGATCAGTCAGTTTGCCGAGCAAGTTAATTTTCAGCGTGCCTTAGAAGGCGAACTGGCCAGCTCCATGGAATCTCTCGGCCCTGTACTCAAAGCACGAGTGCATTTAGCCATGGCTAAAGCCTCCGTGTTTGTCCGTGAACGTGAGCCAGCCAAAGCCTCGGTTATTCTTACCTTGCATCCTGGCCGCAAGCTTGGCGATGGACAGGTACAAGCGATTATCCACATGGTTTCAAGCAGTGTTGCCGAGTTAGCGCCGGAACAGGTTACTGTGGTGGACCAATACGGCTCCTTATTGTCGAACAGCAATCAAGAAGACGCTCAAATCGGTTCTAAATTAGAGTACATCCATCAGTTAGAGCGCTCCTATCAAGAACGTATCGAAAATATTTTGAGCCCGATCCTTGGCCGCGATAATATCCAAGCCCAAGTTGTTGCTGAAGTCGATTTTGCCAAGCGTGAAGCGACTGCCGAGCGTTATAGCCCCAATCAAACGCCGGAAACTGCGGCTATCCGTAGTATTCAACGCAATCTCAGTATGCAGGGCAATGGCCAGGGCGCTAGCGGCGTTCCCGGAGCATTGAGCAATACGCCTCCTGGTGTAGCTGCATCACCAATCGAGTCGATCACCAATGCCGATGAAGCCACGGCGGCCGACAACGCTAATCCACAACAAATTCAGCAAGACCAAGTGGTTAATTACGAAGTTGACCGTACCGTTGAACACGTTGACCACCAACGCGGCCAACTGCAACGACTAAGCGTAGCCGTGGTTATCAATCATCGCAGTGTGTTAGACGAAGAAGGCGTGCCGCAATTAGTTCCACGCAGTGAAGAAGAGCTTGATTACATTAATCGGCTGGTACGCCAGGCTATGGGCTTTTCAGAAGTCCGTGGCGATCAGCTCGAAGTAGTGAATAGCGTGTTTGTACGACAACACACCACCGACGAACAGCCGCCTTGGTACGAGCAACCGTCAATGGTTGATTTTATCAAGCAGCTAGCTCGGTATGTTATTGCTGGTATCGGCGTGCTATTGCTGTATTTGCTGATTCTACGGCCGTTGTTAAAACGTTATGCACCAGCTTCTGCAGTAACCGAGACCCCTGAAACTCGTGGCCGTCTACGCGCAGTAGTAGGCGACGATGATGATGATGCCGTTGCTGCAAATGGCAGCAATCGCAGTCGTCGAGCGGGCGGCGGTTACGCTGATGACGATGAGCTTGAGGTGGATGACACTACCCCAAGCGATCCTTTCCATTGGCCGAAACAGCAACGTAATGCTAG
This sequence comes from Pseudidiomarina fusca, assembly GCF_032227045.1. Lineage (NCBI taxonomy): Bacteria > Pseudomonadati > Pseudomonadota > Gammaproteobacteria > Alteromonadales > Idiomarinaceae > Pseudidiomarina > Pseudidiomarina fusca. The sequence continues at coordinate 3,119 of NZ_JANFPJ010000025.1, forward strand.
CTATATTCAAGCCTTAGCGAAGGCGAAAGAAGCAGCACAAAGTAACCCACGCCAAGTAGCTCGTATTTTACAAAATTGGATGAACGAAGATGACCACGTCTAACCCAACGAGCGCGACGCCGGCCACCAATGGCGCCAAAGCAAGTAAAGAAACCACCGGGCTACGGCGGGCTGCGCTACTGTTACTGATGATTGAAGAAGAATCTGCTGCAGAAGTCTTTAAACACTTTGCGCCTAACCAAATTCAAAAAATCAGTAAGGAAATGACGCGCCTTGATGACGTATCCCATACCGAAATCAAAGCCGCGTTGGAGCTTTTCCATCAGCATCTAGCTGACACCCCATCGCTAGATAAATACGACGATTACGTACGCTCTGTATTAACTAAGGCGCTTGGTACCGACCGTGCCAACTCACTGATTGAAGACGTGCTTGAGCACAAAGTAGGTGGCATTGGTATTGACGCATTAAACATGATGGACGTACCAGAAGTTGCTGAAATGATTAAAGATGAGCATCCGCAAATCATTGCCACCATCTTAATCCACCTGGATCGTGCCCAAGCGGCAAAAGTACTAGAATTATTTGATGAGCGCCTACGCAACGACGTGGTGCTGCGAGTTGCCACCTTTACCGGGGTGCAGCCAGCGGCTTTACAAGAGCTGACCGAGGTGCTTGGCGGTATGTTAGATGGCCAATCGCTCAAGCGCAGCAAAATGGGCGGAGTGCGAACGGCTGCAGAGATACTCAACTTACTTTCTGCAGGCCAAGAAGATACTGCATTGGAAAATATTCGCGCCTACAACGACGAGTTGGCACAAAAGATTGTCGACGAAATGTTCTTGTTCGAAAACTTATTGGACTTGGACGACCGCAGTATCCAAGTACTCTTGCGTCAGGTAGAAACCTCATCGTTGGTGATTGCTCTCAAGGGCGCACCCGACGAATTGGTGGAGAAATTCCTACGCAATATGTCCCAGCGTGCGGCACAGCTTATTCGTGAAGAAATGGAGACTCGTGGACCGATCCGAGTATCGCAAGTGGAAGGCGAACAAAAAGCTATTCTGCAGGTGGTTCGTCGCTTGGCCGATGCTGGTGAAATTGTCTTGAGTAGCGGTGACGATGCCTACGTTTAAGCCTTTTTTTACTGAACCAAGCTCTACCAATAGCAACTCTGAGCAAGAGTGGCAAAGCTGGAACATGCGTTCGTTAAATCAGCCGGCGCCGTCCAAACCACCAACACCCGCCGACAATGCTCAGGTTAAAACGGCCGAGTTTGCCCAGCAAAGCGAACTTAAGAAGTTACAAGAGCAAGCGCGTACCGAGGCCGCTGAACAAGGCCATGTCGAGGGGCATAAGGCAGGTTACGACGCAGGTTGCGCTGAGGGCCTAGCGGCGGGTAAAGCGGCCGCAGAAGAAGCCGCAAAAGCCGAACTAGCACAAGCTTTAGCGCCATTAGCAGACTTATTAAAAAGTGCCGACAGCGCTATCAATAGCATGAGCGAGCAGTTAGCTGATAGCTTACTGCAATTGGCCATGACGGTAGGAAAACAACTTGCCGGTGAAGCCTTGGCGGCGAATCCTGAGCAAATCATTGCGCTTATCCGCGATATCATTCATGAAGACCCGCTGCTGGGTGAGCGTCCCACGCTAGTTCTGCATCCACAAGATCTGGCGCTCGTGGAACAGCATATGCAAGATGAGCTCGCCAGTTTACGCTGGAAATTAAGAACCGATGAGCGATTAGAGCGCGGCGGCTGTAAGTTACTCACCTCTCAAGGTGAATTAGACGCAACCATCGAAACCCGCTGGCAACGTATGCTACAGCAAGTACGAGGGCGGCATGCCTAATTCGGCCCGCCTATTGCCCCACTGGCAACAAACGCTTACCAGCGTGCAGCAGCAGCTTAACGAACAGCCGCGATGGTTTATGTGCGGCCGCTTGGTGCGGGCCACCGGCATGGTACTTGAGGCTGTGGGCTTACGAGTGCCGGTTGGCAGCCATTGCTGTATTGAAGCCAATGCCAACAGCATTACTGCTGAAGTGGTTGGTTTTGCAGGTGATATTACTTATTTAATGCCACTCAACAACGTGCAAGGATTAGTGCCAGGCGCACGCGTGGTGCCTTTTACCGACAACGACCAAAGCGGTCAGCGCTTTCCTCTGGGCCCTGCATTATTAGGACGGGTGTTAGATGGTTTAGGGCAGCCTTTAGATAATCGGCCATTGCCTAAACACACAGAATTTGGCGGCCTTACTAGTGCTCCTATCAACCCCATGCAACGTGCCCCTATCGATACTCCTATCGATGTTGGTATTCGTGCTATCAATGGCTTACTGACCGTTGGTCGCGGCCAACGCATGGGCCTATTTGCCGGCTCTGGTGTGGGTAAATCTGTTTTGCTTGGCATGATGGCGCGCTTTACCAAAGCCGACGTGATTGTGGTGGGTTTAATTGGTGAGCGTGGTCGTGAGGTCCAAGAGTTTATTGATCATATTCTTGGGCCACAAGGGATGGCCAGGTCCGTGGTGGTAGCTGCACCCGCAGATTCATCGCCGTTACAACGCCTTCAAGGCGCTACCTATGCTACCCGCTTAGCCGAAGACTTTCGCGATCGCGGCCAACATGTGTTGTTGATTATGGATTCTCTTACTCGATATGCCATGGCGCAACGTGAAATCGCCTTAGCTATTGGCGAGCCCCCAGCTACTAAAGGGTATCCACCAAGTGTCTTCGCTAAATTACCTAGCTTAGTTGAACGCGCCGGTAATGGTACCCGTGGTGGCGGCTCTATCACTGCATTTTATACGGTGTTAACTGAAGGCGATGACCAACAAGATCCGATCGCTGATAGCACCCGCGCCATTCTCGATGGCCACATTGTTTTATCACGTGAATTAGCTGAGAGTGGACACTACCCGGCCATTGATATTGAGGCCTCTATCAGTCGCGTTATGCCAAGCATTACCGCGCCTAATCAGTTGCAAAGTGCGCAACGCTTGAAAAAACTATTCTCGGTCTATCAACGCAATCGCGATCTTATTAGTGTGGGTGCTTACAGCCCGGGCCACGACCCCCTCTTAGATCAGGCGGTGCAAAAACAACCGCAAATCGAGCGCTTCTTACAACAGCAAATGCACGAACAAGCACCTTTTGAGGCCGCTTTTAAAGGCTTAACCTCGTTAGTAGGAGGGGCATAATGAACTCTACCGCATTGTCTTTGTTAACCGAGCGTGCTGAACAAGCTCGCACCGAGGCAGCTGTGTTGCTCGCCTCTGAGCGGCAGAACAAAGTAAAGATTTCGCAGCAGTTACAGGTGTTGCAGCAATATCGCAATGAATATGCGGCACAGTTGCAACAGCAATTGCAGGCGGGCTTGCCAAGCGTGATGGTAACCACTTATCGGCGTTTTTTAAGTAGTTTAGATCAAGCCATCACGCAGGCTCAGCAAGCGTTGGTACAACAGCAACAAAAAGTAGCTCACAGTACCAAGCATTGGCAGCAGCAACAGCAGCAGTTGCAGTCTTATCAAACCCTAGCACAACGGCAGCAGGATAAGGCGCAGCAACAGCAAAATAAACGTGAGCAAAAGCTGGCTGACGAACTATCCATTGCGATGTACGTACGTCAGCAACAGGCGCTTAAATAAGGGAACGGCCATGGTACAAATATCTTCGGTTATCGCAGCAGTGCCTGTTAGCCCTCGTACTACCGGCACTAAAGATGCCAGTGGTACTGAGCTAGGCAGCACTGGCGCCGACAGTGGTTTTGCTGGGCTTTTCGCTGCTTTACAGTTGCCGGCCCAAACTGCCACCAGCAAGAACCCAGATCTAACGCAACAGGTGGCCCGCTCTGGCAGCCAATTACCGCAATTTTCAGCGCCGGCCTTACTGGCAAACCTTGGTGTTGCAGCTGACCTGGCAACGGGGAATCCATCAGGTGCACCTGCTGCGACTCTGTTCGCGCAGACCCTGGCTGCGAACGAAGGCGGGACCGCTGCGCTAGCACTCGCCTCTGCGGCTGCTCACACTAACTCATTATCGCCAGCGGTTCTGGTTGGTACCCAACAGGCTACGAATACCGCAGCAAGCCATGCTGCAAATCATGTCGCAAGCAAGACTGCCAAACCTAATCAGGTGTCGGGAGCTTTAACAGCTGCTAGCGCGACTGCGAGTGATTTAGCAGGGGTTAAGCCAACACTATCAGCAGCCCTCTCCGCAACCCATGCGGCAGCCACAACCGAAGCGCCCCATTCTAGCGTTGCTAACTCTGTGGCAGCAGCGTTAGCTAGCCAAAGCAATCAAGCACCTGCGGATAACGCCTCACCACAACTGGCTACGGGCACACTTGCCAGCACTGCGGCTCCTGCGGCAGCAGGCTCGACCCTGACAGCACCTGCTATTCAAGTGATGTTAACCGATGCGAGTAACTTATCGAGCGCAAGCACCAGCAGTGCCCAGCTAACTGCATCGGTAGGTTCTCAAGCTTGGGCTAACCAGTTAAGCCAATCAATGGTGCAGATAGTGATGCACAACGGCCAACAGATGACGCTAAAGCTTCATCCCGCAGAGCTTGGTCCGCTACAGATGCAACTGCAATTGGATGAACGCAATCAAGCACAGCTGGCCATCCTCACTCACAGCGGTGCTGTGCGTGCAGCGTTAGAGCAAGCCTTGCCACAGCTACGAGATACTTTGGCAAATCAGGGAATTCAGTTACAGGGCTCGCAAGTAAGCGAGCAATCTAACCACGCTAGTACCGCACAGCAATTTGCTGGTTCCGGCCAGTCTGCAGCTGGCTTTGCGCAACAAGATCGTGACCAGGGGCGAAATAACTCGCAAATTAACCCTGCAGAAATCGCCACTGCGGCCGAAAATACTGACAGAGAAGCAAATTCTCGGCATACTGCTGCGTCTGCTTCAGGCGCAGTTGATACTTACGCCTAAGCAAGCAGCTAATGGATGATAGAAAAGGTAGATAACATGGCGCGAAAAAATGACGCTCAGTCGGCTACGGCGGGACAGAGCTCTCCAATCATGATGGTCTTGCAAGTGCTCCTCATTGGGGTAATGGCGCTTAATACGTATTTGCTTTGGGATACTCGAAACATCGCCGCAACGGCTTCTGTCGCCGGAGGTCATGTAGAACCAGAAGCAATCGAGCCAGTATTTTTAAATATTGCGCCGTTTACGGTGAACTTAGCCAGCGATCAGTATGGTCCGCGCTTGCTCTATGCCGGATTAACGCTAGAGTTACCTAGTGAGAAAATGAAAGAATTGCTCACTAAAAACATGCCGCAAGTACGCAACCGCTTACTGGTCTTATTATCAGGTCAGCAAGCAGAACAGATTGCTAAATCTGAAGGCAAAAAAACCCTGGCTAGCAACATAGCCAAGGCTTTGAGCGAGCCTTACTCGGGCGATGAAGAAATTCTCATCAACGATGTTTTGTTCACAGAATTTATTGTTCAATAAGAAGAAGTTATGAGTAGCGGACACCACCTGTCACAAGAAGAGCTTGATGCTCTTATCAGTGCTATAGAACCAGAAGCGGAAGTTGCCGACGAGATCGGCTCTACCGCTACTGACCATGTGTCCGCAAGTACCGCTAAAAGTGCGCAGCCGCAGCGCAAGAAGGTCAAGCAGCAGCCTTTCGACCCGGGGTCACAGGCTCGTATTGTGCGCGAGCGCTTGCATACCTTAGAAGTTATCAATGAGCGTTTTGCCCGGCAATTTCGCATGAACTTGTTTAACTTGTTGCGCCGTAACGCAGATATCACGGTGGATTCGGTGCGCTATCAGCGCTTCAGTGATTTTGCTGATGCGACCCCGTCACCGGCTAACCTCAATATCATCTCGATGAAACCGCTGCGCGGCAGTGCCTTGGTGGTGTTTCCCCATGCCTTGGTAAGTATTATTGTCGAGAACTTGTTTGGTGGTGATGGTCGGTTTATGACGCGCAACGAAGCGCGAGAATTTACCGCCACCGAACAGCGAATCATCAATCGAGTCTTGAATTTAGCTATCGACGCCTATCAAGAATCGTGGCGTGCCGTGCATCCGTTAGAAATCAGCTTCATTCGCTCAGAAGTACAACCTAAGTTCGCCGCCATCACCAGTTCACCCAGCGAAATTGTGGTGACGACGACGTTCCGTTTAGAAGTCGGGCATTTAGAAAGCACCTTTAAAATCTGTATGCCGTATGCCATGGTCGAGCCACTGCGCGACAAGCTAAGTAACCTTCGCGCGGACATTGGTGGTAATTCAAACGACAAAGCTTGGCGCCAACGCATCACTCATGAACTACAATCGTCTAGTGTTGAAGTCATCGCCGACTTTGTCGAAATTCCCTTGCGCTTACCCCAAGTAATGTCATTGAAGCCAGGCGATATTTTACCCATTGAGCTACCGGCGACTGTGATGGCTACGGTTAACTCATTGCCTATCATGGAATGTGAATTTGGTACCATTGATGAACATAGAGCGCTGAAAGTGAAGCAAATGCTAGATAATCACCGCTTCCCTCAATCTATTCTGCGAGATAGCCGCAAAGGTGTATTCACACCACTGCGCGCCAAGGAGTCATCTGATGACGAATAAAGACGATTCGTTTAACAACGAACAAGACCCATGGGCTGATGCCCTAGACGAAGAGCAAGCCAGTGCGGCGAGTGATAATGCCGGCGTATTTAAACCACTGGATAGTAGTGCAGCTGCCAGTTCAGCCATGAACGAGCTCGACATCATTATGGATATTCCAGTCAAGCTAAGCGTAGAGCTTGGGCGCACACGGATCACCATCAAACAGTTGCTAGAATTAGCCCAAGGCTCAGTGGTAGAGCTAGATGGTCTTGCTGGCGAACCGATGGATATTCTGATCAACGGCTACTTAATCGCACAAGGCGAAGTGGTCGTGTTAGACGATAAATACGGTATCCGAATTACCGAAATCGTCACGCCGTCTGAGCGTGTACAAAAGTTAAACCGTTAAGCTGATGCAAAGTACCGACGCACCCGAATTAGCCACCGGTATGGCCCTCTTAGGCCAGGTAACCCTGATTTTATTATTTATTATTGCGGTGATCTTGGTGTGCGCTTGGGTGTTTCGTAAGCTGTCAGGTAAAAGTGTTGGCCAACCAGGCTTAATGCAGGTGGTTGGTAGTTTGGCTATCGGTCAACGCGAACGTGTTGTCATTGTCGCTGTAAAAGACACTTGGTTGGTGCTTGGCGTTACCAACAACGGCATCAATAAATTACACGAAATGCCAGCGCAGGCTCTTCCTGCAACTCAACTAAGCAGCTTTGCCGCTCGTTTTCAGGCTGCCAATTCTCGCGTTGCTAACCCCACCAAGGATAACGACTGATGCGTTGGTGGGTGGTCTTAGTTGTTGCATTAGGTAGCCTGTTACTGCCGCTCGACGCCATTGCGCAGAGCATCCCAGGGGTAACTACTAGCCCAACTGAAGATGGCGGCCAACAATGGTCGCTGTCGCTGCAAACCTTACTGTTTTTAACTAGCCTTACTTTTTTACCCGCCGTACTCTTAATGATGACCTGTTTTGTGCGGCTTATTATCGTATTTGGCTTGCTGCGTACGGCGATGGGTACGCAATCAGCACCGCCTAACCAAGTGCTGCTGGGGTTAGCATTGTTTTTAACCTTTTTTATTATGCAGCCGGTGTTCAGCCAAATTTACGAACTTGCATGGCTCCCCTTTAGCCAAGATGCTATCGGATTTGAGCAATTTATCGAGTTAGCTGGCGGCCCATTGCGTGAGTTTATGCTCGCACAAACGCGCGAGCCGGATTTAGCGTTATTTGCGAACTTGGCGAATGTCGGGCCCTTAGAAAGTCCTCAAGACGTGCCTTTTCACGTACTGGTGCCGAGCTTTATTACCAGCGAACTAAAAACCGCTTTTCAAATTGGTTTTACTATTTTCATTCCCTTTTTAATCATCGATTTAGTGGTTGCCAGTGTGCTGATGGCCTTGGGGATGATGATGGTCCCGCCGGCGACCATTTCGTTGCCGTTTAAGCTAATGCTGTTTGTGTTGGTTGACGGCTGGCAACTACTGATTGGCAGTTTAGCCAACAGTTTTTACCTGTAGGAGCCGGCGATGACCCCAGAAACAGTCATGACCATTGCCTACCAAGCGATGCTGGTGTGTCTCTATCTAGCGGGCCCGCTGCTGCTTACAGCGCTGCTTTTAGGTTTGTTGATCAGCTTGTTTCAAGCGGCCACCCAAATCAACGAAATGACCCTATCTTTTATCCCCAAAATACTTGGTGTATTAGCTGTTTTGATTATGATCGGGCCCTACTTATTGCAGTTGATTATTGATTTTACCACGCGTCTCTTCACTAATATTCCTATCATGATTCAATAGGGTCGGTCATGATTACCGTCTCTTTTGCGCAATTACAAGAATGGATTAGCCTGTTTTTGTGGCCATTTTGCCGTTTTACTGGGTTTTTATTGATAGCCCCTATCTTCAGTCATTCAAGCCTGCCCAACCGAGTTAAACTTGGTTTAGCGCTGATTTTCACGATGATTATTAGCCCAGTACTACCACCGCTACCAGCCGTGCCGCTGTTCTCTTGGGCCAGCTTTGGTATCATCATCGAACAGCTGATTATTGGGGTCGCCATAGGTTTAGTTATGCAAGTTGTATTTGCCGTGGTGCAGGCCGCAGGTGAATATATTGGCTTACAAATGGGGTTAGCGTTCGCGACCTTTTTCTCGCCCGATAGCGGCGCCAACACCATGATCTTATCGCGCGTCTTCTATACCTTTGCTATTTTGATGTTCTTAGCCCTAGACGGCCACTTGTTGATGCTAGAAGTTCTGGCTCGCTCTTTTACTTTGTTACCAGTCGGAACCTTGGGCATGAACGCTGATGCCTTTTTGTTGATTGCCCAGTTTGGCATGGTCATCTTTAGTTCTGGTATTTTACTGGCTTTACCGGTGTTCGGCGCACTGCTTATTGTTAACCTTACCTTAGGTATATTGAATCGTTCTGCGCCACAGCTTACCGTATTTTCGGTGGGCTTTCCGATGTCGTTGACCTTGGGTTTGGTGTTATTAACGGTATTGATGACTGAGCTTGGCGGGTATTTACGGCGGCTATTTGAGCAGGGGTTTGCCATGCTAGAGCAGGTACTCACCAGCATGGCGTTATAAGCTATTGAATTTGGCTTGGAGTTTGCTCCCTGTTTAACAACTTACAGGAAGTTAAACAGGCTCATTCCTTTCATATCAACAAAGGCTTTTTGCGCGGCCTGTAAACCCACCATCCGCACGCTGTACTGGCTAGCCGCCTCGACATAATCTAAATCAACCAGTTGCGATAATGCTTGTTCGTAAGCCAGTTCCCGATTACCAGCAATAGCATCTAACGCATCCAATTCATTTAAGCTCGCACCCACCTCTGCACGGGTAGTAAGCACGTTGTCTAGGCCATTATCAAACTCGCGCATCACGGTACGCAGGGTATTAGCTCGGGTAGCTTTACTAGAGGCATCCGTAGCGGGAGCATCTAACACGGCCATGGCTTTCTCGAAGGTGCGGAAAATATTGGTATTATTTTCAGCTCCTCGAGCCACACGCAAGCTATCGCCCGCAGCTGGCTGGCCTTTTAACTCAATCGCCACGCCGGCTAAAGAAACCGTCATAGGATCGGTGTAATCTTCCCAAGCACCGCCATTAACACGGTATTGCATGGCGCCGCCATTGTCGGCAAATTCAATGTCAAAAGCGTCCCCAAAACCCGCCGCATCAACGTCGGTAATGGCGATATTGCCAAATTCTAATGTCCCTTGGTTTGTGAGCGGGGCATCAGCAAGGTAGTTAGCACTGCTATGCACACGATCAAAAATATCGGCCCCAATGTGACCCACATCAACCAGTCTATCGCCATCTATTTTTTGTTGTCTAACTTGGTCGTTACCTACGTATTGCACGGCTCCATCAGCGCCAGCAGCAAAAGCTGGGCTATCGTCTTGGTACCCGGCGAACAAGTAGCGGCCATTGCCATCACGGGTATTAGCCAACCCTAACAAGGACTGATAAGCCCCTTCTAATTCGCTCGCAATAGAAGCCCTGTCGGCATCCGACATGGTATCGCTAGAGGCTTGAATCAGCAGCTCTTTAGCGCGGCTATACACATCACTGACGCTGTTCAAAACGCTCTCTTCTTGCGATAGCGCGTTGCGCACGCCAATTCGAGCTTGGTCATACTGACCACTTACCGCTTTAGATTGCTGAATATTAATGGCTTGGGTCATGGCTTGCGGGTCATCAGAAATATTGACTATTCGCTTACCACTGGCAATTTGCTGCGAGATCTTCAGAAACTCAGTTTGCTGCCGATTCATCGAGGTATTGCTCTGGTTGTACATGGTCATGGTACTAATACGCATCTACTTGCTCCCAACCCTTAACGTAACGACAAAATGGTATCGAGAATGGTGGAACCGGTCTCGATGACTTTTGCGTTAGCCTGATAATATTGTTGATAACGAATCAAATTAGCGGCTTCTTCATCTAGGTTGACCCCAGACTCAGATTGCTGCAGCGCATAAAGTTGCTCGGTTAGGCCTTGCTGGGCCGCCATGTTAGCTTGTACCACATTGATTTGGTTACCCAAGGTGCTCACCATGCTGCCGTAGGCTTGATTAAAGGTGCCTTTACCTTCCACCAACAGCTGATTCTGTAGCTCTTGTAAGGCTAAGCTATTGCTATTATCGCCACTGGCATTCGACTGGGCTGCTGCAAACTGTGAGCCATCTTCAAGCTCCAGCTCAAAATTCTTCGCTTGGTTTACCAGCGGCCGTACTTTAAAGCGATCACCTTCGGCTACTGCGCCCCCAGCAAAACTCACCTCCACGCCCGCAAAAGATAACGTATTAGTAGCAGCATCAAAGGTTGCTGGCACGGTTTTACCGTTATCTAGACGAGTCACTTGATAGCCATCTGGTCCTAATTGCACATCAAAATCTGTGGCTAACAGTGCCGTTGCATCGGTAATTGTTGTGGTGGCGGTAGCATCGCCAGTGTTAGCGCTATGACTGTAGGTAAGCGGGCTGCCCATACTAAACATCGCTTGGCCCGGGTCCTGATTTAAATCCACCCCTTGTTGATGCTGCTCGTTCATTGCTGAGGCAAACACCGCAACCATCTGGCCTAGCTGATTACGAAGGGTATCGAGGCTTTCTGAGCGAAATTCCAGTAACCCACCCAGCGAGCCGCGGCTAAATACGTTTTCTCGTAACTGAATAGGCTGCCCTGTAGCATTGGTATAAACAATCGCTAACCGGGTAGGATCTGCTTGGTCCGTTTGCGCCTCAAGCTCATAGGTTTTATCGCCGGCTACTAACGGTAGGCCATTACTCATTGAGACACTGTAAGAGCCTGAAGACTGCTCATACACGCGCACGTCCATTTTTTGGCTAAGCTCATGCACCAACTGATCGCGTTGGTTTAAGAGACTATTGGGAGCCTCGGTACCACCGCTGCGAGCCAACAAAATTTCTTTATTGAGGCTAGCAATTTGAGTATTGAGTGAATTAATGCTGTTCACCTCGTAGGTGATCTCATTACCAATGTTGCGCTCAATGTCGTTTAAATAATTATCAAAGGAGCGGAATTGTGCGGTTAAGGTGCCGGCGGTACCCATAACACCCGCACGAGCGGCTGGATCTGCTGGGTTACTATTCACCTGGCCAATAGCTTTAAAGAACTCTTGCATGGCCGGAGCCAAGCCTGCGCGTTCGTCCGATAGCAAATTATCAATCTGCTTAACTTGAGTGTGATAGGCTTCAAAGGATGCTAATGAGCCACTTGCGGCATTGAGTCGAGTTGCCACAAACTGGTTAAACTGGCGTTCAACCCCATTCACTAAAACTCCAGCTGCGCGGTTTTCGCTTAACTGGACTAACTCACGATTGTAACCGGGCGTACCCACATTACTGATGTTACCGCTGGTGGCAAACAATCCACTTTGAGCAGCTCGAAGACCGCTTAAGCCAATGGCAAAAATACTCATAATTGCTCCCTTTACTGATGCCTATGGTATCGGCAGCAGCGGCATAAACTTAAGTGCTTAGCGTGGCTTTTGCTGAAGTTGCTGCAATAACTGCTCAGCTAAACCAATCCCTTTACCTGCGGCCATCTCGCTCGCTAGTTGCTGATCAAACATATCGGTATAGGTGCGCATGGCGTTACTATTAAACAGCTCTGACTCGCCGCCCGCTTGCCGCATCGATTTCATCATCTGTTGAATAAATAAGGCTTCAAACTGCTGCGCAGCCTCGGTAGCCGCTTGCTCTGGGCGATGCCTACTGGCCGTTTTCAATGAGTCTAACGATTGCACATCCATCGCCACGCCACGGGTTAACTGGCTTATTGCGTTACTATCAGCCATTAAATAATCTCCAATTCAGCCCGTAATGCACCAGAGCTTTTGAGCGCTTGCAGAATCGCCATTAAATCACTAGGAGTTGCACCCAAGCTATTTAACGCCTGCACTACTTGCATAAGATTTGTGCCTTCAACCACTTGCAGTGCACCACCTTCTTGGCTAATCGCAATATCTGCACCTTCGGTAACCACGGTATCACCACCACTAAGCGCTGGCGGTTGGCTCACCTGACTACGCTGGGCAATGGTCACGGTTAAATTGCCATGGGCTACCGCTGCTTGACGAAGTGTTACCGGGCCACTCAAGACCACCGAGCCTGTACGTGAATTAAACACCACTTTGGCATCACTTGGGCCAGCATAGACATCAATGTTTTCAATGCGCGCCATAAAGCGCACGCGGTCGGTTGTATCAGCAGGGCTCTCTAAGCGAATGGTGCCCCCATCAATGGCCTGTGCTACTGGGTAACCAAAGTCACTATTGATGGTATCTACCATATTCAACGCGGTGGTAAAGTCTGCCTGCTTTAAATTAAGCTGTAGACTGCGCGGGGTACGATCCAAATCCAGTGCGACGCTACGCTCTACGGTAGCACCGGCGCTAATACGACCACCGGCTTGTTGATTTATTTGCGCTGACGAGCCTTGTGCTTCAGCACTGGCGCCATTGATTAGCAGATTGCCTTGGGCTAACGCATAAACTTGCCCGTCTGCACCCTTCAAGGGGGTCATCAACAAGGTGCCACCGCGCAAACTACGCGCGTTACCAATGGAGCTCACCACCACATCAAGTTGTTGCCCGGGGCGTGCAAAAGCTGGCAAGGTCGCGGTCACCATTACTGCTGCAACGTTGCGTAGTTGCATGTTGGTGCCCGGCGGAATAGTAACGCCTAACTGAGCTAGCATGTTCGTCATACTCTGGCCAGTAAACGGCGCTTGCATGGTTTGGTCACCTGAACCATCAAGCCCTACAACGAGACCATATCCCACCAAATTGTTGGTGCGAACGCCGGCAAAATCAGCAAGATCTTTAATGCGCTCGGCGTGCACGGTAGGCATCAAGAGTGCCAGTGCTACTAAAGCTACCCAAAACTGTCGCATCTTCATTCTTCTATCCTGCTTATATGCTGCTGTTAAAACGGCGCAATATAATTAAAAAAGCGTTGTAGCCAGCCCATTTGCTGCGCTTCGGTGATATAACCATCACCTAAATATTCCAATCGCGCTTCTGCGACAGCCGTAGAAGTAACGCTGTTTTGTCCACTAATACTGCGTGGATTCACAATCCCAGAAAAACGGATGTACTCGGTGCCTTGGTTAATTGCGAGCTGCTTTTCGCCACGCACTCGTAAATTACCATTGGTTAATACTTGCGTAACTTGTACGGTAATAATGCCAGAAAATTGATTACTGGCACTGGAGCCGCCAGACCCGGCAAAATCATTGGCGCTACCAACGGTGAAACCATATTCAGCTAACTGTTCTAAAGCTTCCGGTAAGCCTTCTAAATCCAACCCCATATTGCTGCTTCGAGAAGTCTGCGAGGATGAGTTTTTAGTAGCACTCACTTGTTCTTCTAGCACTATGGTAATCACATCACCAACTCGGCGGGGACGCTGATCTTCAAACAAAGGAACATAGCCCTGTTGCGCTTGAAAGATCGAGCCATTCGCTTCTGCTTGGGCATACTCGGGAATATGAATAGGCTGATAAGGCTCAACAACTTTGGGCTCAGGTGGCGATGAACTGCAAGCCGCTAAGCCTAATAACCCAACAGTTGCCATAGCTCTGATTGCCAGCTTACCAGCGCGCATCATGGTGCTCATTCCTTACAGTTGACCTAAACGCGCCAGCATTTCGTCGCTCGTAGAAATGGCGCGACTATTAATTTCATAGGCTCGCTGGGTTTGAATCATATTGACCATTTCTTCTACGACGTTAACGTTAGATGCTTCAACAAAGCCTTGATACAAGGTACCAGCCCCATTAAAACCTGGTAGCGCTTCGTTTGGAGCGCCAGACGCTTGAGTTTCCACGTAAAGGTTACCACCACGAGCCTCTAACCCGGCGTCGTTCATAAACATGGCCAGAGAAATTTGACCTACCTGCACGCTTTGGGTGTTACCCGGCTGAGTGACCGTAACAATACCGTCTTGACCAATAGTGACGCTCAAGGCGTTCGCTGGTAGAAAAATTGCTGGCTCTAATGGAAATCCATTGGCCGTAACCATTTGCCCATCTTGGTTGATCTGAAAGCTACCGTCTCGGGTGTAGGCAATACTGCCATCGGGCATCAACACTTGAAAATAGCCTTTGCCACTGATGGCCAGGTCGCGCGAGTTCTCGGTGTTGTTTAGGCTACCTTGGGTGTGTAGGCGCTCGGTGGCAACGGTTCGCACCCCGGTACCCACCTGCAACCCCGACGGTAATTCGTCTTGAGCGTTGTTCATCGCACCTGGTTGGCGCATATTTTGATAAAGCAAATCTTCAAAGACTGCCCGCGAGCGTTTAAAACCAGCAGTATTCACGTTAGCTAGGTTGTTGGTGATAACGTCTAACTGTTGTTGCTGGGCGGTTAAACCGGTTTTTGCCGTCCATAATGATTTAATCATTGCGATTCTCCTAACTAACCTTTCACCGACAACAAGCTGTTTGCCTGCTGAGCTGTTTCGTCTGCGGTTTTTATCACGCTCATATTAAGCTCGTAGCGACGTTGGGTATCAATCATGGCCACCATGGCTTCTATGGTATTGACGTTGCTACCCTCTAGCGCGCCGCTGACAACTTGGGCGGTTTCATCACGCTCTAAAGCGCCGCCATTGGGGCTTCTAAACCAACCATCAGCGCTACGTTCTAGCTGTTGCGGTTGATCCACTCGCACTAACTTTAAACGATCTAGCGGCACCAACTCATTGGCATCACCCCCTAGGCCAATCCCACTCAAAGTACCGTCATTGCCAATACTTAACTGGGTGCCCAAAGGCACTAAAATAGGACCTCCATCACCTAATACCGGCATGCCGTTCACCAGCAACTGGCCGTCAGCATCTACCTGCAAGTCACCTCGTTTGGTATAAGCTTCGCCTGTTGGGGTTTGTACCGCTAGCCAGTTGGCTTGATCTAAAGCTACGTCTAAGTCACGCTCGGTGGTTTGAATGGCACCAGCACGGGTATCAAACAAGCCCGTCGTAGTGACGGCAGCGACACGAGTATCCAACGGACCCGGGCCTTGCACAGGCACGGCCCTAGCCGCAGCCAACTGCGCACGAAAACCGGTGGTCGAAGCATTACTTAAATTATGCGTTACTACCGATTGCTCATCGAGCGTCTGCCGGGCGCCGTTCATGGCGGTATATAAAATGGCGTCCATGGTTTATTACTTCAGCTGCATGGTGGTTTGTAGTGCTTCGTCTTGCGACTTAATGCTCTGAGCGTTGGCTTGATAGTTACGCTGAGCAATAATCATAGCAACGAGCTCTTGGGTTAAGTCTACGTTAGAGGCTTCTACGGCACCGGCCATAATGCCACCAAACTGGCCTTCTCCTGGAACTGACACAATCGGCACGCCTGATTTTTGCGTTTCAATCCACGCGTTATTACCAATAGATTGAAGGCCTTCTAAACTTTGGAAGTTAGCTAAGGCAATGGTACCCAAAACTACTTGTTGTTCGTTCGAGTAGGTACCAACAACGTCACCATTCTCGCTTACTGCTACTTGCATCAAGGTCCCTGACTGGTAGCCATCTTGCTCAATCGCGGTAAGCTCAAATTGGTTTGCAAACTGGGTGGTACCAGTCACATCCAACGCAATCGACATATCAGCCGCACCCTCACCTGGGGTAAAAGTAAAGGCATCCATATCGGTTTGAGTAACCAACAGGCCATTGGCATCAAAATCTAGTACACCAGTTTCTGGCGCTAATTCACCATCGCGTGACATCCGTACTTGCCATTGGTTATCGGCCACCTTGGTAAAGTACATCATGCTCTGATGCGGGTTACCTAACGAATCGTAAAGGGTTACCGAGTTTGCATAGCTGTAGGTATCAGGGTTGTTCATATCAAAAGGCGTGGTAGCCGGATCGATAATGGTCGTTGAGGTATCCAAGTTAAACGTGGCTTCAATACCGGTCGAAGCATTCGCTGCTAGACCAGACGCTGGCACCTGCAATACTTGCGGTTGACCACCAAAGCCTATGCCATCTGGATACCCCGTTAAGCGTGCGCCCTGCGCATTCACAATGTAGCCGTTTTTATCGATAGAAAGCTGACCATTGCGCGAATATTGAATCTGACCTTGCTGCTCGAAGCGGAAAAAGCCTTTCCCAGTGATAGCTAAGTCCATAGTACGGTTGGTAGTTTCAATGTTACCGTCGCTAAAATCCTGAAACACACCGGCAATACGAGTACCTAAACCAACTTCTGCGTTGGCATAAATATCGGCAAATTGAGCTCGAGAGCTTTTAAAACCAACGATTTGTGAGTTGGCAATGTTGTTACTAATCACATCAAGGTTAGTAGCAGCTGCGCGTAAACCAGATAAAGCTTGAGAAAAACCCATGATAGAGCTCCTTAAATAATTTGCCGAACGTCTTCAAGACGCACCGGTTCTAAAATTCCGCCTAAATCTAACCGTGGCCCATCTTGACCCATGGTTACAGCAATCACTTGAGCATAATTAAAGCGTTGAGAGGTTACTGCTTGATCACCATTGGTGGCTTCAACAGTAAAATTATAAGATCCGGCGGGCGCCTGATTGCCATCATCCATCACCCCATCCCATGAGAATGATTGTGGCCCACTGCCTACAGCGCCCACATCCATTCGCTTCACTAACATACCGCTAGCGTTATAAATATTTACCGTGACATTCTCAGCCGGTGCGCTTAGCTCAAGACCAAAAGGGGTCACATCACCCACTTCGCCACCCACCAACAAACGGTCGCCAGGCACCAACACAGCACGACCAATCAGGGCCGACGCTTGCATGTTTTTTGCGGCTTCCATTTGCCCATTGATGTTTTGCATGGTGTCATTTAAGGACTCGATACCACTGACGGTGTTGATCTGCGCCAATTGCGAGGTCATTTCATTGTTTTCCATCGGGTTCAATGGATCTTGGTTACGCAACTGTGTAACCAACAAGGTCATGAAGTTATCGCGCATCTCTTGGCTATTCGAAGCCACCTGTGCGTTCTGGGTAGTTTGATTAACCTGGTTTAATACTGCGTTATTGATGGTGTTCATTAGCCTTTACCAATCGTTAGGGTACGCATTAACAAATCTTTACTGGTGTTCATTACTTCAACGTTGGCTTGATAAGAACGCGACGCTGAAATCATATTCACCATTTCTGCAACAGGATCGACATTGGGCATGGTGACATACCCTTGCTCATCCGCTAACGGGTGCCCTGGTTGATACTCTCGTCGAGCTGGCGCGGTAGATTCAACCACTTGTTGCACCTTTACGCCGCCCACCCCGTTGGCTTGCAACTGCTGTTCAAAAATAACTTGTTTCGCCCGATAGGGTTCGCCATCAGGGCCGGCCACACTGTTGGCATTAGCCATATTACTAGCGGCGACATTCATGCGCTGGGATTGCGCCGAGAGAGCCGAACCAGAAATATCCAGAATTGAAAAATTAGCCATCCGTTAAGCTCCGTTATTGTTCCGGTTGCATGGCTTTACGCAAGCCTGTGATACGATCATCTAAAAATTGGATATCTGCTTGATAACGTAACGAGTTATCTAAAAACTGAGCGCGCTCCATTTCCATATCCACGGTATTGCCATCAAGGCGCGATTGCGCAGGAACGCGATACTGCATAGCTACTGGAGCTTGATGAGCATTGCTTAAGCTCAAATGGCCGCTATGGGTTTTTGCTAGCGGCACTGGGCCCGTTTGACTAGCTGTGGCCCGTTTTAGGGCCGTAGCAAAGTTAAAGTCTTGCGCTTTATAATTGGGAGTGTCAGCATTAGCGATATTACTGGCTAAGGTTTCTTGGCGCTGCTGCCGTAAGGCCAACGCTTGTTGCTGAAACTGTAATGCACTCGTTAACTTGTCGATCATCAAAGAGACCCTCCTTTACACCAAGCAGATTACTGCGCTTTAGGGCAAGCCAAAGCGATGAATAAGCGCTTTTTTTAACGCCAATTCTAACCATCTCAAAGCATGCTTATGGCTATAATCTAGGCAGCTGTTATCCATCATCACCTTGTGAGTATGCTTATTTTATTGCGTGCGATAGTTTTTCTTGGGGCCACTCTCTGGCTTGCTTACGTACCCTCGAGTCAGGCCACCAGTCTGACCGAGTCTTTGTTGCCGCCAATCATTCAACAAGCTATTGCGACCTTGGTTCGTGAAGAACTGCCGCTGGGTAGCTCCGAGCACCACATCAGCATCCTTAGTTCAAACGCTAGTTTAGCCAGCCTCAGTGCTTGCGATAGCAGCTATCATGACCAGCCTCTGGCGCAATTTACTCGTGTGCCAGAGCGATTGACGGGTCGGGTGATGGTAAAAATCATGTGCAGTAATTCAAGCGCTGAAAGTGCGCCCACTGCCATCCAGCAATTTGTGCAACTTCAGGTTGAGGTTATCGGTAGCTATTGGGTGACAAAAGCAGAGCTTGCCACAGGAAGTCCCTTACAATCAGAGCATATTGACGTAGTCACTGGGCCGCTGCAGCGCTTACCGCGCCATGCGGTATTAGGCCAATTACAAGATCATCCCCAACTGCTAGGGCAAACACTTCGCCGCAGCTTAAGTAAAGGGTCTATTATTCAAGAAAATTTACTGCAAGCCACTCAAGTAATTCGCTTTGGTGACGACATTATCATCACCGCAGAAGGTCCCGGCTTTGTAATTACTCGTAGCGGTAAAGCCATGGATACTGCCGCAGTAGGTGACAGAATTAGAGTAAAATTAGATAATCAACGCATCATACAAGTGTTAGTAACAGGTAAAGGTACGGCAAAAGCACTATAATAGGTTAAAGAATTACCAGCAGATGCCGATAAACCATGTAGTGCATGATAAAACGAGGGAATAGCCGTGAAAGTTAACGGATTTCAATCACTGAACAACTTAACTCAAACTGAGTCTAGTCGTTCACAAGCAACCACAAAGAAAGCTGATACCGCAGCGCCTGCGGCTCATGCTGATGTGGTGACCCATTTAAGTTCGGCAGCGCAAGATGCCAGCCAAGACATTGATATGGCCCGCGTTGAAGAGCTTCGTCAAGCCATTCGCGATGGTAGCCTCTCGATGAATGCTGACAAGATCGCTGAAGGCTTACTAAAAAGCCTGACAGACGAGGTTTAATTAAGGTATGAGTTTGCGCCAACACTTAACGCAACAACAGCAGCGCCTGCAAGATCTTCTCTCGTTATTGGAGCAGGAGCAGCGTGAGTTAAGTTCTGGCACTATCAACGGTGAACAGTTGCAAGTATTGGCACAACAGAAACAAGAACTGCAACAGCAGCTTGAACAAGCAGAAACTCAGCGCCGTAAAGCCCAACAAAAACTGGGCTACAGTAATGATGCTGCTGGCGCTAAAGCAGCGGCAGCAGCGGCTGGTTGTGCTGAGGTTTGGCAACAACTGCTAGCTACAACCCAGCGGGTTGCCCAATTAAACCAACTCAACGGTGAATTAATTCAGCACCGCTTGCATCACAATCAGCACATGCTGAATATTTTGCAAGATGCCGCCGGCACCAGCGGTTCACTTTATGGTGCAGACGGCAATCAATTCAAAACCCCATCTAGAATTAACTCTAAAGCTTAAAACGAATCGCTATAAAGTTCGTCCAATACGGCCGCTAAACGCTGTGCTCCTTGTTGCATGCGTTGTTCTAGCACGGGTCCCCATTGGTCGGTATAACTCTGGCCTAGTTTCTGTTCAGCACGATAGTTTGAATAGATACGACGAGTAATTGCTGCCGACTCATTCGCCCACGCCAACGTTTGCTCAGCATCGATAGCCGCTGGTTTTAAAGTGCTTAAGCCGCGCAGCAGCTCACTTGCTTTAGCTTTACTATCACTACCACCGCGTTGCATTAACATTTGGGTATCCCACAACCGATGTAAATTGGTTGCTTCATCAAAGTAGGACAAGCGTGCTCTGTTACCCCCGAGATCATCGGCAAAACTCACGTGCATAGGCTGATGTAAATCACCAATAAAGTGCGCTAAAAAAGCCAAGGCAATCCAATCTGTGCGATCGTGTTTAAGCACATCATAATGATGTTGAATCGCTGATAAAATACATCCGTTAGCAGCGCAGTCTGCAGCCGTTACCTTGGCACTTCCACGAGCAAAATTCACATAATGATGCGGCTTAGCCCAGTCCCAGCGTTTGTCACTTTTTATGTTGTCGGCCCAATTACACATACTGGCGAAGTCTTCGTAATCAGGATGCTGATCCGCAAAGGACTGCAACACTTGTTGTGTTTTCGGCGAGCTCAAATCAAATGCTAGTTGGCAAAAAGCATCATGCCCAATACCTCCGTAACTGTGCGCTGGGCTGCTTACTAAACTGACGAAACCTAGGCTTAGTGACAGAATTAATGCCGCACTGAAGTGTTTTAACTGGTAATAAACAGACTGCATATATAACCTCATCTTTCTGTTATTGCTGAATATCTAAATCTAACGACCACAATTCACCTTCGTTACTATCCGTTAGCACCAGCACACGACCATCTTTGGCAACCATTACCGCGCGTAAGCGCTGTTGTTGTGCTACTAGATATTCAGCTACGAGATGCCATTTGCCATCCACTAAACGCAAACGCTGTAACCTCTTCCCAGCTAAATGGCTTACAAGTAAATCACCCTGATACAGGGCTAAACCAGCCGGAGCTAACGATGGTGTCCATTGATAAAGCGGTGCCTTTACCCCAGGTAAATCATTATAAGGGCTCACTAAAGCACCGGTATAGTCTTTACCAAAAGTGGTCATAGGCCAACCATAGTTGCCACCCTTTACAATATCATTAATTTCATCACCACCTTTAGGGCCATGTTCGTGCTGCCACACTTTATTGCGCTCGGCATCAAACACTAAACCTTGCACGTTTCTATGACCATAACTATAAACTTCGGGAGCTTGTGTGTGGGTAAAGGGATTATCCTCCGGCACTTTGCCGTCACGCCGAATTCGCACAATCTTACCCAAGTGGTTTTGTAAATTTTGCGCTTGTTCTCGATACACAAAGCCATCCCCCAAAGCCACCAACAAGCTACCATCACCAAGCCAAGTCATGCGGGCACCAAAATGGGCGGCACCTTCTTTTTTTGGTAGCGCAGTAAAAATATTCTGTAATGCAGATAATGCATAACCAGCGGCATTCGGTGGTGATAATTTGGCTTTAACTACGCAGGTATTATTCGCTTGCTCAGTACCACAAGAATAACTCAGCACCAGCTCTCGCGATTGCTCAAAATCAGGGGTAAGCAGCACTTCAAACAGACCAGCTTGAGCGGTGGCGTACAAATCAGGCAAGTCTAAGGGAATGTGCATGCGCTGCCCTTGGGGATTTAAATACACTAAGTTACCCGGGCGCTCAGTTACTAACCATCCACCTTCCGGTAACTCTGCCATCGACCAAGGATAGTATAACCCTTTTGCTAGCACCTTAGGTGTGACCTGCACTTGTGGTGCTTGTGGTTCTTGCTGTGACGCCGCCGCTGCCGCCGACAGAACCATACTTAGGCTTACTAATAAAGCTTGTAGCAATCTACTCATGGCAATTCCTCCAATAATTCTTGCGGCCGAGGATGCCATAACCTATCAAAAATCCAGCCACCAAAGGCACCACAGCTACTCATTAAGATAAATCCTAGCAAGGTTCTATTAGCTGCGATTAAGGTGGGCATAGGGGCTAAACTATCGATGAGGGTAAAAGCGACAGCTAAGCCAACGCCTCCGGCTAGAATAAACCACCAACGTTCAGCCACTTTTAGTTTAACGCTAAGCCAATATGCCACCATAAAAGCAATGGCAAAGGTAGGAATAAAGATTAACGCAATGATAGGACCAAAATGCAGTAAATCATGGCTAATTGCATGCATCCGCACAGTCAAATCAATAGGTACGGATAACGCCACTAACGCTGCTAAATTAAATTGAGTTTGAATGACAGTGGCAACTATAGCCGCCCCGATAACTGCCAATGCAAAAGCTATCATGATGCGTGCCATAGCTGCCTCCAAGCAGGTTAACTAGTTTAATTGAACAGCTTGCCAATCACTTTCGGCAGTAAAAATGACACTTTTTACTGCCCCTAAACCTTCCACATTGACAAGATTCTGTTGGTCTGACCATAAATCATGCAAGGCTTTATGTTTAATCTGTAATTGCGTTAAATCAGCTGGGATCGGAGTTTCTTGGTACACCCAAAAATTAACGCCTTGAACTTCGTGCCCCACCCGCATTAAGGGTAACTGCTGCTGATGATGATCCGCTAGCGCAAAGGCTTGCATCACATAATCTGCGAATTGCTGACGAGTTGCCTCACGCTGATGAATGTCCGCTTTACGATCAAACAAATCACGCACGGCATGTTCGGCATCATGCAAAATAAACCGATGCATAATTTCAATATTGCCAGTGCGTTCGTTAAACAGCACTGTAGTACTGGCTATTTTTAGTTGGTGAGCACTAACTTTAGTGCTCACCGCCATAATAGCTAAACTTAGAATAAAAACGCTAGTTACCGCTAGCAACCAACGTAAGATCACGAATGGCATTAATCCTGCTCTTCTTCATTAGCTTCTTTGGTTTTTAGTTTGGTTTTAGCATCTTGCATGATATCGCGAGAAATATGATCCTGACCACGAGTTGCTTTAAACGCTTCAATACGTGAAGGAATAATCTTACGCGGATAATAGTTGTTCTCGATATCTACGTCTGCTGTTTCCCAATTTGGGTCGACCGCAAATTCTAAAACTTCTTTATCAGTAACTATCAGTTTGCTTACTGATTTAGCATTTCGCCGCCAAATTTCAGCAGGGATGTACATGCTGTCTTGGCTACCGTCAGTGTACGTCCACTGCAGTAAAATAGGCATCACCAAACCACCTAGATTATTGAAATCTAGTACATAATAGTTCTTATCTTCAGCAATGGCACGGTCAAAGGTCTTACGCTCCCAAGGCTCAAGTTTTTCTAAGAAACTCTGATAGGCATTACGTTGTTTATTGGTGACGGTGAAGCGATCATTCTCATCATGAAAATCACGCACATCTGGATTCAGTTCTACCCATGTTTTGCGACCTTCAGCCTGATTACGTTGCACAAACAGCGAGGTTGGCTTATCGGTCTCTTCTTGACGACGACGCTCCCAATCAATATCTGGGTCTTGGGTATCAAGACGTAACTTGTAAACCCGATCTAGCGCAATATCAACATGGTCGGTTGAGTAGAACCAACCGCGCCAGAACCAATCAAGATCAACCCCTGAGGCTTCTTCCATGGTACGGAAAAAATCTGCTGGCGTAGGTCGTTTGAAAGCCCAACGCTGTGCATATTCTTTAAAGGCAAAATCAAACAACTCACGCCCTAAGATCACTTCTCTTAGAATATTCAATGCTGCGGCTGGCTTGGTGTAAGCATTAGGCCCTAAATTAAGAACACTATCA
Organism: Pseudidiomarina fusca; assembly: GCF_032227045.1. Taxonomy (NCBI): domain Bacteria; kingdom Pseudomonadati; phylum Pseudomonadota; class Gammaproteobacteria; order Alteromonadales; family Idiomarinaceae; genus Pseudidiomarina; species Pseudidiomarina fusca. The sequence continues at coordinate 27,180 of NZ_JANFPJ010000025.1, forward strand.
GACTGGGTCATGATTGGAACTTGATTGGTTGATTTCATGTAATCAACGATTGAACGCGGTTCAACGCCCCATGGAATGGTCGGGTCCCACTCACGTCCGGCAACCCCATCCAAAAAGCTGTTTAAACCTTCATCCATCCAGGTCCATTGACGTTCATCCGAATTCACAATCATTGGAAAGTAAATATGACCAATTTCATGAATGACCACGCCAATCAAGAATCGTTTTTCTGACAAAGAATAAGTACGGCTTCCATCATCCTGTAAAATAGTACGCGGACCATTAAAGGTGATCATCGGATATTCCATACCACCGACGGGGCCATTCACTGACTGTGCGGTTGGATACGGGTAATCAAAAGAAAAGCGAGAGTAGACTTCCATGGTATGAATAACCGACTCGGTCGAATATTTTTCCCACAACTCGCCGCCCTCTTTTGGATAAAAGGACATCGCCATAACTTCTGGTTGAACGTTACCGCCTTGCTGATAGCCTTTGGCGTCCCAAATAAACTTACGCGATGATGCCCAAGCAAAGTCGCGCACGTTTTCTGCTTCAAAACGCCAAACTTTCCGCTTGTCCGTTCCTTCTTTCTCGTTTTCCAAGGCTTCTTCTGGGGTTACTACAAAGACCGGACGTTTTGCTTTGCGCGATTGCTCTAAACGCTCGCGTTGGGTTTTGGTGAGCACCTCACGATCATTTTTCAACACCCCTGTAGCCGACACGATATGGTCTGCTGGGACATCGATAGTTACTTCAAAATCACCAAATTCTTGGGTGAATTCACCTCGTCCTAAAAATTCTTTATTGGTCCATGCTTCATAGTCAGTAAAAGCAGCTACGCGCGGATACCACTGCGCAAGTAAGAAAATATCGTTGCCACCTTCGCGCGCATCATCAGGAAAATGCTCATAGCCCGAGCGTCCGCCTACGGTGTCGCTATCGATGATGTTGAAACCAAAATCTATGGCCAACGACGTTTTATCGCCGGCTTTAAGTGGCTGCGGTAAATCTATCCGCATATTGGTACCAACCACCACAAAATCCAGTGCTTTGCCACGACCATCCGCAACTTTGTTAATGGCAAAACCTAACTCGTTGTCGGTCATAAACTGTTGCCGACGTAGTTGGTTCAAGCTGATTCGAGCAGGGCGATCCACGCCACCCAAACTAGGATCCGGCTTACTATTAAAGGTAGCTGTTAACTCCGCCATCGAATCATTTTTAAAGATATTCTGATCCAGCTGAATCCAAATGTATTTGAGGGTGTAGGGAGAATTATTAAAATAAGTGATGGTTTCAGCAGCATCTATGCGACGCTTTTCTTCATCTAAGCGCACTTTAATTGAATAATTGGCCTGTTGTTGCCAATACTGCTCACCCGGTTCACCGGCTGCACTGCGATAAACGTTTGGTGTTGGTAACACTTCATCGAGTTGGCGAAACTTATCTTCAAATGTGCCTTTGGTTTGTTGAATTGCCGAACTGTAAGCAGCAGTACTAAATAATTGCGTCGCCGCTAAAGCCAGCGCAGAACACCAATACAGAGTAGATTTCATTATTATTATCTCGTTAGCTGGGTCGTCGTATAAAAGAAGAAATAAGTACGTACGAATGTATCAACAAATGGCACCCTGCACCATTAACTTGAGCGTAAAAAATCGCCGTTCATCGAAGCTATTTAGTAATCCCGCTAAAATTCCACTCAATAATGCTTGCAACCTCAAGCCAGCTAGGTTTAATTAGTTATAAATAATAATAAAAACACTCAGCAGATTAGGGCGTCAGTTTGAATCTAAAACAGCAAGTAGTCGTCTTCGCATCTTGGGTAGCACTGTTCTACGGTGCCGCCATCATGTCCTATACACAATATATTAGTCTCTATTATCTGCCTGCTGGGGTTTCCACAGCCGCGTTTTTTGTGTTTGGTAAACGTATTTTCCCTGCCGTTTTTTGCGCTATTTTCTTCGTATCTCTAGATCTAAATGGGCTCTTGCAGGGGCGTTTTGACCCTCATCAGTTAGCTACAGCTACCTTGTTCGCCATGGTGCACACGGGCGCCTATGCTTTCGCTGGTTTAAGTGCGCAGTTCATTAGTAAACACGTGTTCACAAATAGTTTGCCAGCTAAAAATAGCATGATTCTAATATGCTACACGCTCGCCGCTTCAATAGCTGCTACCGGAGCCTTATTGATTTGGGAATTGGTCACCTTACGATCAGACGTGCCCTTTATTGAAGCTTGGCTACCGTTTTGGATTGGAGATGCCGTTGGAGTTGTAGTTATCACCCCGTTATTTGCTGTGTTATTTAGACGCCTTTTACCCAAACAACGAATAGCATGGCTGGATGTTTATTTTGAACATGATCACCTATTGAACAATCAATGGGGGCCGTTCGTTTTTAAATTGGCCGCATTGTTGATAACAGTGATAACAGTTTTATTGCTAGATAACGCGATTGCTCATCCATCTATTGGTATGCTTATTTTCTTTGTGGCTATTCCACAATTTTGGATAGCATTTACGGAACAAACCATTCGAACAATTTTTAGTCTGATTTTGCTCACCGTGGTTATTTCTTCTGGATACAACTTTTTGGCTCTCGACAATAATGCCATCATTTACCAAATAGCTATCTACTTTGTGGCTGTAACCTGTTATTTAGGCACCGCAGTGCCTGCTCTACACCAACGTAACCAGGATTTAGAGCAGGATGGTATTTACAACAAACAAACCGGTCTCTACTCCGCTAACTATTTTGAGCAAGCGGCTAACTTACTAATTGCTAACCGTAAACCAACACAAGAATTGAGTATCGCTGTGATTGATATTGATCAACTGCAGCAAATTAATACTGAATGCGGCTTTTCTACGGGCGATACCGTCATCAGCCAAGTAGCTACAGCGTTGCAACAACACTTACCTCATCACTGCTTAGTTGCCCATTCACATGGGGACATTTATTGGGTCTTGTTGCCCTCGACATCGGTTAGTAATGCAGTTGAAATTTTAGACAAAATTCGACGGAACATGCCCTTTGTAAAAGATGAACATGTCACCTTACGAATTAAGCTAAATATTGGGGTAACTAGCCTTCACTTGAGTGAGACGACCAGCGCCGCATTAAACCGTGCATTCATTGCGTTAGAGCAAGCAAAAGCCAGCGGACGTGATAAAGTATGCGTTAATTAATGCAATAATTAATGTAGCAACACATCTAGCACGCACAGAAGGGCCTTTTAGCATGTCATTCCCTACCGTTCATATTCTCGTAGCCACAACCTCTGGTAATACTGAATACCTTGCTGACGAAGTCGCAGCCCTATTGGAACAACAAGGGCTGACTAGCGTGATGCATTATGAACCAAGCTACTCTGAATTAATCGCTGAAGTGACCGAGCAAAGCATCTGGTTATGTTGCGTGGCAAGCCATGGTGCCGGTGAATATGGTGACAGCATGCTTGATTTTTCCGAGCAACTAAGCCAGCAAAAACCCAACTTAAGCCCTCTCAAATATGCCGTTATTGCTGTGGGTGACAGTTGTTACGATACCTATTGCCAGGCAGGTAAAGATTGCGATGCTATGCTGCAACTTTTAGGCGCAAAAAAGCTTTTAGATCGCTTAGAAATAGATATGTCATGCGATGATCCGATTGAAAAATCATCAACATGGCTACCTTATTTTATCCAAGCCCTGTGATCAAACCATGTATAACCTAGCTTGAACCCTGTACATACGCACTGTATTAACCTGTGAATAAGATCGCTTGTGGATAACTAGCCCGGTTATACACACCTTGATCACCTAAAGGATCATGATCTAATCACACCCTAACCGATCGTTGTGATCCTTACCAAACCTAGCTTAGCTTCAGTTATCCACAAACATTGCTGAACTAGTAGTAATAGTAATAAAAAAGATCAAAACAAAAGATCTAAAGATATTCTTAGATCCTTAACGCGATCGAGACTAAAATATAGACGTTCCGATCAAGCCAAATAACAGGTACAATACTCGGCTACATTTTTGTGAACTAAGCTTTTAAAGCCAAGACGCGATAACATCTGATGATCCTCACAAGGATCATGGGTTTGCCCAACTTTTTTGGTGTTACACGACATCTGTTTATCTAGGATTTATCAATCTATGCCAACACAGCCAACAAGCAATTCTTACCATCAACATTATGACGTGATTGTCATAGGTGGCGGCCATGCAGGTACTGAAGCAGCCTTAGCGGCTGCACGAATGGGCTGCAATACTTTATTGCTTACCCATAACATCGAAACCTTAGGGCAAATGTCATGTAATCCTGCGATTGGCGGTATTGGTAAAGGTCACTTAGTTAAAGAGATTGATGCCCTAAGCGGTGCCATGGCTATGGCAGCTGATAAAGCTGGTATTCAATTCCGTACCTTAAACTCATCGAAAGGGCCAGCAGTTCGCGCAACTAGAGCTCAGGCAGACCGACAGCTATACCGAGCTGCTATCCGAACGATTCTAGAAAACCAACCTAATTTAAATTTATTCCAACAAGGTTGTGATGATCTGATCGTTGAAAACGATCGGGTTGTTGGTGTTGTAACCCAGATGGGCTTAAAGTTTTCGGCAACCACAGTTGTACTTACGGTAGGTACTTTTTTAGGTGGCCAAATCCATATAGGTTTACAAAATTATCAAGGTGGACGAGCTGGCGATCCTCCAGCAAATGCATTGGCAAAACGCTTACGTGAGCTGCCATTGCGAGTAGATCGCTTAAAAACCGGAACACCTCCAAGAATTGATGCAAAGAGTATCGATTTTTCAGTGATGCAAGAACAACCGGGTGATACCCCAACTCCTGTTTTTTCATTTATGGGATCACAAGCAGATCACCCACAACAAATTTCTTGCTACATTACCCACACCAATGAACAAACTCATGAGATTATCCATGGTGGCTTAGATCGTTCCCCCATGTACTCTGGTATCATTGAAGGCGTTGGTCCGCGTTATTGTCCGTCTATCGAAGACAAAGTTATGCGCTTTAGTGATAAAAACTCACACCAGATCTTTGTTGAGCCAGAGGGTTTAACCACCCATGAAGTGTACCCCAATGGTATTTCAACTAGTTTACCTTTTGATGTGCAAGTAGCCTTAGTACGCTCCATCAAAGGTTTTGAAAATGCTCACATTACTCGTCCAGGCTATGCCATAGAGTATGATTATTTTGATCCTCGCGATTTAAAACAAACCTTAGAAACCAAACATCTACAAGGCTTATTTTTTGCCGGACAAATTAATGGAACGACCGGATATGAAGAAGCTGGTGCACAAGGCTTAGTAGCAGGCTTAAATGCTGCATTACAAGTGCAAGGAAAAGACGGTTGGGCTCCTCGCCGTGATCAAGCTTACATGGGAGTATTGATTGATGATCTCAGTACGCTCGGCACCAAAGAACCCTATCGGATGTTTACGTCACGCGCCGAATATAGATTGTTATTGCGCGAAGACAACGCAGATATGCGCTTAACTGAAAAAGGCCGCGAGCTAGGTTTAGTTGACGATGCAAGATGGGCTGCGTTTAACGACAAAATGGAAGCCATTGCACAAGAGCAACAACGTCTACGTAGTACTTGGATCCATAAAGATCATCCAGCAGTTGCTGCGGTTAATGAATTAGTTAAAACGCCGATAACTCGAGAAGTGAATGGCGAAGAATTATTACGTCGCCCTGAAATTAGTTATCAAGATCTCGTCAAAATTAATGCTTTAGGACCAGGTTTAGCCGACGAAAAAGCTGCTGAACAAGTAGAAATTCAAACGAAATATGCTGGTTACATAGCGCGTCAGCAAGACGAGATTAGCAAACAGCAACGTCATGAAAATACTCAGTTACCGGCTCATTTTGATTATGCCAGTATCAAGGGTTTATCCAATGAAGTGATTGCTAAGCTGAATCAACATCAACCAGAAACCGTTGGTAAAGCTGCTCGAATATCTGGCATTACTCCAGCAGCAATCTCAATGTTGTTGGTGCATTTGAAGAAACTTGGCCTATTGCGAAAGAGTGCTTAATAAAATCCATGTTAAATAGACTACAATCATTATTGGCTCAGGCCGAGCTTGATCTTTCTCTAGATAAACAAGTTCAACTTATTCAATTGGTTGAACAATTAAATAAATGGAATAAAGCCTACAATTTAACGTCGGTTCGTGATCCCATCCAAATGGTGAGTCGCCACATTGTGGATAGCCTTGTGGTGTTACCACATCTTCAAGGGCAACGCTTTATTGATGTCGGAACTGGGCCTGGATTGCCTGGCTTACCTTTAGCCATTGCTTGTCCAGAACGTGATTTTGTTCTGTTAGATAGCTTAGGCAAAAGGATTCGTTTTATCCGCCAAGTTAGCCATCAGTTAGGCCTTAAGAATGTAACAGCTGTGCAAAGTAGAGTTGAAGATTATCAACCTGAACTAAAATTTGATGGCGTGATAAGTAGAGCCTTTGCCTCGCTTAATGATATGCTGAATTGGTGTGAGCATTTACCTAAGCCTGATGGCCGGTATTTTGCTCTAAAAGGGCAATACCCAACTGCTGAATTGGCTGACTTGCCAGCGCAGTTTGAGGTTGAACAAGTGATTCGATTACAGGTTCCAGAGGCCGATGGCGAACGCCATGTGGTGATTATAAAAACGAGAGGATAACCCCTGTGGGCAGAATTATTGCGATTGCTAATCAAAAAGGCGGCGTTGGTAAAACCACCACTGCTGTTAATTTGGCAGCATCGATGGCAGCAACCCGCCGTAAAGTATTGCTGATAGATCTTGATCCTCAGGGCAATGCAACCATGGGTAGTGGTATCGACAAATACGATGTTGAAAACACCGCCTATGAACTATTGGTTGAGCAGAAACCAGCCGAACAAGTGATTATTAAAGAAACTAACGGTAAATATCACCTCATTGCGGCTAACTCTGATACCACGGCTGCTGATATTAAATTAATGGAAGAATTTGCGCGCGAGCAGCGCTTGGCTAATGCCTTAAAACCAGTGGTTGATAATTACGATTTTATCTTCATCGATTGTCCACCATCGCTCAGTATGTTGACCGTAAACGCCATGGCCGCCGCTGATTCAGTGTTAGTGCCGATGCAATGCGAATATTTTGCTCTTGAAGGCTTAACGGCGTTAATGGATACCATTGAACGATTAGCTGAAGCTGTTAATCCAAGGTTGATTATTGAAGGTATTTTGCGAACCATGTACGACCCTCGTAATCGTTTAGCTAATGATGTGTCAGAGCAACTGAAAAATCATTTTGGTGACAAGGTTTATCGAACCGTTATTCCACGAAATGTTCGCTTAGCTGAAGCTCCTAGTTTTGGCTCACCAGCCATGTATTACGATAAATCATCAGCCGGAGCTAAAGCCTATTTAGCCCTGGCCGGAGAGTTAATTCGTCGCGCCGAACAACAAAAAAAAGCCGAAGCAGCGGCTGAAGCTTAAGCTAAAGGAAACGACGCTTTATGTCTGCCAAAAAAAGAGGATTGGGGCGCGGTTTAGATGCCCTACTTACAACCAGTAAAACGGCTCGTGAAAAAGAACATCAGGTTCCTGATGAGATAGTTCAAGACTATCGCCAAGGCGAACTGCAAAAGTTACCGATAGAATGGTTACAGCCGGGCAAATATCAACCACGCAAAGATATGACTCCTGAGGCCCTTGAAGATCTCGCTGCTTCAATTAAAGCCCAGGGTGTAATTCAGCCCATTGTTGTGCGCGAAATAGCGCCAGAAAAATATGAAATTATCGCAGGTGAGCGACGTTGGCGTGCAAGCCAGCTGGCACGCCTAGACGAAGTACCTTGTTTGATTAAAAACGTCCCTGATGAAGCGGCTGTAGCTATTGCGTTAATTGAGAATATTCAACGTGAAGACCTCAATGCCATGGAAGAAGCGACCGCCTTACAACGCCTACTAACGGAATTTCAATTAACTCATCAAGAAGTTGCCGATGCGGTAGGTAAATCCCGAGCAACTGTAACTAACTTGCTGCGTTTGAATAATTTACAATCCGAAACTAAAACGCTACTAGAGCGCGGTGACATTGAATTAGGTCATGCCAAGCTGTTACTTGCTTTAGAGGGTGATGCGCAAACAGACATTGCTCGGTTAATTGCAGCAAAAGGCATGACGGTGCGTGAAGCTGAAAAACTGGTTCGCCAAGCTCTAGAACCAGCCAAGCCAAGCCCAGCAAAACCGCAGCCTGATGCTGATATTCAACGTCTAGAGAAGCGCTTAAGTGAACGCTTAGGCGCCGCTGTCGCAATCAGTCACGGCCGTAAAGGCAAGGGTAAAGTTGTAATTAATTACAGCAGTTTAGATGAATTAGATGGCATTCTTATGCAATTTCAATTGAATGAGGATGGCTAACCATCCCATTTCATTTGCATTTGAACGTTAAATCTTTATACTATCGCGGGCTTTCAACCGAGGGTTTTAGCCCGTGAATAGAACGTTAACAGGCCAAGGGAAACAACTCGCAGCGAGGTTAATTCGCGCCCAAGCTGGAGCTATATTTTTGCTCGCTTGTGTCTTTTCTTTGGTGCAGCCGCATTTTGGCTATATGTATTTTTGGGGTGTTGTGGGTGGCGGTATCGCCGTCATTATTCCTACGGCACTGTTTGCATGGCGAGCCTTTGCTGAAGGTGGAGCGCGAGCTGCGCAAACTGTAGTGAGTAATTTTTTTGCCGGCGAAGCATTAAAAATTTTCTTCGCAGTAGCCTTATTGGTTGTATTGCTGGTATTTACTTCGCTCCCGCTTAGTGCGGTTGTTAGCGGCTATATTACCGCCTTAGCAGTGCAATGGCTGGCACCAATTTTGTTTTTAAAATCAACTTAAAATTGTGGGAAACTAAGATGGCTGCAGAAGAGTTAACGCTCCAAAGTCATATTCAGCACCACTTAACTAACGCCAAAATGTGCTCTACCGAAAATGGTATAGCCTTTAATAAAGCGTGTAGTGAAGCTGGCTTCTGGACATGGCATATTGACACCTTAGCTTGGTCTATCGGACTAGGTATCTTGTTCTTAATGATCTTCCGTAGTGCTGCAAAGAAAGCAGATACTGGCGTGCCCGGTAAGCTGCAGTGCTTTATTGAGATGATTGTTGAATTCGTTGGTAACAACGTACGCGACACTTTCCACGGTAAAAGTAAACTTATCGCTCCTCTAGCGTTAACCATTTTCGTGTGGGTTTTCCTCATGAACTTAATGGACTTAATTCCGGTTGACTTTTTGCCTGCTTTTGCTGGTTTTGTGGGCGAGCAAGCCTTCGGTGTGGATTCGCACGATGTGTACATGAAAATCGTACCAACCACCGATATCAACATGACCGCAGCATTAGCCATTGGTGTGTTCTTACTCATGATTGGCTACGGTATTCGTATGAAAGGTATCGTTGGATTCATCAAAGAACTTACCTTACACCCGTTTAGCTCAAGTAATATGGTCGTTCAGGTGCTACTGATTCCGTTTAACCTATTGCTTGAAACGATTGCTTTGGTGGCCAAGCCGTTCTCGTTGGCACTGCGTTTGTTCGGTAACTTATATGCCGGCGAGCTAATCTTTATCCTGATTGGAGCGATTGGTCTGGCGCAATTACCATTGCACTTTGTGTGGGCGGTATTCCACATTCTTGTAATTGTGTTGCAGGCCTTCGTATTTATGATGCTGACTATTGTTTACTTAAGCATGGCCAGCTCAGAGAGCCACTAAGATTTTGTATTAACTTTTATTTTTTAACTTAACCTTTGAAATATCGGAGAAAACAATGGAACTAATGTTAGGTCTTAAATATATCGCTGTAGCTTTACTGATCGGTTTCGGTGCAATCGGTACCGCAGTAGGTTTCGGTAACATGGGTGGTAAATTCTTGGAAGCGTGTGCACGTCAACCAGAACTAGCTCCTTCTCTGCAAGTTAAAATGTTCATCTTAGCAGGTTTGATCGATGCGGTAGCCATGATTGGCGTAGGTATCGCAATGGTACTGTTGTTCGTACTGTAAGGTCTATTGATACCAATTCGAACAACTGAACTAAGGGGGTAGGTCGTGAGCTTAAACATGACCCTTATCGGCGAACTGATTGCCTTTATCGTCTTCGTACTATTCTGTATGAAGTTCGTATGGCCACCGCTGAATAATGCGATTGAAGCCCGTCAGAAGAAAATAGCCGATGGTCTGGCTGCCGGTGAACGTGCAGAAAAAGACCTGGAATTAGCGCAAGCTAAAATTGCTGACGAGTTAAAAGAAGCGAAAGCACAGGCGGCTGAAATCATTGCCCAAGCGAAGAAACGCGCTGAGCAATCGGTTGAAGAAGGCAAACAACGCGGCGAAGCCGAGCGCGAAACTATTATCGCTGCTGGTCACGCTGAAGTTGAAGCTGAACGCAATCGCTTACGCGAAGAACTGCGCAAGCAAGTAGCTGTATTAGCTGTTGCTGGTGCTAGCAAAATCATCGAGCGTGAAATTGATAAAGACGCTCACAGTGACATTGTTGAAAAACTGGTCGCTGAACTCTAACCAAAGGGGTTTGTGCAAATGTCAGAATTGACTACGGTTGCTCGCCCCTATGCAAAAGCAGCTTTTGATTTTGCAGTAGAGAACGGCGCTATTGAAAATTGGCACAGTATGATTGCTTTTGCTGCTGCGGTAGCAAAAGACTCGGCTATGGCCACATTTTTGAGTAGCGCCGAAACGCTAGATAAGAAAACTGAAGTATTCATTAATGTATGTGGCGAACAATTGGATGAAAAAGGCCAGAATTTTGTTCGTTTAATGGCTGAAAATAGCCGTTTGAATGCTTTACCTGCTGTACTTGCCCTATTTGGTGAGTTACGCGCTGAACATGAGAAAGAAGTCACGGTAGATGTTACCTCCGCCGTAGCACTCTCACAGCAGCAACAGGACAATCTAGCGAAAACGTTAGAGCAACGTTTTTCACGCAAAGTTAAGCTGAATTGCACTGTCGATGAGGCTATTGTCAGTGGCTTATACATTAAAGCTGGTGACACAGTAATCGACGGCACGGTGCGCGGCAAGTTAGAACGACTTGCACACGCACTGCAATCCTAATTGGGGACTTGAGCATGCAACTGAATTCAAATGAAATCGCAGAGCTGATCAAAAAACGAATTGAACAGTTCGAAGTGGTCAGTGAAGCTCGTAACGAAGGTACCATCGTTTCTGTAACCGACGGTATCATCCGCATTCACGGCCTTGCAGACTGTATGCAAGGTGAGATGATTGAGCTTCCTGGCAATCGTTACGCTATCGCTTTGAACCTTGAGCGCGACTCTGTCGGTGCCGTGGTTATGGGTCCTTATGCGGACCTTCAAGAAGGCGTGAAAGTTAAATCAACAGGCCGTATCTTAGAAGTTCCTGTTGGTCGTGCATTACTTGGCCGTGTAGTGAACACCCTAGGTGCTCCTATTGACGGTAAAGGCCCGATCGACGCGGATGGCTTTGAGCCGGTAGAAAAAATTGCTCCTGGTGTAATCGAGCGTCAATCGGTAGATCAACCTGTACAAACAGGTTATAAGTCAATCGATGCTATGATTCCAGTAGGCCGTGGTCAGCGTGAGTTGATCATCGGTGACCGTCAGACAGGTAAAACTGCATTAGCTATCGACGCTATCATTAACCAGAAAAACTCTGGTATTAAGTGTGTGTACGTAGCTATCGGTCAGAAAGCTTCTACTATTGCTTCAGTAGTGCGTAAATTAGAAGAGCACGGTGCCTTAGAAAACACCATCGTGGTAGCTGCATCTGCTTCTGAATCAGCAGCATTGCAATACCTAGCAGCCTACTCAGGTTGTACTATGGGTGAATACTTCCGTGATCGTGGTGAAGACGCGTTAATCGTTTATGATGATTTGTCTAAGCAAGCTGTTGCTTATCGTCAAATCTCATTGTTGTTACGTCGTCCGCCAGGTCGTGAAGCTTACCCAGGTGACGTGTTCTATCTTCACTCACGTTTGCTTGAGCGTGCAGCGCGTGTTAACGCTGACTACGTTGAAAAGTACACCAATGGTGAAGTGAAAGGTCAAACCGGTTCATTAACGGCGCTGCCTATTATCGAAACCCAAGCGGGTGACGTATCAGCGTTCGTACCAACCAACGTGATTTCAATTACCGATGGTCAGATCTTCTTAGAAACTGACTTGTTTAACGCGGGTATTCGTCCTGCAGTTAACGCTGGTATCTCGGTATCTCGTGTAGGTGGTGCAGCGCAAACCAAGATCATTAAGAAACTTGGTGGTGGTATCCGTTTAGCGTTAGCGCAGTATCGTGAATTAGCAGCGTTTGCTCAGTTCGCTTCAGACTTAGACGAAGCAACTCGCGCGCAGTTAGAACACGGTCAGCGTGTTACTGAACTGATGAAACAGAACCAATATGAGCCAATGAGCGTGGCTGACATGGCAGTGTCTATCTTCTCTGCAGAAAAGGGTTACCTTAAAGATGTAGAGCAAGACAAAATCCTCGACTTCGAAAGTGCGCTGATTGCGTACATGCGTAGCGAGCACGCTGAGCTGATGGCGGATATTGACAAAACTGGCAACTATAACGACGACATCGAAGCTAAGCTGCACGAAGGTTTAAAAACCTTCAAGAAAACGCAGTCTTGGTAAGCGGAACGTGGCTACAATTTTTGTAGCCACAAGTCGTTGAGTTAACAGGAGAATATCATGGCCGGCGGTAAAGAGATAAAAACCAAGATCGGGAGTATTAACAATACTCAGAAGATCACCAGTGCAATGGAGATGGTTGCTGCGTCCAAAATGAAAAAGGCGCAGGAACGTATGGCTTCAAGCCGTCCGTATGCGGACAGCATTCGCAAGGTGATCGGCCATGTTGCCCATGCAAACCTAGAATACAAGCATCCGTATCTAGAAGATCGTGATGTGAAACGGGTTGGCTACATCGTCATTTCTACCGACCGTGGCTTGTGCGGTGGTTTAAACACAAACGAATTTAAAGCGGTTGTGAAACATGCCCAAGCGCAAAAAGAAAGCGGCGTAGAAGTAGACTTTGCAGCCATTGGCAACAAGGCTACGGGTTTCTTTAAACGCTTTGGAGGCCGTTTACTGGCACAAACATCGGGCCTAGGCGATAAGCCAAGCGTGAATGATGTGTTAGGGACTGTACAAGTGATGCTAGATGCCTTTGATGAAGGCAAATTAGATCGCTTGTTCGTGGTGTACAACAAGTTTGTTAACACCATGAAGCAAGAGCCAACGATAGCGCAATTGCTACCGTTGCCAAAAGCTGAGTCTCGTGATGAGGTTCAATCAGGTAGCTGGGACTATCTGTATGAACCTGATCCACAACCCATTTTAGAGTTGCTGATTCGTCGCTACGTAGAAGCAACCGTGTATCAAGGTGTGGTGGATAACATTGCCAGTGAACAGGCAGCGCGGATGGTGGCTATGAAAGCCGCTACCGACAACGCCGAAGACCTCATCGATCAGCTGCAATTGGTGTATAACAAAGCACGCCAAGCAGCGATTACGCAGGAAATTTCGGAAATTGTATCGGGCGCCGAAGCGGTTTAAGGCGAAGCTTGCAAGAATTTTAGAGTTAGAGGAAATGTCATGAGTCAAGGTAAGGTCGTGCAAATTATTGGCGCGGTTGTGGATATCGAATTTCCACAAACAGACGTGCCAAAGGTATACGACGCGCTGAAGGTGACCGACGGTGACCTCAAGGGTTTGACCTTGGAAGTTCAGCAGCAGTTAGGCGGTGGTATCGTGCGTACAATCGCACTTGGTACTACTGACGGTCTGCGTCGTGGAATTACCGTAGAAAATAGCGGCGAGCCAATCATGGTACCAGTGGGTAAACAAACCCTAGGTCGTATCATGAACGTATTGGGTGAGCCAATTGATGAAGCGGGTGAAATCGGTGAAGAAGAGCGTATGTCTATTCACCGTGCTGCACCTTCGTACGAAGAACAGTCAAGTGCTACTGAACTGTTAGAGACCGGCATCAAGGTTATCGACTTGATTTGTCCGTTCGCTAAGGGTGGTAAAGTTGGTCTGTTCGGTGGTGCGGGTGTAGGTAAAACCGTAAACATGATGGAACTTATCCGTAACATCGCTATCGAGCACAGTGGTTACTCAGTATTCGCTGGTGTAGGTGAGCGTACTCGTGAAGGTAACGACTTCTATCATGAGATGAAAGACTCAAACGTACTCGACAAAGTTGCACTGGTTTATGGCCAGATGAACGAGCCTCCAGGTAACCGTTTACGCGTAGCGTTAACAGGTTTGACCATGGCAGAGAAGTTCCGTGACGAAGGTCGTGACGTTCTGTTTTTCGTAGATAACATCTACCGTTATACCCTTGCTGGTACCGAAGTATCTGCATTGTTAGGTCGGATGCCATCTGCGGTAGGTTATCAGCCAACTCTTGCCGAAGAGATGGGTGTACTACAAGAACGTATTACTTCAACCAAAACTGGTTCAATCACGTCGATTCAGGCCGTTTACGTACCTGCGGATGACTTAACTGACCCATCACCAGCCACTACCTTTGCTCACTTAGATGCAACCGTAGTATTGTCTCGTGATATCGCGTCACTGGGTATTTACCCAGCGGTTGATCCATTGGATTCAACGTCACGTCAGTTGGACCCATTGGTTATCGGTAAAGAGCATTATGAGACTGCGCGTGGCGTTCAGTCAGTATTGCAGCGTTACAAAGAGCTGAAAGATATCATCGCAATCTTAGGTATGGACGAATTGTCTGAAGAAGACAAGATGACCGTATCTCGGGCGCGTAAAATTCAGCGCTTCTTATCGCAGCCATTCTTCGTAGCAGAAGTATTTACTGGCTCACCAGGTAAGTATGTGTCTTTGAAAGACACCATCGCTGGCTTTAAAGGCATCTTAAACGGTGATTACGACGACCTACCAGAACAAGCGTTCTACATGGTTGGTAGCATCGAAGAAGCAGTCGAAAAAGCCAAAAAAATGTAATAAACCGGGAGGTTTAAATGGCAGCTAAAACTGTACAGCTTGACGTGGTCAGCGCCGAAGAACGTTTGTTCTCTGGCGCCGTAGAGACCTTGCAAGTGACCGGTAGCGAAGGTGAGCTAGGTATTTATCCTGGTCACGCCCCTTTATTAACGACGATTAAACCAGGTATGGTTCGCGTAGTTAAAGAAGGTGGCGAAGAAGAAATCATCTACGTAGCCGGTGGTGTGCTAGAAGTGCAGCCTCACAACGTCTCGGTACTTGCTGACTCGGCAGTTCGTGGTGAAGAGCTTGATGAACAGCAAGCCCTTGATGCGAAGAAACGTGCTGAAGAAGCAATTGCAGATTCTGCCTCTGATTTAAGTTATGCAGAAGCAGCAGCTGAATTAGCTCGAGCGTTGGCACAACTGCAGATTATTCGCAAAATTCGCAAGTAATCAGCGCGCCTGCAATCTAAAGAAAATGAAAAGACCCGTAAATTTCGGTTTGCGGGTCTTTTTTTCGTCTGTTAATTTGTTGTAAACAGCTTTAAAATAGCTGCAGGCTTATAAAATAGAAACGGAAGGATTCATGTCTCTGAATGTGGTAGTTCTAGCAGCAGGTAAAGGCACCCGGATGCGCTCAGCGTTACCGAAGGTGTTACATCCCATCGCCCATAAACCCATGGTTCAGCATGTGATTGATACTGCGCATACCTTAGCGCCTACACATGTGCAGGTTATCTATGGCCATGGTGGCGATGTACTTAAGGAAAGGCTAGCCGGACAATCGTTAAATTTTGTTGAACAAGCGCAACAGCTAGGTACTGGTCATGCCGTGCAGCAGGTCGTGCCTTATGTGGCTGACGACGAAACTGTACTTATTTTGTATGGTGATGTACCGCTAACGCGCACAGAAACTCTGCAAGGCTTGTTGGATGCTGCGGCAACGACGGAGTTAGCGCTGCTCACCGTGACCCTACCCGACCCCACCGGCTATGGACGTATCATGCGTGATGCCAGTGGCGCGGTAGTAGGTATTGTTGAGCAAAAAGATGCCAGCCCAGAGCAGCTGGCTATTACTGAAGTAAACACCGGTATGATGGCGGTAAAAGGAGCAGCGTTAAAACGCTGGCTCGGCAATTTATCCAATGATAACGCCCAAGGTGAATACTATTTGACGGATATTGTCGCCATGGCCGCCGCAGAAGGCGTAGTGATTACCACGGCACAACCGCAAGCCATTAGCGAAGTGGAAGGTGCCAATAATCGGGTGCAGTTAGCCGGGCTAGAGCGTGCCTATCAAGCTCGCCAGGCTGAGCAACTGATGCTTAACGGTGCCACCTTAATGGATCCGGCCCGGGTTGATGTTCGCGGCGAGGTTATCATCGCGAATGATGTGGTGGTTGATGTTAACGTTATTTTTGAAGGCCGGGTTGAACTTGGCGAAGGCGTGGTTATCGAAAGCAACTGTGTGCTGCGTGATTGTAAGATAGGCGCAGGTTCTCGGGTAAAAGCGAACAGCCTGATTGAAGAAGCCGTACTTGCAGAAAATTGTGCTGTAGGCCCTTTTGCCCGTTTACGACCAGGTGCTGAGTTGGCTGAGGGCGCACAGGTAGGTAACTTTGTTGAGATTAAAAAGACTCGCATGGGGCAAGGCTCTAAAGCGAGCCATCTTACCTATTTAGGTGATGCAGAAATTGGCGCTGGAGTGAATATTGGCGCAGGCACTATTACTTGTAATTATGACGGTGTAAACAAACATCTGACAGAAATAGACGATGGTGCGTTTATTGGTTCAAATAGTTCGTTAGTGGCTCCGGTACGAATTGGTAAGCATGCTACCGTAGGTGCAGGCTCTACCGTAACGAAAAATATCGATGATCATGAGCTAGGTGTGGCCCGTGGTCAGCAACGGAACATCAGTGGCTGGCAACGCCCTGTAAAAAAAGGATAAGGACAATGTGCGGAATTGTTGGTGCAACCTCAGAGCGCCGTATTAGTGAAATCTTGATTGAAGGCCTAAAGCGGCTTGAATACCGTGGTTACGATTCGGCTGGTTTAGCCGTATTGAGCGAAGACGGACGCCTACAAAGTGTGCGTCGGACTGGTAAAGTCCAGGCACTCAAAGATGCGGTTGGCGAGCAACCGTTAGCCGGTACTGCTGGTATCGCTCACACGCGTTGGGCTACTCATGGTGGTGTCACAGAGGCAAACGCACATCCTCATATTTCTGAAGACTGTATTGCCGTAGTGCACAACGGTATTATCGAGAATCACGATAAATTGCGTGAGCAGTTAAAAGGATTGGGCTACACCTTTGCGTCTGATACTGACACCGAGGTGATTTGTCATTTGGTTCATCACGAGCGTAAAACTCATGCGGACTTATTCACTGCTGTACAAGCCGCAATCAAACAGCTTGAAGGGGCTTACGGCACTGTCATCATGGACTGTCGCGATCCTGGCAGACTTATTGTCGCGCGCTCAGGTAGCCCCTTGGTGATTGGGCTTGGTATTGGCGAAAACTTTGTCGCATCAGACCAATTGGCTTTGTTACCAGTAACCCGCAAGTTCATGTACCTTGAAGAAGGCGACATGGCAGATATTACGCGTACCGAGGTGAAGGTTTATGGCGCTGACGGTAACCGCGTTGAGCGTGATATTCACGAGTCTGACGGCAACTACGATGCTGGTGGAAAAGGCGATTATCGCCACTTTATGCTCAAAGAAATTCATGAACAGCCAAGTTCGGTGCGTAATGCTTTAGAGGGCAGAATTGTTGATGGCAAGATTGCTGAAGATGTTTTTGGTCATGGTTCATTAGAACTTTTAAAAGATATTCAGCATGTACAAATTGTGGCCTGTGGTACATCTTATCATGCAGGAATGGTAGCTCGCTATTGGCTAGAATCGATGGCTGGAGTTTCTTGTAACGTTGAAATCGCCTCAGAATTCCGTTACCGCACCTCTCATGTTCATCCAAATAGCTTATTAGTCACTATTTCACAGTCAGGTGAAACGGCTGACACCTTAGCGGCGCTACGTTTAAGTAAGGAGCTTGGTTACAAGGGCAGCTTAACTATATGTAACGTTTCTACCTCGTCAATGGTGCGTGAATCAGATTTAGCCTACATGACTCGTGCGGGTACGGAAATTGGCGTGGCATCAACGAAAGCTTTCACCACGCAGTTAGTTGGCTTGCTGATGTTAACTTTGGCTATTGGTCAGTACCGCGGCATGAACGAAGAGCAGCAAGCGGCCGTAATTAAGTCATTGAAAACATTACCGTCTAAGCTTGAAGAAGCCTTGCTGTTAAGTGATGCCATTGAAGCCTTAGCGCCAGAGTTTGCTGATAAATTCCATAGCTTGTTCTTAGGCCGTGGCACCCAATATCCCATTGCCATGGAAGGTGCGTTGAAGTTGAAAGAGATTTCATACATTCACGCTGAAGCCTACGCCGCTGGCGAACTGAAACACGGGCCTTTAGCACTGATTGACGCCGACATGCCGGTTATTGTGGTCGCGCCAAACGATGAGCTGTTAGAGAAGCTGAAATCAAACGTGGAAGAAGTACGCGCCCGTGGCGGAATCATGTATGTGTTTGCTGACAAAGACGCACACTTTAAAGGTGACGACAGCATGCGCGTGATCAACGTGACGCACTGTGATGAGCTGATTGCGCCAATTGTGTACACTGTACCGTTGCAACTACTCTCCTACTTCGTTGCCATTATTAAAGGCACCGACGTGGATCAGCCGCGCAACCTTGCTAAATCGGTAACGGTGGAGTAATTCCACCGTTTTATTGGTTGCTGATAAGCCTATCAAGTGGGCTAGCTGTGCCCGCATAATGTTG
>NZ_JANFPJ010000026.1:0-315 GCF_032227045.1 Pseudidiomarina fusca
TGTTGCGCGTTTGGATGATTCGAAAGAAGCAACCTTTAAGCAGTTGGTTATTGATGGTGAACAGCAGTACCTAAAACCTTTGAACCCGCAATACCCTGCAATACCGATCAACGGCAACTGCACCATCATTGGTGTAGTACGACAAGCTATCATCGATTTTTGGTAGCGAAGGAATTTGTGGTTTAGCCACAGTTGTTCATGAGCTGAAGAAGCAACGATTGCAAACAGCTACAACTGAGCATTGGCGCACGCTGAGAGTAAATGGTAACCGATTAGATAACCATTGATTGTTTATAAAGTCAAGATCAGCGAAAA
>NZ_JANFPJ010000027.1:0-37049 GCF_032227045.1 Pseudidiomarina fusca
CGAAGGAATTTGTGGTTTAGCCACAGTTGTTCATGAGCTGAAGAAGCAACGATTGCAAACAGCTACAACTGAGCATTGGCGCACGCTGAGAGTAAATGGTAACCGATTAGATAACCATTGATTGTTTATAAAGTCAAGATCAGCGAAAATAGCGGCCAATTACGATTAACACGACGGATTTGACAAGCGAAGAACTGAAAAGAGAGTACTTCCAAAAGTGTGTACAAATCCGTGTACAAACTAAAAGAATTTATACATGGCAAACCAAGATTTTCTTAATGAAATCAATAAGCGAAGGACCTTTGCTATCATCTCGCACCCTGATGCTGGTAAAACAACCATTACCGAAAAAGTCTTGTTGCACGGGCAGAAACTGCAAAAGGCTGGTACCGTAAAAGGTAAAAAGTCGGGCCAACATGCAAAATCTGACTGGATGGAGATGGAAAAAGAACGGGGTATCTCGGTAACGACCTCGGTGATGCAATTTCCTTATCGTGAAGCCTTGGTGAATTTGTTAGACACGCCAGGACACGAAGATTTCTCGGAAGATACCTACCGTACTTTAACCGCGGTAGATTCATGCTTGATGGTTATCGATGGCGCCAAAGGGGTAGAAGAGCGCACCATAAAATTAATGGAAGTAACACGCTTGCGTGATACGCCGATCATTACTTTTATGAACAAGCTTGACCGTGACATTCGCGATCCGGTGGAGTTGTTAGACGAAGTAGAAAACGTCTTAAACATTATGTGTGCTCCTATCACTTGGCCGATAGGTTCGGGCAAGAATTTTAAGGGGGTGTATAACCTCCTAAAAGACGAAGTGGTTCTGTATAAGTCGGGGCAAGGCCACAAGATTCAGGATAAAGATGTCATTCAAGGTCTAGATAACCCTGAACTTGACCAGCGGATTGGTAACTACGCTGATGACTTGCGGCTGGAAATTGAGCTGGTTAAAGGTGCGTCCAACGCATTTGATAAAGAACTCTTTTTAGCTGGTGAATTAACGCCCGTTTACTTTGGTACGGCGTTGGGTAACTTTGGCGTGGATCACATGCTCGACGGTTTGGTGGAGTGGGCACCTAGTCCACTAGCTCGTGATACCGATACTGGCGTTGAGGTGAGTGCAAGTCAGTCAGGTTTTTCGGGCTTTGTCTTTAAAATTCAAGCGAATATGGATCCGAAGCATCGCGACCGTGTGGCTTTTATGCGGATTGTGTCTGGTAAGTATGAAAAAGGCATGAAGATGCACCAAGTACGCCTCGGCAAAGATGTGCGTATCGCCGATGCATTAACTTTTTTGGCGGGCGATCGTGAACAAGTAGAAGAGGCCTATCCAGGCGATATTATTGGCTTGCATAACCATGGCACGATTCAAATTGGGGATACTTTTACCGGCGGCGAAAAATTTAAGTTCAGCGGCATTCCGAACTTTGCGCCAGAGCTATTCCGTCGTATTCGTTTAAAAGATCCGCTTAAGCAAAAGCAGCTTTTAAAAGGCTTGGTACAGCTTTCTGAAGAAGGTGCTGTGCAAGTATTTCGACCGCTGATTAACAATGACTTAATTGTTGGTGCGGTAGGGGTGCTGCAGTTTGATGTGGTGGTACACCGACTAAAATCAGAATATAACGTTGATGCTGTGTACGAAAACATTAACGTCGCCACGGCGCGGTGGGTGCACTCAGCTGATGCACGCAAGTTAGATGAATTTCGCCGCAAGGCTGAAGCAAACTTGGCTCTAGATGGCGGTGACAATCTTACTTATATAGCGCCTACTATGGTGAACTTGAGTTTGGCCACAGAACGCTATCCTGATATCACCTTCAGCCATACCCGCGAGCATTAAATTGCTAGGGTGAGTAAGCACCGTAAGGAGTCGAGATGGCCAAGCTTAGATTGTGTGACAGCCATTGCCATCTCGATTTCGCTGAGTTTGCGGCCGATCGAAAGGAGATCGTAGCACGTGCCTTAGCCGCCGGAGTAGAGGCAATCATAGTGCCAGGGGTGGCACGCCAAGCAGCGGCTGATGTGTGGTTACAGCAATGCCAAGGTGTCACCATTCATCGGGGCGTTGGGCTACATCCTTATTTTATTGCTCAACATCAATTAGCCGATCTAGCTTGGGTTGAGCAACAACTGCAACAACACCCAGCATGGGTGATCGGTGAAGTTGGCTTAGATAAAACTTGCGCCAATTATCCCAAGCAACAACAACTCTTTCTCGGACAGCTAGAATTAGCTGCTCAGTATCAGCGACCCCTGTTAATTCATCATCGCCAAAGCCAAGCGGACTTGCTTCAACTCATCAAACCGTTAGCTTCTCAATTACCGGCGTACCCAGGTATCTTGCATGCTTTTAGCGGTAGTCTTCAGCAAGCCGAACAGTGGCTGGCGCTAGGCTTTAAACTAGGGGTCGGTGGGGTGATAAGTTATCCCCGAGCACAGAAAACCAGAGCGACTGTGGCTGCCTTACCGTTAGATAGTTTGGTGTTAGAAACAGATGCGCCTAGCATGCCGTTACAAGGGTTTCAGGGCCAACGTAACGAGCCAGCGCAGATTGCACGGGTTTTAACCGAGCTACAGGGGTTGCGTACTGAGTCTGTGGCAGAGCTAGCTGCGGCTACGTGGGATAACAGCATGGCTATCGTTGCTAATTTAGGTTAAGCAACGCTATGGGGTTGCCGGTGTGGTAACGGTGCGGCGCCAACGATTGAAGGTGGTTGCTAACAAAACTCCAGCTAGAATGGCAAAGGCCAGTAAAAACTGACCATAAAAGCTTAAATATGAGTGGGTATTTAACGGTTGCTCTAATAATAACGCTTCATCGATAACCAGAGTTAGATAGCCATAAATAGTGTCACCATCTGAGATCTCTTCAACCAAGATGAAAGCTTGTTGCAAGGCATCACTATCAGCTTGAAAATGAGATTGAGTAAGCTCTTCGCCATATCTGTTTTGAACACTAGCAGCCGCGATAAAAGGTTGTTGCTGTAATTGGTTCACTAGTGCGTCAAGATGCTCAGGTTGGTCGTTAGCTAGCCACTGCTGCGCAGAAAAAGCCGCTTGGCGTGCTGTCGTTTGCATTAATTGGTGGCTGTGGCTTTGAAACTCTTGCAGGCTGGTGGTGTGCATGGTGCCCCAGAACTGCTCAATGAGAATGACTAATAGCACAGCTAGCCCCAATCGGCGCAAGCGGCGATAGACAAGTTGGAAACTGCTGATAACATGGCTAGGTAACTTTGACATGGTGCAAATATACGTTGTCTCACTGATTTGGTGCAAGCAAAGTTGATGCTTTTCTTGTACTCCAGCAGCTAACTGAAAAGGACAAGATGTTCATGATTGATTTGCATAAACCCGGATTAGTGTTGTTTGACATGGACTCAACGCTAATTACCATCGAATGCATCGACGAGATCGCTGAACTAGCAGGTTATCGACATCAGGTAGAGCAGATCACCGCTGCCGCAATGCGTGGTGAGTTAGATTTTGCCGCCAGTTTAAGACAACGAATGCAGTTATTAAAGGGAGTAGCACAAGCTGATTTTCAGCAATTATTTGAGCCGATTCCTTGGAGCCAAGGAGCCGTTGAGTTACTCACTTGGTTTCGGCAACTAGGCTGGAAAACCGCAGTAGTGTCTGGCGGCTTTACCTGGTTTGCCGAGCAATTACAGCAGCAGGCGCCGTTAGATGTTGTGATTGCCAATCGATTAATTTGGGATGGTGATAGACTGACCGGTGACGTTGCCGAGCCCATTATAGATGCGCAAGCGAAAGCCGCCGCAGTCACGCAGTTAGCACAGCAGTTTGGTATCGCTATGGAGCAAACCATCGCGGTAGGAGACGGCTCTAACGACAGTCTTATGTTGCAGCAAGCGGCCCTTGGCATAGCCTATTGTGCTAAGCCGGCATTGCAAGCCGTCGCTGATGTGGTCATTAACGAGCCCAATCTTAGCGCGATAAAAGCTCACTTAACGCAGTAGAGCACAAGCAACTAATAAGCTTATTAAAGAATAACCCAAGGATAGTTATGGCAAAGGCAAAAACGGCATATGTTTGTAATGATTGTGGTGCCGATTACGTACGTTGGTTAGGTCAATGTACGGAATGCAAAGCGTGGAATACCATCACCGAAGTACGTATAGGGACGGCTAAAACGGCCGCGGTTGAGCGTCGCGGTTACGCTGGTGCAACGCTCGCTAAAGTACAGACCTTGAACGAAGTCGATCTTGAAGAGCTGCCGCGCTTTAGTAGCACCTTTAAAGAGTTCGATCGGGTTCTTGGTGGTGGTATTGTGCCAGGCTCGGCCATTTTGATTGGGGGTTCGCCAGGTGCAGGTAAGAGTACATTGTTACTGCAAACCATGTGTCAATTGGCAGAGGTGATGCCAACCTTGTATGTAACTGGAGAAGAATCGTTACAACAAGTAGCGTTGCGCGCCCAGCGGTTAAATCTACCCACCGATAAACTGCGCATGTTAGCGGAAACATCCGTTGAAACCATTTGTGATTTAGCCGACAAAGAACAACCCCGAGTGATGGTCATTGACTCTATTCAGGTGATGCACTTGGCTGACATTCAGTCTGCTCCTGGGAGTGTATCCCAAGTACGTGAGTGTGCCGCCTATCTTACTCGCTATGCCAAGCTCAAAGGGGTAGCCATACTGATGGTCGGGCATGTGACTAAAGATGGTTCTTTAGCTGGCCCCAAAGTGTTAGAACACTGTATTGACTGCTCTATTTTGCTAGAAGGTAGCGCAGATTCTCGCTTTCGTACCTTGCGTGGCCATAAAAACCGCTTTGGTCCAGCCAATGAATTAGGGGTGTTTGCCATGACCGGGCAAGGCCTGAAAGAAGTGACTAATCCTTCTGCGATATTTTTGCAACGTGCTGAAGAGCATGGCAGTGGTTCAGCGGTGATGGTGATTTGGGAGGGTACTCGTCCGTTGTTGGTGGAGCTGCAAGCGCTTGTCGATGCAACTCAGTTGGCAAACCCACGCCGCGTCGCGGTGGGCATGGAAACCACTCGTTTAGCCATGTTGTTGGCCGTATTACACCGCCACGGTGGTTTACACATGTCCGATCAAGATGTGTTCGTCAACGTGGTTGGTGGCGTTCGAGTTACCGAGACAGGTGCGGATTTGGCGCTATTATTGGCAATTGTATCTAGCTTTCGTGAGCAGCCGTTGCCCCGTGATGTGATTATTTTTGGTGAAGTGGGTCTATCGGGCGAAATCAGGCCCGTGCAAAATGGCTTGGCGCGTTTGAACGAAGCCGCCAAACATGGTTTTACCAAGGCTATTGTTCCTTATGGTAACCGTCCTAAAGAGACGATTGCTGGGATGCAGGTCACCGCGGTGAAAACCTTGCAAGAGGCATTGGATACCTTGTGATTGCACGACTCACGTTAGTCAGTATCGTCATCGGTTGGCTCAGCTTAACCACGGTACAGGCTAAGCCAGTAACTGTGGTTTCGCTTAACCCATGTTTTGATACTTGGTTACCGCAGTGGTTACCAAACGACTGGGAAATAATTCCAACCACGGCACATGGCAATCGATTGGAACAGGTTTTACTGGCACAGCCAGACTATGTGGTTTATGGCACTTTTACTCGTGCTCGCTTAGTTAACCAGTTAGCTAGGCATACGCAGATGGTGTTGGTGGAACAGCCGCAAACGTGGGCGCAGTGGCAGCGAACCGTAGCAGAAGCAGCAACAGTGATGGCTATTGCAGAGCGGGGTCAAGCCTGGTTAGAGCAGCAGCAAGACCAACTTAGCCAACTTCCCAACATGGAACAATCGGTACTCGTGTTGATGCCCAATCAGTACGCTTGGGGGGGCGCTAGTTGGTTGGCGCAACTTTTTGCTAAACAACAGATCCGATGGATAAGCCTGCATCAAGACCTGGTGCTATATCAGCTTAATCTCGAACAATTACTAAAATTAAATCCGGAGCTTATTGTACTCGAAGGCTTTGCTAAGCCTTACGCTCGGGCAAATGATTGGTTGTGGCATAGTGCTCTAACCCCTTGGTTGCAGCAACGGCAGGTTCGTAGCATTCCTACCGCGGTGTCTGGATGCCCTGCAACGCGGGCAGTTGATTATTTGCAAGCCGTCGTAGGTGAGCCATGAGGGTAAAACTATGGTTAGTGCTATGCCTTGCCAGCTTACTCATTGGCTTAGGCTATTTAGGCAGTGGTGTTGATGGTTGGCGGTTACTCCCAGAAAACGCACTAGAGTCAGCTATTTTATTTGAGATAAGACTCCCGCGCCTAGTGCTTGCTGGATTAAACGGCATGGCGTTAGGGATGGCTGGCGCAGTGCTGCAATTACAATTAAAAAACCCATTAGCAGAACCGGGTATAACAGGTATCGCTGGTGGAGCAGGTTTAGCTACTGTGGTGGCACTTTATTGGGGTGGATTAACACCGATAGCTTGGAGTTTGCCCTTAGTGGGAATGTTAGGTGGCGCTCTTAGCTTAATATTGTTGTGGCTGTTAAGTAGTGGCCAAATGTTTGGCTTGCGGCTGATTTTGGCAGGCGTAGCTCTAGCTTCGTTAACGGGTGCACTTATGGCTGT
The DNA here is from genome assembly GCF_032227045.1 of Pseudidiomarina fusca. Classification (NCBI taxonomy): domain Bacteria; kingdom Pseudomonadati; phylum Pseudomonadota; class Gammaproteobacteria; order Alteromonadales; family Idiomarinaceae; genus Pseudidiomarina; species Pseudidiomarina fusca. Next base: position 6,581 of record NZ_JANFPJ010000027.1, read on the forward strand.
GGTGCTTAATTTGGCGCCAAATCCGTTTGCGTTTCAAGAATGGGCTTTGTGGTTGATGGGGTCAGTAGCAAATCGCGGTTGGTCGCATGTGTGGTTGATGGCGCCGAGTTTAGTCCTTGCGTTGTTGTTATTGCTAAGTCAGCGGCGCTTTCTCAGCGCCCAAATTTTTGATGATGCCACCATCGCAACCTTGGGTTTTCAGTTAGGCTGGAACCGTTTTTTGATTTTCGCTGCGGTTACTTTACTGGTATCGGCATCGGTGGTTACCGCTGGTATTATTGGCTTTGTTGGTTTGTTAGCCCCCCATGCAGCTCGGTTGCTAGGGCAACATCAACCACTACCCATGATCTTGCTGAGTGCTTTGTTAGGGGCGTGGTTGTTGATGCTAATGGACTGGCTAGTGCGGCTTATACCTACGCCAGTTGAGTTACAGCTGGGCGTGGTAGTGTCGTTAATTGGAGCTCCATGGCTACTGATATTATTGTACCGACAATATTCAGCAAAGTACTAAAATACATCTTGATAAGGTTGGCTAAAGTAGCATGCTAGAAGTCTCAGGTTTAAGTTTAGAAAGCAGGCTCACTAACGTTAATCTGCGCTTATCGGCAGGGCAAATGGTGGGGGTGATTGGTGCTAATGGCGCCGGTAAATCAACCTTACTGAAATTACTGGCTGGTTTGCTCACGCCAAGTTCTGGTGGGAGTGTATGGCAGCAATTAGACTTGCATCACATCAATCCTAGCCAGCGGCGTCAGCAACTTGCCTACATTGCTCAGCAAACCCTTGTTAATGAAGCTGTGACAGTTGCCTATGCTCTGCAAGTGAGCCAAGTTAATCTGGCCCAAACCAAGTCTCAGTTACGTCATTACCGACAGCAAACGAGTGCAGAGTTTGGTTTAACCGAGCTGTTACAACGCCCAGTAACTGATTTATCTGGCGGCGAACTGAAGCGAGTTCAATTGGCCTGTGGTCTGATTGGGCAGCAGCCTTTAATTCTAGCTGATGAACCCATTGCTAGCTTAGATCTAAGGCATCAACTAGAAACCCTCATGCTACTTAAGCAGCGCGCGGACAATGGTGCTTTGGTGTTAGTGGCACTTCATGATCTGGCGTTAGCGGCGCGCTTTTGTCAACAATTGGTGTTGCTGCATCAGGGCCAGCTGTTGGCGGTTGGTGAGCCAGCTGAGGTGTTGTCGAAGTCACTATTGCAACAGGCTTATCAGGTCGAAGTTGAGTGGGTTTGCCATCAACACGGGGTAGCCATGCTACCCCGACTGTTAACTGATTAATGTTCGGCCGCCCACTGGTCGATAATACGCCAAGGTTTAGTAGGGGATAAAGTGGTGCTGGTGGTACTCGAGCTGGTTGGGTTGGTGGCACAGGTACCGGTTTCAATATGTTGATTAACCGCCCGTAGCATTGGGTCGTTGGCATGCCCCCAATCGCCGGTGAGGCTATCCGGTGCGCTACAATCTGCGGCGATACCATTAAAGTAACGACCCTCGCCGAGCGCATTCACAATCTCAAAATTGACCACGAAGGTTCGCTTATCACAAATCCGTTGCGGTATTTGGCCAACGGGTTTGCCGCAGGTTCTGGCTCCTATCACCACCACCTCGACAAACGGCTCCAAGGCATTGATGATCAGCTCTGAAGAAGAACAGCTTTGCGCCGTAGTTAGTACATACACACGTTCTAAATCAAGCTGTTGAACGCCATCATACATTTGAAAGAGTTCGGTAAAATTTTGCTCACTATTGTCTGCGTTAAATAGGTAATCGCCAAACACTTCACCAATGACGTTATTACCGGCAGCCTGCGTGGCGGCCTGATTAGCATATCTGGTTAAGCCTCCGCCGTTATAGCGAACGTCTATGACGAGTTCATCAACCCCTTGTAACTCATTGTATGCTTGATTTAGATCGTCACCAGTGCGGTTGATAAAGGTATTAAGCACATAATAGCCCACCGTTTTGTCGCCGACGCTGTAACTGCTGGTAGCTAAGACGGTGTTCGTTTCTACCTCGGTTTTAGTCAGCACATCGGTATAGGTATCACCAGCGACAGTACGCCACGTTAGGGTTGCAGTTACCCCATCGTCATCATCACCGAGCGCTTCTTGATAGCGCCCTTGGGCAAGTAATAACTGCACTGACTCACCATTTATGTGAGTGATTTCGTCGGAACGTTTGATTCCAGCCAGAGCCGCCGGCGAATCTTGATAGACATAATTGACAAATACCCGAGCGGTGGTGGTAACTCGTGTAGCAAAGCCAAAACCAATGTAGGCGGCGTTCACGTAGCGGTCTTGATATTGCTGTTCAGTGGTAATGAATGAGTACCGATCCTCGCTGACGGTAATGGCATCTAAGAGTTCGTAAATATCAGCGTAGTTATCAGGATCGATAGAATCAGCGAGCTCGGCATTCCAAAAATACTGCTCGTACATGTAATCGAGAAATTGTTGCTTCTCATCACTAACCGAACACTGCCCAACAATCGCAGTGGCGTCATCGTTGTTGCTATCACTGCCGCCACAGCCGCTGAGACTAAGAGTGGTGATAGCTGCCAATACCCAAAATCGTGTCATGTTGTGATCCTAACCTTGCTTGTTCTAGCTATTATGGTGGTTGTTTCAACAATTATCATCGCCACAGTTGTTTGCCTAGTGACGCCTGCTATGAAATTTGGCACACTGCTGGCTGTTCATCAAGTAAGAGATGTATATATGACCGCAGTAATGATTGATTTGGCCGGCCCAGAGCTCAGCGCAGAAGAGCGTGATATCTTGGGACATCCCGCTGTTGGCGGGGTTATCTATTTTACGCGAAACTTTGTAGAACAAGATCAACTACAAGAGTTAATCAGACAAACTCGTGCAGCGGCTCGTAATCCACTGATTCTAGCGGTTGATCATGAAGGTGGTCGAGTACAAAGGTTTCTCCAAGGTTTTTCTGCGATTCCACCGATGGCGGATATTTTGCGCAGTAACTCAAGTCAAGTTCAGGCCTTAGCTCATGCTCAAGAACTGGCTTGGCTAATGGCCTCCGAAGTACTAGCGATGGACATAGATATCAGTTTTGCTCCGGTATTAGATGTTAACGGAATAAGTCAGGTGATTGGTGATCGGGCTTTTGCAGCCCATGCGGATGCCATCGTTCCTATCGCCAGAGCCTTCATTAAAGGCATGCATCAAGCAGGCATGAAGGCTACCGGTAAGCACTTTCCTGGCCACGGTTCAGTATTGGCCGACTCGCATATTGATATTCCAGTTGATGAGCGTAGTTGGGAAGAAATAAAAGCAACCGATCTACCGCCATTCATTGAATTAGCCAATTGTTTAGATGCAATAATGCCAGCTCATGTTATTTACCCTGCAGTAGATGATAAACCCGCTGGGTTCTCCCAATATTGGTTACAGGATATTCTGCGGGCACAACTGCAGTTTAGTGGGGTGATCTTCAGCGATGATTTAGCCATGGCTGGCGCCACTGTTGCTGGGACTATGGCCGAACGAGCCCATGCTGCTCTAGATGCTGGTTGCGACATGGTGTTAGCCTGTAATGATCGAGCTGGTGCTATTAGCGTAATCGAGGCGGTAGAGCCGCTGTTGGAGCAACGCTCAAGACAAGCGACTCGTTGTTACGAATTGCTTGCCAAAGCTGCGGCGATGCCAATGAAAACTCTGCAAAATCACCCACGCTGGCATGCTGCTCAAAAAATTCTAGCCCATTATCACAACGACCAATAGTTAAGCAGCAGCCAAGCCGTAAAGGTAGAATGTTGGCAAGTGAACAAGCGTTATCCGAGCGGCGCTGTTAACTTGCCAAGTAGTAAGCAAGTTACTCGTAGGGGAGCGGATCCACCTGATGATTGGCGGCAAAAGCTTCGAGACGTTCAACACAAGCACCGCACTTACCACAAGCTTTATCGCGACCGTTGTAGCAAGTCCAAGTCTGGCTGTAATCTAAGCTCATACTAATACCATCGGCTAAAATAGCGGCTTTGTCTTGATGTAAATAAGGAACCTCGATACGAATTGGTTCATAGTTAGCAATCAAACTAACCTCATTCATTTTTTCTACGAACTCAGGACGACAATCAGGGTAAATAAAATGATCACCCGAATGAGCGCCGTAATAAACAGCTTCGGCTTCTAATGAGACAGCGTAACCAATCGCTAGCGATAGCAAAATCATATTGCGATTAGGCACCACGGTTGATTTCATACTTTGTGCTTCGTAGTGTCCTTCAGGAATAGCGATATCCGAGGTGAGTGAGCTGCCTGCCAAGAGTTGATTGATTGCGGTAATATCAACAACCTTATGATTAACATTTAATTGTTGGCAGACCTGGGCTGCTACTTCAAGTTCTTTGACGTGACGCTGACCGTAATTGAAGGATAAGGCATACACCTCATGACCATGCGCTAGCGCATGATGTAATACCGTGAACGAATCCATCCCGCCAGAATAGATCACCACAACTTTTGCCATCAATAGATCCCTTTTCGGTTGGTTTGCGATACAATTTATCGCTGCGGTTGGTTAACTAGATAGACCCCGTAGCCACTCTTTAGTAAAGAGTAATGGTCGTTTTGCGTAGGGCCTATTGTAGCGTAATTTTTGGAGAATCCCATTAACAACATCTATCCGATCAACGAGATCTTTCAAACCATTCAAGGTGAAGGTGTGTTCACCGGGGTACCGGCTATCTTTATTCGCCTACAAGGCTGTCCGGTTGGTTGTCCTTGGTGTGATACCCAACATACCTGGTACCAGCATCAAGAGCGGCAAGTCGCCCTGTCTGAGGTTGTAGAAAAAGCAGCTCCGAGCGATACCTGGGCGGGTGTTACGGCAGCTGCCATCGTGGCTGAATTGCAGCAGCGCGGCTATCAAGCTAAGCATGTGGTGATTACCGGCGGTGAACCTGCTATGTATGATCTACGTGAATTAGCGGCCGCACTTGAACACAATGGGTATCAACTTCAGATAGAAACAAGTGGTACTTTTGCTATTCAAACCTCTGCTGATACCTGGGTTACCGTGTCACCTAAATTAAATATGCCGGGCGGCTATTTAGTTCGTCCCGACTGTATGCAAAGAGCGAACGAGATCAAATATCCGGTTGCTATGCAAAAGCATATTGATGAGTTTGATAAACTCCTACAAGTTTGTCCACCAGCTGCTACTGCTGTCATCGCATTACAGCCAATCAGCCAGCGCCCGCGCGCCACTCAGTTGGCAATGCAAGTTTGTATTGAACGCAATTGGCGTTTATCAGTGCAAATGCACAAGTATCTTAATATTGAGTAAGCCTTAACCGCTACGAACTCTCGTTCCTGCAAACCTGCTTTTATACTCAGCATTCTTTTCACATGTAAGCGTGCATTACCAAGTCGTAATGTCACGCTCAGGAGAATGCTATGTACCATGTTATCTGTTCTAGAAAACCTGTTCGCCAGTCCAATAAACGTTTAGTCCGTGGTCAGGGCATGACCGAGTACATCATTATCGTGGCACTTATTGCGGTTGCTGCTATTGGTGTGTACTCGCTGTTAGGTGAAACTGTTCGTAGCCAAGTTGCGGGTATTGCCGCCGAGGTTTCTGGACAAAGTTCTAACGATGCCATTAATCATGCTCGTAGCAAGGCTCGCGAATCGAAAACCCTAGCACAAACCAAAGTAACATTAGGGTCTTATGATGAAACGACAGGTACTGGGGCTAACTAATGTTAGCTTCTCGTACTCGTCAACAAGGCCATGTTAGCGTGTTCATCATCCCGGTCCTAGCGGCAATATTATTATTGCTGCTAGGAGCTATTTCACAATCGGTGAAGTTGCAGCAACGATGGCATGTGCAAACGGCTGCTGACAACATGGCCATGAGTGCAGCTGTTCTTATGGCGCGTGAAATGAATTTGCAAGCCTTGATTAATCGGGCTCGTATCTCAAATCAACTATTGGCCGCACAGCTACTAGGGTTTCGTAGTTGGTTCGCAATGACTTCTAAAGTTGTCAATAAGATAGCCACGGTATTGAGATTTGTTCCTGCTCTAACACAACCGATGCATGCACTGATTCGAGTCATTAGGCAAGTTGATCAAGCTGTTGAACAGATGGTCAAACTTGGATTAATAGCACAACAATCGCTCGACAACGTCTATACGCTAACGCAAGTCGCGATTCGTGCCAGTTTTGGTCTGCTTATCCCAAGTACTTTAACTAAGATTGCCCAGCATCATGGGTTAAGTGAACAGGCCTGGCAATTACTAGGCGGAAGTGGACTCACTGATTTTCATCCAGCTTGGGCTATTTATTTACGTCCTACATCATCCAATTCGGATGATGGCAGATTAGAACAAATCATGCGAGCTAGTACCGATCCCTTCACTGAGTTTCGCTCCTACCTTTGGGCTGATATACCACTGATTAAAGTCCCTAAAAAAGGAGGGGCTGAGTTGCGAGTTGATAGCCGCGGTAAGTGGCATTGGCAGGCTTTAGACACAGTAACTTTAGAGGTTAAAGGAGTAGCAAACTACTCGTTGGGATGGGGGGCTGCCACCAAAGGCAATCGTATTACTCACATCGGTAAAGAAGATTTCGGACATAGCGGCGGCAAGGGTGCCAAGCGGCGAGTAGATGTGCATAAGAAGGCCCTTAGGACACAGCGAAAACTAGGTAACTCTGTGGGGCCGCTTCGTTATATTGACCGTAGAGATTTTGCTCCGTCGGAATGGCCAGCAGTAATAGTTAGGTTTGCTGGTGCAGTTGCCAAAGCGGGAGTCAGTTTTTCTCGGCCCAGCTCGTTGTTCCCGAGAGAAGACCGTATTCAAGAGCAAGCCAATCTGTTCAATCCTCTATGGCAAGCTGAATTACAATCCTTGACGCCACAAAACAAACTTATATTGAGCCAGGTGAATCATGTTGATGCGCAGAGCAATAGCCAAAACTAATCCCAAGGCTCTTAGGTTGTTGCAATGTCCTAGGCAGTTGGCTGGGCAAGCCTTATTTGAAAGTATGGGGTTGCTGCTGGTTGCGGCAATCATTCTTGGCAGTAGTTTGCCGCTTATCCATAGCGCCTTAAAGGATAAGCATGAAAGTGCCATGTACAGCCGTAATCAACTTTGGCAACACCATCCACAAGAGGTTGTTAATACCACGCGCAACTACCCCTTTGCAGAACGCTTGGGGAGTACTGTTGGCGTTCTGAAACAGTTAACGGCGCTTGAACTTGAGGTAAATAATCTGCGTTACTTTGATGATAGTGCGACTTCTTCGAACTTGACCTCGGCCAGCATGGATGCTGGTAATAATTCGCCCAGAACATTACCCATGGCCCTTCTAAGTGATGGTTGGAGTGTCAAAGCTACGGATGGTTTAGTTTCTGAACCACGGCGTCTAACTTTGGGGCATTATCTTGATGAGCTAGGCTTTACTACAGTTCTTAATTGGTCCGCCAAATTTCTATTGATCATGAAAGAGTTCAAATCAGACTCGCTTAAATTAGGTCATGTTGAGCCTGATGCGACTCCGTACGAGTTGGCTTGCAAGGAGAGTAGAAGAGGATGTTAACACTTACCTTACTTGCAACTGCATTTCCATTGGCACAATGGTTGCCTGAAGTCCTGACTAAAACTGCGGCCATGACGATTTGGGTGCTGCACGCACCACTGACTATTAATGCACTCGAGCAACAGATGGGCTGTGTTGATAGTGAAACCTTGGTGCAATCGGTATATACCATGCGTACTTGTCGATCTGGGCAGCAATATTTCACGATTTTTACTGACATCGCTAAACCTGATGAATTGTACTTAATGTTGGCTGAGCAGAAGGTTCAGCCATCGCCTTTGCCGCAATCGCTGTCAGGGCTTGCGAAAGTTGCTGATGCAGATATCGAGGACAATGGTCAGCGCGTGGTAAGCATCCAAGTGAATCGTTCGCGCGAACAATTAGTACGATATTTTCAGCTGCGTATGGCTCACCGAGAACCAACCGTAGAGGTGATGAACGATCACTATCTGTTGCTGAGTTTGAAGCATCCGCAAGAGCAAATAGTTCTAGCCAAAGAGGGTACAGACACCCTCGTTGTTAGCATGTCTGAAAATCACCATGATTAGTCTGCAACGCGGTCAGGCTATGGTCGAGAGCCTGTTATTGGCCATGGCACTGTTGTTAATTTTGATAGTTCCAGTAACTGAACAAGGGCAGACTCTACTTGATTTTTTGGGGCATATTGTGGCTAGCACCGCGGCTCTATTTGAATGGATTTGGGATGATTTTTTATTGCAACCGGGAGTGTCGTAAAAATGGCAAAAATCGCGCTTGGCTGGCGTGCCAAGTTAGCCGTTATGGCAATCGTAAGTGTGCTCTTAGCCTTAGCTAGTTACCAATTGGTAGAGCGCTATATTGCGGAGCAAAATCAGGTGGTTCAACAACAAGAACAGGAAGATCTGGTAGAGATTCTAGTGAGTTCTATCGACCTAGAAATTGGCTCAACCTTAGATCCTATGTCCATGGTTATTCGCAGCTATCCATCGGCCTATGTGCAGGAAGATTGGTTGCGCCCCAAAGATGCTGGATTAATTGCAGGGCTTACGACCACCAAATTTATTGAGCGTGGAGAGCCGTTAACTCCTTATGCTATCGCTCCAGATTATTCGGGCTATTTTTCGGATACTTTGGCTGCCGGGTATTATGCGATAACTGTGGGAATTTCGCCGGAACAATTGCACAGCGGGCTGTTAACTATTGGCGATAAAGTCACACTCATGAGTGTCCTTGGTGACACCGATAAGATGACGGAAGTGTTGTTACCAAAAATTGAGGTCATTGCGTTAGATAACATCAGTGAGCCGCACTTAATGATGAGCGAAGCCGGGCAGTACATGCCAAGCACAGTCACTTTTGCGATGACACAAGCACAGGCATTGCAGTTTGAACAGATGCGCGCCGGGAGTTTTGAAGTTTGGTTAGAGCATCCACAATTTGAGTATCAGCAACTAAGTAAAAAGATTGTTCCACAAGTTTTTTCATTTTCATCAAACGGCCAAGGAAGGCAGCATGAGTTTTCGTTTTAGTGTGTTTGGATTGCTCCTCTTACTAGCGTTGCCTAGCTTTGCTAACACCAGCAAAATTGAGCTACAGCCTGGTGCTATGGAAGTGCTCAAGTTGGCACAAGCCACGGATGTCATCATTGGTAATGAAGCTGTTGCCAAAGTCCGCTTAATTGGTACTACACAACTGGTGATTAATGCACAAGCTGAGGGGAGCACGGAGATTATTGTGGTCGCGGCAAACGGCAGTCATCAGCGCTATCAAATTGAAGTGAAAGCAGCACCATCACCTCGCATTGTTACGGATATCGCCTGGTTGTTGCAGCGCTTTCCTCAATTGCAATTTACTGAGCAAGCAGGGGTAGGGTTTCTGACTGGCCAACTTGATAGCGATGCTGAGGCGACCGTGACTGAATTCGCTAAACAGTATCCCAATTTAGTTAATCGGGTGAGTTACCTTCCTGAAGCCTCACTACCTATGGTCGAACTCCATGTGCGTATAGCCGAAGTAAAACGCCAGTATGCTCGTCATTTAGGAGTGCGTTGGCCGCAGCAATTAGCTGGACCCACGCTATCAAGTACGGCGGCAAGAATTGTCTCTATGCCGGTTGAAATGGCTTCAAGTATCGACCTGCTGGAACGTGATGGACACGCCAAAATTCTAGCCGAACCCAAGTTAGTCGCCCGTAGCGGTGGTGAAGCAGAAGTACTTGTAGGTGGTGAGTTTCCGATACCGCAGGTCCTTGCCGATGGCCAGCAAGATGTACAATTTCGTGAATATGGTGTGAGCCTGAAAATGGCACCTCTGGTGATGCCAAACGGCGACATTGAGACTGCCGTTCATGCTGAAATTAGCACCATCGACTCTGCCACCATGGTTAATGGTGTGCCCGGTATTCTAACCCGCAAAGTTACCTCGCAAGTGGTTGGTGAACCGGGGGCGCCGATCGTGCTATCGGGCTTAATTAATCACGAACAATCGCAGCAAGCTGATCAGTTTCCATGGTTGCATGAGGTTCCTATTCTTGGTGGGTTATTTTCGTCACAGCAGTTTCGTAACGCCGAAACCGAACTGGTGGTGATAGTTACCGCTCACATGCGTGGTGATTTACAACAACAAGAGCGGCGGATAGAGCAGTCAGCACAGTGGATTCGAGATTTTCAACAACAAGCAGGATGCATAGGACTTCATGATGGATACTATTAATGAAAAAGGCTTAGCGGATTACTTAAAAACTGCCTTGCAACGCAGTTCTATTGAGATAGAGCGGATGCCCTTTGAGCAGCTCAAAGAGCATGCACTGCATGTTCTAGAAGACCATTTAAGTATTTATTCGCGGCAGCAGCAGCAGCAATGGCGCACTGCGTTACCAAGCATAGTCGATAGTTGTGTTGGCTTTGGCCCTATTTCTAAGTTATTGGCGGATAGTAGTATTTCAGAAGTAATGGTTAATGATTATCAGACTATTTTTGTTGAACGTGGAGGGGTGCTAGAAGAGGTGGAGCACAAATTTAATTCGGAGGAAGAATTATTACGCGTAATTGATCGTATTGTGCTGCCATTGGGGCGCCGCATTGATAGTGCTCAGCCGATGGTCGATGCACGTTTACCTGATGGCTCTCGAGTCAATGCGGTGTTAGGGCCGTTAGCCATCCATGGGAGTTGTTTAACTATCCGTAAGTTTTTGGCCAAGCAATTGAGTTTAGCTGAGCTGGCGCAGTCAGGATCTATCTCAGAGGCGGCAAAGGACTACCTCAAGGCAGCGGTAATAGCGCGCAAAAATATGCTTATTTCTGGTGGTACAGGTACTGGTAAAACGACCTTACTTAACTCCTTATCTATGAATATTGATGCAGGCCAACGCATTGTAACCATTGAAGATGCGGCAGAGCTTAAGCTAGCTCATCGAAATTTAATTGCGTTAGAGGCGCGTCCCGCAAATGCGGAGGGTAAAGGCCAGATAAGTATTCGTGATCTATTAGTGAACGCGCTTCGCATGCGTCCAGATAGAATCATTATTGGTGAGTGTCGTGGAGCCGAAGCGATAGATATGCTGCAAGCGATGAATACGGGACACGAGGGATCGCTTACTACTTTGCACGCTAACAACCCGCGGGAGGCGTTGCAACGCCTTGAAGTGATGGTGCTGATGGCTGGCTTTGATATGCCTATGCAAGCGGTACGTCAACAAGTGGCATCGGCCATTGACGTGATTGTACAGATTGTACGTTCGAGCACCGGGCAACGGTTTGTTAGTGCTATTTGTGAAATTTCAGGGATGGATACTAACACTATTCAGCTAACCAAGGTCTTTGAGCGTAGCCAAGATCAGTTGCAAGCCACTGGGATTCCGTCTGAATGGTATAGCCCATGTCAGACCCTCTAGTACTTGTTAGTGTCTTAGGACTCACGCTCTTTTGCCTGGTTGTCACCTTAGCTATGGTGGTCCCTCATTATGTGAACAAATGGGGGGCACAGATAAATCAGACCACTGAGCAATCGCTGGCGGACTTTCTGATCTTTATGCCTGTTGCTCAGCTTTGGATGCGTATTCTTATGGCGAGTGTTGTGCTGTTTATGGTGGTCGCCTTAGCTGTTTCAGTGCAAGCGGCATTGATAAGTGTGGTGGTGCTTATTCTAGGGTTGCCTGCGTTGAAGAATTATTTGCTGACCAAACGCCGCAAAATTATTGATAAGCAATTACCTGATTTTATTTTACTCATTGCCAATGGCAGTGCGGCGGGTCTGAGCTTTATGGCAGCAATTGAGGCTAGTGTACTGCAGTTGCCGATCCCCCTGCGCTACGAGGTGCAATTATTGGTCCGCCGTAGTCGCACGGGTGACAGTTTGGCTGATGCATTAAATGATTTTTATCGACGTGTACCAACCGATTCTATGATGCAGTGGGTAACCACAGTACAGCTAGGATTAAAACACGGCGCCCAGCAAGTTGCGGTGATGCAGCGTTTGGCGACATCGCTACAACAACAGGCGTATGCACGTGAGCGGTTGCTGAGCCTATCAGCACAAGCGCGGTTGCAAGGTAAGGTGATGTTGTTCTTACCTATTGGATTGTTCTTTATTTTACGCAAAGTTGAGCCAGGTAATACGGCCTTGCTAACTGAAACTGGTACCGGCCAGGCCATGCTCATTGGCTGCGCTATTTTGATGTTCATCGGCAATATGATCGTCAAAAAGATCATGGGGAATCGACGTGTCGTTCGAGCTTGAACTATGGTTAGGATTAATTCTGTTAGGCGCTATTGCTGGGGCCTTAGTGGTAGGTTTAGCCTATCTGGCGCTGAGCAGTCCGCTGCTATTGCGTTGGACTCATTTACTCTTGCTGAGGTTACCGCAGTGGGCAGTTAAGTACATAGGCAAACAGGTACGATTAAGCGTACAAAGTGTCACTGCCGAGCAATGGTTGCTACTTAGATTACTCGCTGTCGTTGGGGTTTGTGTTGGCTGTACCCTACCTATTCCCACCTATGTCAAAGTAGGATTAGTACTGTTGTGTGTGTTCGCGCAGATCTATCAGTTACAACAACGCCGAGAGTATCTCCAGCAAGTCATTGAGCACTGGCCGAGTGCACTAGAAATCACCTCCATGTTGCTTCACTCGGGGCTATCTTTAAGTGCTTCGCTACATGCCTTACATGATATTCCAGGTAGCTCAGCCAGTCTCAAAGAGTTAGCAAGGATTAATCGTCAACAGCAAGCGGGGATGGGGTTAACTGATGCTTTAGATGAACTCTATGAGCGGGTGCCACACCGTTTGGTAGAATTATTTGCCAATGCTATTAAGCAGGCCAAAATTACTGGTTCTTCGTTAGCCGATACCCTGCAGAAACAAGCACAACAATGTCGTGAGCAAGAGTTATTAGCTGCCGAAAAGCGAGCCCAAGAGGTGAGTGTTAAGTTGTTGTTCCCACTTCTGACCTGCTTTTTTCCAGTTACTTTTTTGCTCATCTTAGGCCCCGTTTTTATTGGTTTTTCATTGGAGTGAAAACACATGCAACAAGGACGTTTCTATATACAACAGCGCTGCCTCTGGCGCGATGTGCGAGTTATGAAATATTTTCCCCAGCGGTTAGTGGGGATGCTCTATCTACGCGCCACCAGCCACCAGCGAGCATTTTGGTTTCCGCGCTGCAGATCTATCCATACCTGGGGCATGCGCTTCGCCATTGACATTATTGGACTAGACAGTCAGCTGCGCATCGTAGCGGTTCATCGAAATGTGCAGCCCGCGCGAGTGCTGCGTATCGCTGGGGCCGATTCGATTATTGAGTGTGGAGCCGGCAGTCCTTGGCCATTTGAGCACTGGTTGGGGCAATCACTTACGTTTGAACAGAAGGAACTCTGCTATGAATAGGATTTCAATGCTGGTGCTGGCGCTGTTACTTATGGGGTGCCAAACCACACAAAGCCGAGAATTGGAGTTGCAATTAGAGCCGGCTCTTTATGCCGCACAAACAGCCTATCGTCAGGGCGACCTGCATTTTGCTGAGGGGCTGTGGCGTCAAGTCCTTGATGCCTATCCGGAACAAGGCCAAGTATGGTGTGATATTGGTCATGTTAACTACCGCGTACATCGTTATGATGCTGCTTATGAGGCGTATCAATTTTGTTTAGCAAACAATCCCCAGCAGCCAGATATTTGGAAGAACTTAGCTGCTATCAGATTACGGCAGGCAACCGAGCTGCTGCTAGCAGGACATGCGTATTTGGGCATGCCGACCTCTTTTGGTGCTCGCAATAACCAAGCTCAGCGCTATGAATACGAGATGTTAATGCAACAGCTTTTAGCCTTGCACCGAGTAGAGTCCCCCATAGCTGAGCAGCACGATGAAAAACCATCATATTAGGGGGCTGATGTTACCTGTTATCGCCGTTCTTATGGTGCTAGCAGGTAGCGCTTATGTGTTAAAGCAACCACCGCCGCAATCATCACTAGCGCAAGTGCGTTATTGGCATGGCCAGTGGTGGCATTGGCAAGAAGCGGTTTGGGCCTATTATAACGAGCACGTGTTTTGGCCTGAAGGTCTGGATGATGTTGCGCTACATTATGGTTTGCCGATGCCAGCGCAAACGATTCAGGGCTTTCGTCAAGGTGATAGCTTTGTCGTGCGGCTGGTGGGGCTAAGTGCATCGCAGTTAGATGCATTATCGGCAGGATTAGGCGATACAGCAGAATTTATTCATGAGGATGCGATTCAAGTGACACTTATTCCACCGCAACAAGTCAGTTTCGCCGGGCAGAAGCTTTTACGTCATGGTGAGTATTTGCAGACCATTGATGTGGATATTGATATGCAGGGACATCACCTGCGCAATGTGAGTGAGATCAGGTCGCAGCAACTTGACGTGCTAACCAAGGTGAGTGGTCAGTCACTTACAACCGATACTCTTAGGGGAACTCAACTGGAAGTATTAGGGCAGCTTCATCTTGATTTTTTATACTTGGAGGATGGACGCGATTTTGCCACCGCTTATGCAACCATCAACGCTCAGTACGAGCGGCTCGCAGCTTGTTTGCAAAGTGCGAGCGGCTGTATTGATTAATCTCGGTCTGAATACTGTTCTGGGCGATCACGGTAGTCACGCGTACGACTCACTCGCTTCAGCTCTAAGTGCAAGCCAGCTTTTGCGAGTAGGTGAGCACTGATAGGTGCCGTTAAAAATAAAAATATGGCAATTAAAAGCTCATGTAGTGATAGCCCTTGTTGGCTGGCGCTGAAATAGACGATTGAACCCAAAATAACACCACCGACGCCCAGTGTGGTGTTTTTTGTTGGAGCATGTAATCGTGCCATAAAATCGGGCAAGCGAACTAATCCAACAGAACCAATGAGGCCAAAGATAGCGCCGATAAGAATTAAAGCTGAAGCTAGCCATTCAGCCCATGCTGGAAGCGTTTCCATTGTCTACCTCGTTATTCAATAATGTCGCCACGCAGCAGGAACTTCGCTGCCGCTACCGTACCAATAAAGCCCAACATGGCAATCAGCAGGGCTGCTTCAAAATAAGCCGTGGTGTGATGCCAAATCCCTAACAAAATCAAAAGCGCCAGAGAATTAATGTAGATGGTATCTAAGGCTAGAATGCGGTCGGCTAGATCTGGGCCGTGAAATAATCTCCACACGTTTAGCAATAATGCTAAACAAAAGAGCGCAAAAGCTATTTGAACAGCAATAGTTAGCATTTGAAAATCTCCTTGAGGCGCATTTCGTAGCGAGTTTTTATTTGCTGAATCATAGCTTCGTGATCAGCTACGTTGAGCGCATGAATGAGCAAGGCCCGTCCATCACGACGAATCTCGGCGGTGATGGTGCCAGGGGTCAAGCTAATGGTACTGGCGAGTACGGTAATAGGGACCTCGCCAGTTATCTCAAGTGGGTATTCAAAAAGCGCCGGCTGTATCCGTCGGCGTGGCAGCAAGATGATTGCGGCGATATTAAAATTAGAAAGAATAATGTCCACTAACAGCACTAGAAAATACTCAACGGCTTTCAGCGGCCGATGAATTTTAGTGGCAAAGTCTCGCCCTCGGTGGGTATAAAGCGGAATCAAGAGCGCAAGTACCGCACCTAAAACCACTAATCCTGATGAGATGGAGTTCTGTAATAGTAACCAAAAGACCAATAGAAATAGGGATAGTCTAGGGGCCGGAAAGATTTTATTTAACATCGCTAACTCCCGTTCCTAGTACTGCATTTTTATATGCACTGGGATGAACTAAATCGTTCGCTATAGCTTGGGTATAACTGCTAACCGGGTTGGCAAAAATCGTTAACCCAACAATAGTGGCTAGCAACAGCGTTATTGCAGTTAATTGCCCGGTCGGGTGGCGAACCTCACCAGGTTTGCCATCCAAAGTATGCCAAAACATTCTGCTACCCGCGCGTGAAAGTGCAATCATCATCAAGAAGGTACTGCCAAGTACTAACGGCCACAATAGCGCAACTTGGGCACCTGTGCGTGCGGCTTCAAGAATAAATAGCTTACCAATAAAACCTGAGAATGGCGGCATTCCTATAACGGCTATAGCCGCAATAAAGAACATCATCCCGAGCGTACCGTGCTGCGCCATCTTGCGCCCTTTCACAATACGGGAAGCGGTTTTTCCGCGCTGCTCCGCCACCACATCCGTGAGTAAAAAGAGTGCGCCAGTGATGAGGGTCGAATGCAGCATATAGAACATGACTGCGCTAATGGCTCGTTCACTGTTCATGCTGAATGTGGTGAGCATGGTACCGATAGAGATTACTACCAGATAAGCAATCACGGCACGTAGGTCGCGACTACCTAAAACTCCAATGGCACCTATGCCCAGCGTGGCTAAACCTAGCCACCAGAGCCAATCATAGCCGAGTAGGCTAGCAGTACCCGCATCGACGCCAAAGATTAGGGTAAAGACTCGGATAATTGAGTACACGCCCACTTTGGTCATAATCGCAAACAGAGCTGCAACTGCACCCGTTGTGGTGGCATAGGCTTGGGGTAGCCAAAAATAGAGCGGTAACAGAGCCGCTTTCAAGCCAAACACAACCAGTAATAACATGCCTCCAGCTCGGGCAATAGTGGCGTCATCACCAGTCAGAAGCGCAACTTTATTAGCCATATCAGCCATGTTTAGGGTACCGGTAATACCATACAGAACCCCAAGGCTAATCAGGAAAACTGCTGATCCGGCTAAATTCAACAACACATAATGTAAGGTTGCACGAAGCTTCAACTTGCCGCCACCATGCATTAATAAGGCATAACTAGAGATCAGCAGAACTTCAAAAAATACGAACAAGTTAAATAAGTCGCCCGTCAAGAATGCCCCAATGATTCCTAGTAATTGAAATTGAAACAACGCTTGAAAGTGCGAGCCTAGGTTATCTTCGCCATAGCAGGAGTAGATCAATACCGGTAACGCCAATAAATTCGTCAGTAAGATCATTAATGCTGATAATTTGTCAGCCACTAAGACAATGCCAAACGGTGCCTGCCAATTGCCTAGAGCATAGACCAGCGGCCCTTGGTCAACTGCAATTAGCAGTTGAATTGACAGTAATACGGCTAGCATCGAGGCTAGAATACCGATGGCGCGCCGATAACGCTGAGGTTGGGCTCCCCATGGCAATAATTGCAGTAACGCCGCCAGCATGGGCAGTATGATTGGCAAAATAACTAAATGAGCAGAAACAAGCATTAGCGATTGCCCTCCCCATCGTTGGGGCTAGTGTCATTTACTTCATCAGAACCCCATTCACCACGAACCCTTACCGCCAAAATAATGGAGTAGGCGGTCATTGCAAAACCTATCACTATGGCGGTTAACACCAAAGCTTGTGGAAGCGGGTCTGTGTATTGATCCGCTGCACCGATAATAGGAATTTGGTTTATCACTAAGCGTCCAGTCGAAAATAGAAATAAGTTAACCGCATAGGACAGCATGGTGATACCTATTACGATCGGAAAAGAGCGGCCACGTAAGATTAAATAGACGCTGCAAGCCGTGAGCATGCCTACGGTAATTGCATACAGTGCTTCCATTTAGTTACCCTCCTGACGTGGTCTGTGTCTGGTTGTCATTTGTCCGAAATTAGCAAGAATCATCAAGGTCGCACCGATAACAGTTAGGTAGACGCCGAGATCGAAAAGAATGGCCGTGGCGATTTCAAACTTGCCGACAACCGGCCAATCTAAGTAGGTAAACCACGAGGTGAGGAAGTTAGCACCGAAGAACCAACTGCCAATGCCGGTGAATAGGGCAATCATCACCCCAACTGAGGCTAAGGTTTGGTAATTATAATCAAATCGATGTTTTACCCAGTCCACACCATTCGCCATGTACTGCAAAATCATCGCTGCAGAAGTAATCAAACCCGCGATAAAGCCACCACCAGGTAAGTTATGACCGCGCAGGAAAATATAAGCAGATACCATCAGAGCTAAGGGTAATAAGGCTTGTGCGACTGTCTGCACTAATAAGGGATGTTTGACCCGATGCCATGGACGCCCATCAATGTCACTCGATGGCATAAAGGGCCGCAGGTTATTGAGTAGCTTGTGAATGCCAGCAGCTGCTATGGCTAACACGGTAATTTCACCGAGGGTATCAAAACCCCGGAAGTCGACCAGAATGACATTCACCACGTTAGTACCGCCGCCACCGGGTTTGGCATTAACTAAGAAGAAGTCTGAAATGGACGAGAGAGGTCGTGTCAGTAGCGCGTAATTAAGCGTACCGACAATCCCACCAATAAAGCCAGCTAATAAAACATCCCGCGCTACACGACGCCCGCTAGATGCTTTAGGCGTTTTTTGAGGCATGAAGAAGAGGGCTAAAATCATCAAAATGATACTAACCACTTCTACTACCAGTTGGGTCATAGCTAAATCAGGAGCTGAAAAGTGAATAAATACCAAGGACACCATCAAGCCTACCACCGATAACATCATCAGCGAGGTCAAGCGCATATGATGAAAGGCTGCGGTACCAATCGCTGTAAGGATGATAATGATTGCCCCCACTAAGCTTACGGAGTCAATCGGTAATTGTGCTCGGGTACCAGTTAATGCATCTATCTTAGCTAATTCTGGGATAACGAAAAGAATACAGAGTAATAGCAGTGCGGCCATGTACCTTTGCAGCGACCCAGTTTCAATTCGTTGTATCAGGCGATCCGAAAACGCAGTAACGCTACTGACGATATAGGCAAAGGTTTCTTTGGCATCGCGATGATCAAATTGTCGGTTAAAACTAAAGAGTTCAGCCCGTTGAATGTAGATTGCGGCTCCACCTACCAGTGCTAGCACACTCATGAGTAACGGTATGTTAAAACCGTGCCACAGAGCTATTTTTATGGTGAGTGGGCTCGGTGCGAGTAAATCTACTGCGGGCTGTAAAAAGTTGGGAACAAATAACATGGGTAGCAACCCAACCAACACACACAAGGCTGCTAAAATAATAACCGGTACCCGCATCATTAACGGCGGCTCGTGTGGAGTAACGGTGAGTTTTACTGGCTCACCATCAAAAAAGACGTCATGTACAAACCGAATCGAATAGGCGACTGATAACATCGCACCCAGGGTAACTAACACGGGTACAAACCAGGACAATGCGCCAAACAATTGCTGCTCATAGCTCTCCATAAACATGAGTTCTTTCGATAAAAACCCGTTAAACAGCGGTACCCCAGCCATTGCCGCGGAAGTGATTATCGCCAATACCATGGTCACCGGCATAAACTTTCTTAAGCCGCTTAGTTTACGCATGTCACGAGTGCCAGTTTCATGGTCAATGATGCCAGCAATCATAAACAGGCCGGCTTTAAAGGTGGCATGATTTAAAATATGGAATAAAGCAGCAAAAATCGCTCCGCTGGTGCCTAGTCCCAATAGCATCGTAATTAAACCGAGATGGCTGATCGTAGAAAAAGCTAGTAGCCCTTTTAAGTCCGACTTGAAGAGGGCGAAGTAGGCTCCGAACAACATAGTAGCAAGACCTGTTAAGGTGACTATGGTGAACCATTCGTGAGTACCACCAAGCACGGGGAACAAACGGGCTAGTAAAAAGATACCTGCTTTGACCATAGTTGCTGAGTGTAAGTAGGCACTCACGGGTGTTGGCGCTGCCATTGCATGCGGCAACCAAAACTGGAACGGAAACTGTGCTGATTTAGTAAAGGCCCCCAGCAAAACCAAAAGCAGCGCCGGAAGATACAAGCTATGAGCACGAATTTGATCAGCAGCGGCAATCACTTGATCGAGTTCGTAACTACCGGCAATATTGCCGATTAGTAAAATCCCGGCGAGTAACGCGAGGCCACCGCCGCCAGTAATAGCTAAGGCCATGCGTGCACCACGTCGGGCAGTGCTTTGATGCGACCAAAAGCCAATCAATAAAAACGATGAAATGCTAGTTAGTTCCCAAAATAACCAAAGTAGGATCAGGTTATTGGCTGTCACAATGCCAAGCATCGAGCCCATAAATAGCATCAGGCTGGCAAAGAATTTGGCGCTGTCATCTTTAGCGCTGAGGTAGTAATGGGCATAAATGATGATTAATAGCCCGATACCAAGGATTAGTGTCGCAAACAGTAACGAGAGGCCATCTAAACGTAAGGAAAAGTCTAAACCAATGTTTGGTAACCAGTTTAGAAAGAATGAGGGTACAGCTCCGTTCAAGGTCTGCATGGCTAATGTAGCTAGCAATACTAATGCCACAAGGGTGACTGAAGCGCTGGCTACGCTTATGCTAGCGCGCCCACGCTGGCGCAAGATTAGGGGAATCGATGCCCCAATAAACGGCAGTAAAACAATAGCTGCTAAAGTCATAAGTACCTTATCCAAGTGACTGAATTTTATCTGTCGTATTGCGTTATTGAGATTGAATTTACCACTAGAGTAGTAGGCTTGCCAACAGCTAAACTATCGGCGATGCCGCACTTTCGGCTGTTTAATGAGTGCTTTGAACTCATAAATAAGCAGAGCTATTTTGATGAAAAAATATTCAGGATGGGTTAAGCTACTCACCATTGCGAGAAAAACAAAAGCCAAGTTGATGGTTTTGCTCGCACTGGTTACGAACTGTTTGATAGCGCTTCGATCTCCTAGATGACCTGAAATCTTATCCCCATTAATTATTTCTCATATCGCACTACCATATACGAATTTTATCTGTTACAATTCGCCGCCCTTTTTATGGGGGAAAGTCTTTATTTCTCGAATTGAGAAGTAAGGTACATTAGGGTAAAAACAGTGGCTCGAGAGAGTCTGTTTTATTAATCAAGCGGAGCACTGCAATGATCCAAATGCAAACTACACTGGAAGTGGCCGATAACTCGGGCGCCCGCAGCGTACAATGTATTAAGGTTCTGGGTGGCTCGCACCGCCGGTATGCAAACATTGGCGATATCATCAAAGTTTCTGTTAAAGAAGCGATTCCTCGCGGTAAAGTGAAGAAAGGTGATGTTGTGAATGCGGTGGTCGTTCGCACCAAGAAAGGCGTCCGTCGTCAAGACGGGTCAGTCATCCGTTTTGACCGCAACGCGGCTGTTTTGTTAAACAACAACAAACAACCGATTGGCACTCGTATCTTTGGACCAGTGACTCGTGAATTACGCTCTGAGCAATTCATGAAGATTATCTCTCTGGCACCAGAAGTACTGTAAGGAGTCAGTTATGGCGGCAAAAATTAAACGTGATGACGAAGTAGTAGTCCTGGCAGGTAAAGACAAAGGTAAGCGCGGTAAAGTGCTGAAAGTCGATACCGGTTCAAATCGTGTATTCGTTGAAGGCGTTAATATCGTTAAGAAACACCAGAAGCCAAATCCGGCTCTTGGCGTTGCTGGCGGCATTATTGAGCAGGAAGCCCCTGTTCACGTTTCTAACGTAGCGGTATATAACCCAGAGACTGGTAAAGCAGATCGTGTTGGTTTTAAAGTTGAAGACGGCAAAAAAGTTCGTTTCTTCAAGTCTAACAACGCAATCATTTAATTTTAAATTTGGAGTTTTACGATGGCGAAACTGCATGATTTTTACAAAGAATCAGTAGTTCCTGAACTGGTTAAACAGTTCGGCTACAACAGCGTCATGCAAGTCCCTCGGATTGAAAAAATCACACTCAATATGGGTGTGGGTGAAGCTCTGGCAGACAAAAAGATTCTCGACAACGCAGTAAGCGACCTAGAAGCTATTTCTGGTCAACGTCCTGTACGTACTGTTGCTCGTAAATCTGTCGCTGGCTTCAAAATCCGTGAAGGCTACCCGATTGGCTGTAAAGTGACTCTGCGTGGCGAGCGCATGTGGGATTTCTTAGAGCGTTTAATCTCTATTGCAATTCCTCGTGTTCGTGATTTCCGTGGTTTGAACCCGAAATCTTTCGATGGTCGTGGAAATTACAGTATGGGCGTACGTGAACAAATCATTTTCCCTGAAATCGACTTTGATAAAGTTGATAAGGTTCGTGGTTTGGATATCACTATCACCACTACTGCAGGCACTGATGACGAAGCTCGCGCTTTGCTCGCTGCCTTTAACTTCCCGTTCAAGAAGTAAGGTGTAGAGTTATGGCAAAAGAGTCAATGAAAATGCGTGAGCTGAAGCGTCAAAAGCTAGCAGCTAAATACGCAGAAAAACGCATCGCACTTAAACATGTGATCAGCGATCCGGCGACGTCGGACGAAGAGCGTTGGGAAGCCGTGCTTAAATTGCAAAGCCTTCCTCGTGATTCGAGCCCAACCCGTCAGCGTAACCGCTGTCGCGTAACGGGCCGCCCACACGGTTTCCTACGTAAATTCGGCATGAGCCGTATTAAAGTACGTGAGAAAGCGATGCGCGGTGAAATTCCTGGCTTGAAAAAAGCTAGCTGGTAAGCCACGAGTCACGGGAGAAAGCAAATATGAGCATGCAAGATCCAATTGCGGATATGTTCACTCGCATCCGCAACGCTCAGGGTGCTAACAAAGTCGCCGTGCGCATGCCTGCTTCTAAACAGAAAGTGGCTATTGCCCAAGTTCTGAAAGAAGAAGGTTATATCGCGGATTTCAATGTATCTGGTGAAGTTAAGACTGAACTAGAAATTACTTTGAAATACTTTGAAGGTAAGCCTGTTATCGAATCAATCGAGCGCGTAAGTCGCCCTGGTTTGCGTATCTATAAGAAACGCAACGAACTACCTAAAGTAATGGGTGGTTTAGGTGTCGCAGTAGTCTCTACTTCTAAAGGCCTGATGACCGACCGTGCCGCTCGCAAAGCGGGTCTTGGCGGTGAAGTTATCGGTTACGTAGCTTAACGAGGAGTTAGGAAATGTCACGAGTTGCTAAAGCACCTATTGCCATTCCTGCTGGCGTTGAAGTTACGCTAAATGGCCAGGAAGTGACAATTAAAGGTGCCAAAGGCTCATTGAGCCGTGTGGTAAACGACGCAGTTGAAGTTGTTGTTGAAGACAACACTTTACGTACTATTGCTCGTGAAGGCGTAGCTAACGCTACTGCACAAGCGGGTACAGCACGCGCGTTACTGCAAAACATGGTGGTTGGTGTTGCGCAAGGTTTTGAGCGTAAGTTACAGTTGGTAGGTGTTGGTTACCGTGCAAATACTGCCGGTAGCAAACTTAACTTATCTCTGGGCTTCTCTCATCCTGTAGAGTTCGAGATTCCACAAGGAATCACCATCGAAGTCCCAGCACAAACTGAGATAGTCGTTAAAGGTGTAGACAAGCAGTTAGTTGGTCAAGTAGCAGCTAACATTCGCGCATACCGTAAGCCTGAGCCATACAAAGGTAAAGGTGTTCGTTATGCCGATGAGCAAGTGCGCCGTAAAGAAGCCAAGAAAAAGTAAGGTAAAACGATGGACAAGAAAACAGCTCGCTTACGTCGCGCAACGCGCCCTCGTAAGAAAATGCAAGAGTTGGGTGCAAACCGCCTGGTCGTTCACCGTACACCACGGCACATTTACGCTCAGCTAATCGCATCGAACGGTTCTGAAGTACTGGCAGCAGCCTCTACTGTTGAAAAAGCTTTACGTGACGAGTTGAAAGCAACTGGTAACGTAGATGCAGCTAAAGCAGTGGGTAAGCTGATCGCTGAACGGGCGATTGAAAAAGGCGTTAAGAACGTCGCTTTTGATCGCAGTGGTTTCCGTTATCACGGTCGTGTAGCAGCATTAGCTGACGCCGCTCGTGAAGCTGGACTTCAGTTCTAGGAGACGAACATGGCAAATGCAAATGTAGAAGCTCAACAAAGTGACCTGCAAGAAAAGCTGATCACAGTAAACCGTGTAGCTAAAGTTGTTAAAGGTGGTCGTATCTTTAGCTTTACTGCACTGACTGTGGTTGGTGATGGTCAAGGTAAAGTGGGTTTCGGTTATGGTAAAGCACGTGAAGTTCCAGCTGCTATTCAAAAGGCAATGGAAAAAGCGCGCCGCAACATGGTAACCGTGCAGTTGAAAGGTGATACCTTACAACACCCAGTTAAAGGCCGTCATTCAGGTTCACAAGTATTTATGCAACCAGCTTCTGAAGGTACAGGTATCATTGCCGGTGGTGCAATGCGTGCGGTACTCGAAGTAGCCGGTGTACACAACGTGCTTTCAAAAGCATACGGTTCAACCAACCCAATCAACGTTGTTCGTGCCACTATCAAGGCATTGCACAACATGAAATCGCCGGAGCAAGTTGCGGCGAAGCGTGGATTGCGCGTTGACGACATTTTGGGGTAGTGAACAATGGCGAATAAGACAATTAAAGTAACGCAGACGCGTAGCTCTATCGGTCGTTTACCGAAGCATAAAGCTACTCTACGTGGTCTTGGTCTACGCCGTATTGGTCACACTGTAGAGCTGGAAGATACTCCAGCTGTACGTGGCATGGTGAACCAAGTTTATTACATGGTAAAGGTGGAGGACTAAGACATGTTTCTGAATACTATCTCCCCTGCACCTGGTGCGAAAACTAGCAAGAAGCGTCTCGGCCGTGGTATCGGCTCAGGCCTTGGTAAAACTGGTGGACGTGGTCATAAAGGTCAAACTTCTCGTTCTGGTGGCTCTATCAAGCCAGGTTTCGAGGGTGGCCAAATGCCAATCCAACGTCGTTTGCCAAAGTTTGGTTTTACTTCACGTAAGTCATTCGTGACTGCAGAAGTTAACCTGGCAGAGATCGCTAAAGTTGCTGGTGATACCGTAACTGTTGCAGCTTTAAAAGAAGCTGGTTTAATTCGTAAAGACATTCTTAACGTTAAAGTTATTAAGTCTGGCGAAATAAACCGTGCAGTTACTGTACAAGGCATCAAGGTCACCAAAGGCGCCCGCGAAGCTATTGAAGCTGCTGGCGGCAAAATCGAAGGATAGGGCACATGGCTAAACCAGGATTGGAATCTAACAGAGCTCAAGGTGGCACGTCGGAACTTAAACGTCGACTGCTGTTTGTTATCGGCGCGTTAATCGTGTTCCGTGCGGGCTCCTTCGTGCCGATTCCTGGTATAGATGCCGCTGTGTTGGCGCAATTATTCGATCAGCAACGAGACACCATCGTAGCCATGTTTAACATGTTCTCTGGTGGTGCTCTCGAGCGTGCTTCGATTTTTGCACTTGGTATTATGCCGTACATCTCGGCTTCGATTATCATGCAGTTAGCGTCGGTTATTCATCCGCGGTTAGCTGAATTGAAAAAAGAAGGTGAGGCTGGACGGCGTAAGATCAGCCAATATACCCGTTGGGGAACGTTAATTCTCGCAACGGTCCAATCCATTGGTATAGCTACAGGCTTACCAAGCCTGATGCCTGGATTAGTTATTGATCCAAGTTTCGGGTTTTACTTCACTGCTGTAGTAAGTTTAGTCACCGGTACCATGTTCTTAATGTGGTTAGGTGAGCAAATTACTGAGCGTGGGATTGGTAACGGTATCTCTATTCTGATCTTCACCGGTATTGTCGCGGGCCTACCGTCAGCCATTGGGCAGACGGCAGAACAAGCGCGTCAAGGTGATTTACCTTTATTACTGTTATTGCTGATTGGCGTTATTGTAGTTGCAGTTACCTATTTTGTTGTTTTCGTAGAGCGCGGACAGCGAAGAATTGTGGTAAACTACGCAAAACGTCAGCAAGGCCGTAAGGTTTTTGCTGCGCAGAGTACACATTTGCCATTGAAAGTTAACATGGCTGGTGTTATTCCGCCGATTTTTGCATCAAGCATTATTTTGTTCCCAGGTACCATCGCAACTTGGTTTGGCCAAGGTGAAGGTGCGGTAGCAAACTTCTTAACAGAGTTGTCTCTGACGTTATCGCCAGGTCAGCCTCTTTACGTAATGCTTTATGCTGCGGCAATTATATTCTTCTGTTTCTTCTATACTGCGTTGGTGTTCAACCCTCGCGAGACAGCAGATAACTTGAAGAAGTCTGGTGCGTTCATTCCTGGTATTCGTCCAGGTGAGCAAACCTCACGATACATTGATAAAGTAATGACCCGTTTGACCCTTGCAGGCGCGTTGTACATTACCTTTGTCTGTTTGGTTCCTGAGTTCATGATGATTGCGTGGAACGTTCAATTCTATTTTGGTGGAACGTCTCTATTGATTATCGTCGTGGTTATCATGGATTTTATGGCGCAGGTACAAACTCATTTGATGTCTCATCAATATGATTCTGTCCTGAAGAAAGCTAATCTTAAAGGCTTCGGTCGTTAAGATTGGATAATTACGGAGTGTAGCAATGAAAGTTCGTGCTTCCGTGAAGAAAATCTGCCGTAACTGTAAAGTTATCAAGCGCAACGGTGTTGTGCGAGTAATTTGCAGTGACCCTAAGCATAAGCAGCGGCAAGGTTAATTCGAAGAAGAAGACCGCAGTCAAAAATTATTTTTGGCTGCGGCTTTTAGATGTTTGCAAATTGGCGTCTGGTTGAGTATCCTAACGGGCTTTTCAACTGGTAAGACCCATATAAACTAAAGGAGACGTGTTAGTGGCCCGTATCGCTGGCATTAACGTTCCTGACAATAAGCATGCAGTAATTGCCCTTACTGCGATTTACGGTATCGGCCGTACTCGCTCGAAAGCTATCTTGGCTTCGATCGGTATGGAAGAAAATGCCAAAATCGGCTCTTTGTCAGAAGAAAAATTAGATGAGCTTCGTGACGCAGTAGCAAAATACACTGTTGAAGGCGATCTTCGCCGTGAAGTTTCAATGAATATCAAACGCTTGATGGATCTCGGTTGTTTCCGTGGTCTACGTCATCGTCGTGGCTTGCCTCTACGTGGACAGCGCACTAAAACTAATGCGCGCACCCGTAAAGGTCCGCGTAAACCAATTAAGAAGTAGGGAGTTGAGAAATGGCTAAACAACCAACTCGTACTCGTAAGCGCGTTAAAAAACAAGTCGCTGATGGCATGGCCCACATCCATGCATCTTTCAATAACACCATTGTGACTATCACCGATCGTCAGGGTAATGCCCTGTCATGGGCGACAGCAGGTGGCTCAGGTTTCCGTGGTTCACGTAAATCTACCCCTTTTGCAGCGCAAGTTGCAGCTGAGCGTGCAGGTGAAATGGCAAAGGAATATGGTTTGAAAAACCTTGAAGTGTTCGTTAAGGGCCCAGGTCCTGGCCGCGAATCATCGATTCGTGCGTTGAACGCTGTAGGTTATCGCATCACTAATATTACTGATGTGACTCCTATTCCTCACAACGGTTGTCGTCCGCCTAAGAAACGTCGCGTTTAATAGGCGCCATACGATAGTTGGAGAAAGAACATGGCTAGATATTTGGGTCCAAAACTCAAACTGAGTCGTCGTGAAGGAACAGATTTGTTCCTGAAAAGCGGCGTTCGCGCAATCGATACGAAATGTAAGCTCGAAAGCGCACCGGGTCAGCACGGCGCTCGTCGCGGTCGTTTGTCTGATTACGGTTTACAGTTACGTGAAAAGCAAAAAGTACGTCGTATGTACGGTGTATTAGAAAAGCAATTCCGTAACTATTACAAAGAAGCTGCCCGTATTAAGGGCAACACTGGTGAGAACCTGCTGCAATTGCTTGAGCAACGCCTTGATAACGTGGTGTACCGTATGGGCTTCGCGTCAACTCGTGCTGAAGCGCGCCAGTTGGTAAGCCATAAAGCAGTAGTAGTGAACGGACAGGTAGTCAACATTCCGTCGTTTAAAGTACGTCCGGAAGATGTTGTGTCAGTTCGCGAAAAAGCGAAGAAGCAGGCGCGCATCGCAGCTGCATTGGAACTTGCTGAACAACGTGAGAAGCCAGTGTGGTTGGAAGTAGACAACAGCAAATTGGAAGGTCAGTTCAAACGTCTTCCAGAGCGTTCTGATTTGTCTGCTGAAATTAACGAACAGTTGATCGTAGAGCTTTACTCTAAGTAAAGCTTAAGTATAAAGAGAGGACACAATGCAGGGTTCTGTTACCGAATTCCTAAAACCAAGGCTAGTCGATATTGAACAAATCAGCCCGACTCACGCGAAGGTGACGTTGGAGCCTCTTGAGCGTGGTTTCGGCCACACGCTGGGTAATGCTCTACGCCGCATTTTACTTTCGTCAATGCCAGGTTGTGCAGTGACTGAAGTAGAAATTGCTGGTGTACAACATGAGTACAGTGCTAAAGAGGGCGTTCAGGAAGACATCATCGAGATCTTGTTGAACCTTAAAGGTTTAGCAATCGTCATGGAAAGTAAAGATGAAGCGATTCTGACCTTGAAAAAATCTGGAGCGGGCCCTGTCAAGGCTGGTGATATCACCCATGATGGTGATGTCCAGATCGTTAACCCTGATCACCTGATCTGCACCTTAACTGGTGACACTGAGATCGAAATGTCGATCAAAGTTGAGCGTGGTCGTGGTTACGTTCCAGCTTCGGCACGTCAGTCTGCTGACGATGAAGAGCGTCCAATCGGTCGTCTATTAGTAGATGCATCTTTCAGTCCAGTTGAGCGTATTGCTTACAGTGTTGATTCAGCACGTGTTGAGCAGCGTACCGACTTGGATAAACTGGTTATCGACATGGAAACCAATGGTACAATGGATCCAGAAGAAGCGATTCGTCGTGCAGCAACAATTCTAGCGCAACAGCTAGAAGCATTTGTTGAATTACGCGATGTTAGCGAGCCTGTTGAGAAAGAAGAGAAACCGGAATTCGATCCGATTCTCCTACGTCCAGTAGACGATTTGGAATTAACTGTGCGTTCTGCGAACTGTTTAAAAGCAGAAGCTATTCAGTACATTGGTGACTTAGTGCAGCGCACCGAAGTTGAGTTGTTGAAAACTCCTAACTTGGGTAAAAAATCGCTCACCGAGATCAAAGACGTGCTTGCATCACGTGGTTTGTCTTTAGGCATGCGCCTAGAGAACTGGCCGCCGGCAAGCTTGGTTGATCGCGACTAAGTTCATCTTTTACAGAGAATTACTGAGAAGGGTATAGGTATGCGCCATCGTAAGAGTGGTCGTCAACTCAACCGCAACAGCAGCCATCGCAAAGCGATGTTCAGCAATATGGCAAGCTCTTTGGTTCGTCACGAAGTGATTAAAACCACTTTGCCTAAAGCAAAAGAATTGCGTCGTGTAATTGAACCGCTAATCACATTAGCGAAGCAAGATAGCGTTGCAAATCGCCGTTTGGCTTTTGCTCGCACTCGCGATCAAGAAGTTGTTGGCAAGCTGTTTAACGAATTAGGCCCGCGTTATCAAGAACGCGCTGGTGGTTACACTCGTATTTTGAAGTGTGGCTTCCGCGCTGGCGACAACGCACCAATGGCTTACGTTGAATTAGTTGATCGTCCAGAAGTAGATGCTACTGAAGCTGAAGAAGTTGCAGTAGAAGAATAAGTTCTGTTTATACAGCACTTAAACAAAAAGCCGAGATGTTATGCATCTCGGCTTTTTTGTATTTTATAGTTTGCTTTTTGCTAAGGTTATTTCCGAAAAAACACTAAAGTTACCGGTTAATCGAGATACTCGGTTTCTGCGATCTTGTATCTGGTAGCAATCAATTCGAGATCTCCTTCCGGAATACCTGCACGGTGTGCAGATCTTAATAAAGCTACTGCCCGTGCTCGTTCCTGGCTCTCGCTGTAATCAGTTACTTCTTCTTGAGCTGAATCACCAGCAATAAGGTCAGCTACGGTTTGGCTTAGATACTGAGTTAAGGTAGGTACTGCATCTAATAATGAACGCAGTACTAATTCAAAGCGGGTCAGGTCTTCTACATTGGTACCACGGAGAATAGTATCAGCGGTAGCAGGCTCGACCAAAACAGCAACTTTAACGAGTTCGTGAATCGCGCTAGGGGAGTTATCGCTCGCTAAGTTAACAATAGTGTCCGCATAACTTGGCTCGGCCTCGACTGCAATTTTTACGATATCAGCGGGATCAGCTATTTGTTGTTGCAGCGCAATACTAACGATTTCACTAGTGAAGGCTGGTTCGGCATGAATTGCAGCGCGCATGATGTGCCGGTAATGCATAGGATAACGGTCGAACGCAGCTGCCAAGATAGGAGTTACATGTTGCGGGTAATTGCTTAATAATATTCGAACCGAACGTTGGGAGTTAAAATTGCGGCGTTCATAGTAGCGATACATTCTTGAGTAAGTTTCTACCAACCGTTGTTGATCTAGATCTTTACCAGCAACTAATTGCTGTTCGGTTGGTTTGATCTCCTGTGCCACAGTCGGATGAACTGTAGCAGCAAGCATCAAACTCGTTAATGCTATAGATAGGCAACTAACTTTCACGCACACACCCCGTTGTTATTGGTACTTAATGTAAGTACTGAATATTATTGTTTTTATGCTTATGCAAAGACATTAGCACTGTTTATAGACAATAAATAGATAAAATTCGTTCATTGTGATTAAAAAAAAAGCGATCAAACAAAAAAGTGAAAAAAGATCTTGCGCCTTTGAATATGATCCTTA
>NZ_JANFPJ010000028.1:0-29319 GCF_032227045.1 Pseudidiomarina fusca
ATTGGGAGGATCGGTCAACCGATCGCTAAAATATTTCTTAACTGACTGGCATTAGGCTTTCGCCAGCTTTTTTTGATTAATCTTCAACCACTAAATCGTCATCATCGCCACCGCTCACCTCAAATGCGTCATCGGTGTATCGGCTACGACCATACATACTGCCAACTTTAGGTCGGTTAATGCGAGCTTGATACTTAGACCAAGCCTTTTCTACCGCAGTATCGGCGGCCTTTTCACCACGCGCAACTGCCAACAAGGATTGCTCTTCAGCCGTTTGCGGTTCAATTTCGCCACTCATTAATGCAGCAATCATACTGCCGTGTTTAGCTAATAAATCGCTTTCACGGATAGAAAAATCACCTGAGCGGGCAAACCCATAAGGGTAGTTTTTGAAGTCGTTAAACGGCTTCTTAATAATCTGTTCACGGTTTAATGTTGCCATGATGTGCCTATCCTCCAGACCAACAACTCCAGAAAAACTGCGACGCCTCTATTCGTCAGTGACGATATAGAGGCGAAATGAGCTGTTGTCAACAGATTTATTCAAATTAATTTTGCTGCAGCGCTAATCAGAATTGATAATTAACCGTTATTCCAGCATGCAATCCCGCTTCTGCTAAGACTTCCAGACTAGGATCTGCTATCGGATACCCACTAACTCGGGAATTTTTCCAATAGCGTCTATCGGTTAAATTGAACAAGCCTGCACCGATGCTTAAGTCATCAGCTACAAACCAGCGATTCACCCAATCCACAGTGGCGTAACCAGGCGCTGAGAACAATAAGCTGCCATCGGCATCTTGTAATTCACGTTGCCCACGCACTGCCGTGAGGACCAAGCGCGATTCCCAGTCGGCATTACTATAACTCACTTCTAGGATAGCTTGAGGTGGCGCAACATCAGCTATGGCGAGGCCTGTTTCACGATCTTCACCACGACTGTATGCTAATGCCAGCTGACTACTCCACTGCCGATTCCAGACTGCTTGCCACTCAAATTCAGCCCCTTCAATCACCACTTTATCGCGGTTAATCGATTGAAATATCAATAATTGCCGAACCGGATCAAAGCCCAAACTGGCGCGACTCTCAATAAAATCGCTATAACGATTGTGGAACACGGCCGCAGTTATTGAGTGACCGGTTAAACGCGCGCGTAAACCTGTTTCAAAGGTATAACCACGTTCGGCTTTCAAATCAGGATTGGCAATTGCCAAGACTCGAAACTGTGGATAATACAAGCCCACGTTAACATCACTAAAAGGCGGCGCCCGATAGCCACGTGCGTATTGCCCAAACCATTCAACCTGCTCGCTTACCGGCCACACTACACCAAACTTAGGTAGCCACGCAGATTCGGTTAAATCGGTAACCGTAGATTGTGGATAGCGCAATTCAAACAGGGCATCATGGCGAGCCCGTAAACGGTAGTTCTCGTATCTTACCCCAGGGCTAATAACCGGTCCCTGCTCCCAGAGTTCGATTTCGTCATGCACATACATCCCAAACTCTGTCACTCTGCTACGCGGAAAATCACGCAGCGGGAAAGTCTCACCTAATAAAACATTGGTGCTAACTTGAGTGGTTAAATTGGTTTGTAAAGCGTCACGTTCATCAACTAAGCTTGAACTAATCCATTCAAAGCCGTAGCCAAGTCTATGGGCAAAGCCGACACTGTCGAACTGTTTAGCTAAGTCAGCGCCGATGCCAGCGGTACGCTGGGTAAATTCAAAATCGCGCTGAATAAGCAACGGCTCGGGTAACAGCATACGCTCTTCATGGGAGTCTTGTTCGGTATCGCTGTATTGATAATATAACCGCCACTGGCCGGTATCGGCCCATGCTTGCGGTTCCATCTCTAAATCGATCAGAGCACGCCACTGCTGCCGAGCATCATCACCAGCCAAATAAGTGGTCGATGCTTGGCGACCTTCACCTAAACCAGAGCGGATATTCGTATCTCGACTCTCTTGCAAAGCGTCCAAGGTAAATTGCCAGCGGCCCCAGCTCGCATCCGTTGCTAATCGAGCTAATAATCCTTGTTGGCGATGATGTTGCAAGTCACGGTCACTAGCAGCGACCCCCTCGCTTCGTAATTCTTGCCCATACTGTAATGCTGCAGCTAGCAGCAAGGAACCGGACTGATTTGCATAGGCCTGCGCAGCCATCACTTTGGCACGATGACTATCGCTGTTATAGCCTAACTGCAACCGAGTACCGTAGTTGCTGCCGTATAGCACGTCATCAGCCTCAAGTAAGCTAATCGCAACCACCCCGCCCAAAGCTTTAGAGCCATACAAGGTGGATGCCGGTCCGCGTAAGATTTCAACACGGCTTGCCAGCCCGAGTTCCATTAAGCCACGACCGGTATCAGAAAATGCTCCAACCGAAAACTGGTCGGCTACTGGCACTTGGTCTATGACGATTGCGGTGCGGTTACCACCAATACCACGGATACGAAAACCGCTATCACCAAACCTACTACCACCGTCATCTATTTCTACTCCTACTTGATAGCGCACTAAGTCGGTTGCATTAAGCACCAAGTCGCGCTGCATTTGTTCTTCGCTAAGAACTGAAACTGTGCCAGCCACTTCAGAAAGTTGCCGTGGCTGCCGATGGGCAACCACGGTGATCACTTCTATATCAGCGTTACTACTATTCACATCCTGTTGAAGAGCTTGCGCTGGCTGGGCTACTACAGTGAGCCCAGCCATTGCGCAATAAAGCGCTGTTTTTTTCACTATTAATAGACCTCGTTGCGAGTATTGTAGTTGTTAAACTTGCCAGTTGGAGTGACCATTTTCTCACCCTTAATGACATGCTTCAGCTTACGAGTTTTGTCGTCCACAATCACAATCGCCGACTCTTCTTCCTGACCACTCCATACCGAGAACCAAACTTCATCACCGGCCATGTTGTATTCAGGTTGCACGATCCGTTTTGGACCCGGACCTAAATCAGCCCACTCACCAATCGGTAAGGTATCAAAACCAGCGTCTAGATTGTCAATATTGAAGACAGCTACCGACTGAGCAATTTTTGCATCAGGGTTAAATGGAGTATCTACCCAAAGGTTTTTTGATTTTGGGTGGGTTTTGATGAACAACGAACCACCACCTTGACCTTCTAACACGCGGACAACTTTAAAGGCGTTGTCTTTATGCTGCTCAGGGTCAGTACCAATCAGCGTGATATCTGCATTACCTAATGCACTAGTTGCCCAAACCGGACCGTATTTAGGGTCAACAAAATTAGCGCCACGACCTGGGTGCGGAATCCGTTTTACCGGAATTAGAGCTTCTAATTCACGCTCTAACGCATCCACTACTGCAATGGTGTCGTTCTCGTTGGCAGCAGTCATAAAGTAACGACCAGACCGATCCCAACCGCCGTCATGTAAGAACGGCGCCGCATCAATAGTAGTCACGCTTAAGTTATCGATATCTGAATAGTCCACCAGTTTAATTTGACCGGTTTCTTTCACGTTAACGATAAACTCAGGGTGTTTATGCGAACCAACAATTGCAGCTACTCGAGGCTCTGGGTGATACTCTTGAGTATCCACAGTCATACCGCGAGTCGATACAATTTTCTTCGGCTCTAACGACTGACCATCCATAAGTACATAGTGTGGCGGCCAATAAGCACCAGCTATCGCGATCTTATCCTCGTAACCTTTATAACGAGAGTTCTCTACTGAGCGAGCTTCAAGACCAATCTTAATCTCGGCGACTACTTGTGGCGGGAACATGTATAAATCGATCAAATCAATCTTACCGTCACGACCTATGGTGGTGAAATAACGACCTGAGCTAGAAGCACGAGAGATGTGCACCGCATACCCAGTTTTCACGTAGTTGAGTACTTTTTTGCTAGCACCATCAATAATGGCTACTTCGCCGGCATCACGCAGCGTAACCGCAAACATGTTATCTACGTCATAATCATGCTGAGGCTTGGCTGGGCGATCTTCTGGCTTCACGTGCACCACCCAACTATCTTTCATCTCTTTCATGCCCCACTCAGGAGGAGTAGGTGGCTCGTGCTGTAAGAAGCGCGCCATCATGTCAATTTGCTGCTCAGTTAATTCACCTGAGGTACCCCAGTTTGGCATACCACCTGGTGACCCGAAGTTAATCAGAGCTTTAAGGTAATCCGTGCCTTTTTTCTGCGTGATATCAGTAGTTAAAGGTAGGCCAGTTGCGCCTTTTCGTAACACCCCATGACAACCAGCGCAGCGTTGGAAGTAAATTTCTTGGGCTTGCGCAAACTCTTCTTCACTAATATCTGGGGCGCCAGCAGTTTTCATCATCTTGCCACCAGCAATCGGTGATGGAGCACCTTTATAGCCCACTTCAGCAGCAGTAGAACCTGAGTGAGGTTGACCTTCGGCACGATCTTTAAGGCCTAACTCTACCCGCACATTTTCTACTTCTTGCTCAGTAACCTTGGCACCTTTGTTACCCCAGCTATTGAGCACATAGTTAGCAATATCAGCAATTTCTTCGTCACTGATATGCTGCATGGGGGGCATCACCGCATTGTACTTCTGGCCATTGACTTCAAGCGGGCCTGTCATACCTTTCAATACGGTGCGCACAACGTGTAATTTATCACCAGTAACATGTGGATTACCGGCTAACGGAGGAAAAGCACCAGCTAGACCTTTACCTGTTGCTTGGTGACAAGCCTGGCAATTGGTTTCATAGGCTTTTTTACCATCATCATCAGCCAGCACTGGACTGCTAGATGCAAAAAACATCAAGCCTATGGTCGCAGCCATTAAAGATACTTTCGGGAACAACTTTAGTTTTACAGAGTGGTTAGTTAAAGCTTTCATCGAAGGTCCTCCTTTGGACAGATGAATCATGAGACTACCGTGTCTAATATTAAGCATAGACGATGGTTAATATTTGATCCATGTCACTGAAGAGAGTAAGGTTATTGCGCTAATGGGAGTACCTACAATAGAGTAGTAGGCACTCCGCTTATAGCTTCGATGGCGGCCGACTTCACGGAGAATAATCAACTCAGCAGCTAACGTTATCATTGCGCAAAAAATTAAATCGATACCTTTAAACCCCAATCATCCCATGCAGCCTTAGCTAATTGTTCACGGAATTCAGGGGCCGCGATGTTAATCAATTGACTAGCACGCTCAGATAAACTCTTAGCACGTAAGTTAGCCACACCAAATTCAGTCACGACATAATGTACGTGAGCGCGCGTCGTAACAACGCCAGCGCCCGGACTCAACAACGAACTGATCCTTGATACTTTGCCACCGCAGGCGGTCGCGGGAAGAGCAATCACTGAACGACCACCTTCCGACAGGCTAGCACCTCGCACAAAGTCCATCTGCCCGCCCACACCTGAGTAAATACTAGTTCCCATAGAGTCAGCGCACACTTGGCCGCTGAGATCGATTTGTAAGGCACTATTAATCGCCATCACTTGCTTATTCTGGCGAATCACCGAGGTATCATTGGTATATTCAACGTCTAAAAAGGCAACTTGTGGATTATCATGCACAAAATCGTACAGCTTCTGACTCCCCATGGCGAACGTGGTAACGATACGACCACGATGCTTGCGCTTACGGGAGTTATTGATCACGCCGCTTGCCACCAAGGGCAATACCCCATCAGAAAACATCTCCGTGTGAATGCCTAAGTCTTTGTGATTGCCCAAGCAAGCTAAGGTTGCATCGGGAATAGCACCGATCCCCATCTGCAGGCAATCGCCATCATTAATCAGCCCAGCTACACGCTCGCCGATTTTTTGCGTCACCGCATTCTGAGCCGGTTGTTGATGGATTGGCATCGGCGCTGCAGATTCAAAATAACGGTCAATCTGATTAATCGAAAT
The DNA here is from genome assembly GCF_032227045.1 of Pseudidiomarina fusca. Taxonomy (NCBI): domain Bacteria; kingdom Pseudomonadati; phylum Pseudomonadota; class Gammaproteobacteria; order Alteromonadales; family Idiomarinaceae; genus Pseudidiomarina; species Pseudidiomarina fusca. The sequence goes on from NZ_JANFPJ010000028.1 coordinate 5,872, forward strand.
AAAAGAATCACCGTGGGTACGTGGCATGTGCGGGTTCACCCAAGCAATGACTTTACGCGCCACCTGCAACGCGGCGCGGGTAGCTTCAACTGAAATCCCCAAACTACAATAACCATGTGCATCAGGTGGAGATACCTGGATCAAGACGGCATCAAGGGGCTGCTCACCCGAGCGAAATAACTTAGGAATTTCAGATAAAAACATCGGCACATAGTCGGCTAATCCTTGCTGCACGGCAGCGCGAGTAGACTTACCGACAAAGAAGGCTCGTTGGCGCAAATGGCCAACTAAAGCAGGATCGGAAAGAATCTCACTATGTTCTGTATGCAATTGCAGTAACGTTAAGTTTTGTCGATGTAGCGCGACCTCTGCTAGGCCTTGCAGCAATTTGTAAGGGGTTGCTGCCATAGATTGACACCAAATAACATCGTTATCCTCTAGAATAGCAAGTGCTTCTGCGGCATTCTGTACCAACATGGTGGCTCCTTTGGGGCAGTATCAAAATAAGATAAGGTTCATAGCTATGAAGTTATTCGTTATGCTCGGTGCAATCAATATGGCTATTGGGGTAATTCTTGGAGCATTTGGGGCACATAGCCTAAAAACATGGTTAACTGCAGACATGCTAGCGGTGTTTAATACTGGCGTCCAATATCAAATCTACCACGCATTGGGATTACTCATGGTGGCTGTGTTGATGATTCCGTATCCGAATTCAGGTGGTTTACGCACCGGCGGTTGGCTGTTATTAGCAGGGATTATTTTATTTTCGGGTAGCTTATATTTGCTAGCACTGACAGGTCATAAATTTTTTGGACCGATAACTCCCGTGGGTGGCTTATGTTTTATCGTTGGCTGGATCTGGCTATTTTGGGCCATGCTGAAGGAAATTTAATGGCCTCAGCAGCAACTGCTAAACAGCCCAGTAACAACTTTATTAGCGCCTGCGCTGGGCTGCTACTGGTTTGTTTTAGTCCGCAGGTACTGGCTAACGAGCTGGCTAGTTCACCGCCCTCTAGCTCAGCATCTACAGGCCCTATCCCAGTATGTTACTATGGGCAACAGGTGCGAGGTCATAACTGCGAAGGTGATCCTCAATTACTCTCGGCTTTTGATTTTCGTCAATTGCCTGGCGCTGAACTGCAGGGGTATTTACCCACTCCCGCTCAACTCAAAGCTTGGCTGCAAAACCCAACCCACGCCCATCATGTTAAACAACTCGAACAGGTCAGTGGTACCGATGCCTACTTACTTACCAGCGAGTTTGTACGACATGGCTCCGAGTTTCTAGTCACCGCAGTCGCACTCGACACCCGCCAAGTTGAGCTACGACCATGGCGACAACCGTTGTTGGTACTATTGTTGCGGCCCTGATAAGGCAGGTAATTTGGCGACTACTAGCGTCGAGCCAAACAACAATACCGTGGAAATAATGAGACAGGCGATAAATCCCCATTGTTGGTAAACCCAACCTGACAGTAGCGTGCCTAATAACCGCCCCATGGCATTGGCCATGTAATAGAAACCTACATCCAAAGAAACACCATCGCTACGAGCAAAGGCTACGATAAGGTAGCTGTGTATGGATGAGTTCACCGCAAACAAGATACCAAAGAGACCTAACCCCAGCATCATACTGGTCGCTAACGGCAGTTGCAGCCACAAAGCCAAAGCCAATAGCAGCGGACTGACCGTTAATGCAGCGCCCCAACCTATTGCTTGTCGCGTTGGCGTAGCTGCTGACTTTGCAGTTAACTGAGGTGCGCTAGCTTGCACTAGACCATATCCTATAACCCAAACTGCGAGAAAACTCCCTACCTGCCAATGCTGCCATTGCAAATGACTAGCTAGATAGACTGGCAACGCCACAACAAACCAAACATCACGAGCACCAAACAGCAACATTCTTGCCAAAGCCAAAATATTGATGGGTCTACTCTTGGAGAGTAAATCACGGAATTTAGGTTTAAAGGTGGCTTTGCCGGTATCGCTACGCAACAACCACAAACTGGCTAACCATACCGCACTTAGCATGCTCAACATCACCAATACGGCACCTTGAAAGCCAAGTAAAGTGAGCAATAGCCCACCGGCAAAAAAGCCGACTCCTTTTAAGGCGTTTTTAGAACCTGTTAATATCGCCACCCACTTATACAACTGGCCTTGTTGGGTGTCTGGCACCAGCAATTTGATGGTACTTTTAGCACTCATTTTATTAAGATCTTTGGCGATGCCCGATAAGGCTTGCGCCAACATGACCCAGAGCACTGTGAGCCAGTGGCTTGGCACTAACAGCATCGCTAAAGCTATCAGCTGAATAGCTAAACCAATATTCATGGTGCGATTCAAGCCCCAACGGGCTCCCAACCAACCACCAACTAAATTGGTAATCACCCCAAACAACTCATAAAAAACAAACAGCATAGCTACCGCTAAAGCACTGTAGCCCAACTGATGAAAGTGCAGCACCACCAGCATGCGCAAGGCACCGTCGGTGAGAGTAAAGGCCCAATAATTACCCGTGACTAGTAAGTATTGACGCACAGCTGGTGATAACTGCTGCAGCATTTACGCCACCTTCTCAATTAATTCAACGGTACGGTTGGCATAGCCCCATTCGTTGTCATACCATGCGTAAATTTTTACTTGGGTACCATTAATAACCTGGGTTGATAGGGCATCAATAATGCTCGAGCGTGGATCGGTTTTGTAATCAATGGACACTAAAGGCCGTTCTTCGTAGCCTAAAATCCCCTGCAATTGATGCTCAGCAGCCTCTTTTAGCCAACCATTCACCTCTGCTACTGTGGTTGCTCTATTCACTTCAAACACACAGTCGGTTAGCGAGGCATTCGCCAATGGCACTCGCACCGCATGGCCATCAAGCTTACCTTTCAGCTCGGGGAAAATTTCCACTATCGCGGTGGCCGAACCGGTCGAAGTTGGAATCAAGCTCATGCCACAAGCACGTGCACGACGTAAATCCTTATGTGGTGCATCTAGAATACTCTGGGTGTTGGTCAAATCATGAATCGTGGTGATCGAGCCGTGCTTGATACCTATGTTATCTTGCAGAACTTTCACCACTGGCGCTAAACAATTGGTGGTGCAGGATGCAGCGGTAATAATCCGGTGTTTCGCAGCATCATAAAGATGGTCATTAACTCCCATCACTAGATTTAACGCACCTGGTTCTTTGACTGGTGCAGACACCACCACCCGCTTCACGCCTTGCTGCAGGTATTCGTTGAGCACAGCTACCGTCTTCATTTTGCCGGACGCTTCAAGCACGATATCGCAACCTGACCAATCGTTTTCTGCGATAGTTTTGTATTGTGAAAACTTGATGATGTTGCCGCCAATCTGTAAGTTTCCATCCACCGCACTTGCTTCATGCTCCCAGCGGCCGTGTACGGAATCAAAATTGAGCAAATGCGCAAAGGTCTCTGCTGCAGCGCCAGGGTCGTTGACTTGAACAATTTCTAAGGCTGGATTTTGCCAGGCAATTCGTAAGGCCAAGCGACCAATTCGTCCTAATCCATTAATACCTACTTTTACTGTCATACTTCCTCCTCTGGCGTAGCGTTAGTAACGCACGCACTATGTTGGGCTACTGCTAGCTGTGGATTGTAATCTGCAGTAGCAGCGATTACTTTTTTCATCCAGTCGGGCAGCGCCGGATTCAAGCGATAATAAACCCAGCGCTGATCTTTACGGTCTAACAACAAACCGTAATCTCGTAATTGCGCTAAATGGCGAGAGACCTTAGGTTGCGACATTCCGGTCAATTCTACCAAGTCGCACACACAGCGCTCCGTGCCACTGGCGAGTATGCAAATCATGGTGAGTCGTAACGGATCCGCCAGTACCTTAAAAAGTTCTTCGGGGCGATTAAATAAATGCGCTTGTCCCGCTCGCTTGCGTTGAATCAACAAGAACATCCGAATCCGCTCACTGAGCTCTTGTGCGGTGCGTTGAAAAGCTTGGCTATCGTTATTGCTGGCAGGATCAGGAAAATCCCAAGCAATGAACTGACTACCTGAATAGTCGCTTTGACACTCATGTCGCGCCCTATCACATAAACTAATCACATAATCAAAACGACTATCTGCAAGTTCATCCAGATGTTTTGCACGTAAACCGCTGGTATCGATATTCATGGCGGACAAGGTTGAGATCACGGCTGGATTGATCTGAGCAGGCGCCGTGCCAGCGCTGGCAATCACATCTTCAGGATCAGCAAATTGCCGCATAATGGCTTCCGCGAGCAATGACCGTGCAGAATTAGCAGTACATAGGAATAAGACCTTCATTGCTACCTCATGGTTAACTTCATGAGGCTCATCATATATGGCAATCCGTATGTAATGCAAGATATATATGGATTTCCATATATATGCATTTATAAATTAAATAGGCTAAATAACAGGCACAAAAAAACCCGAGAGCCTGAAGCTTTCGGGTTTTCGGAATTTGGAGCGAGAAACGAGATTCGAACTCGCGACCCCAACCTTGGCAAGGTTGTGCTCTACCAGCTGAGCTATTCTCGCAGATGTCGACGTTGGAGCGAGAAACGAGATTCGAACTCGCGACCCCAACCTTGGCAAGGTTGTGCTCGACCAGCTGAGCTATTCTCGCTGATGTCGACGTTGGACCGAGAAACGAGATTCGACCTCGCGACCCCAACCTAGGCAAGGTTGTGCTCGACCAGCTGAGCTATTCTCGCTGATGTCGACGTTGGACCGAGAAACGAGATTCGACCTCGCGACCCCAACCTTGGCAAGGTTGTGCTCTACCAGCTGAGCTATTCTCGCAATCGTCAACGAGGGCGTATTCTACGGATTCGCCTTTTTTCGTCAACCCCTTTTTTGCATGTTTATGACGCTTTGTGCGGATTTCCGTCGATTGTTGTACTAATTACCAACAATCCAGTCGCAATTCAGAGCTATTCGGGTAATTTGAAAAAATGCTCACGATAATATTTAAGCTCTTCTATCGATTCACGAATATCGGCTAGAGCGGTATGGGCGCCCTGTTTCGTTAAGCCGGCGGCCACGTCTGGCGCCCAGTATTTCGCCAGTTGCTTTACCGTACTAACATCTAAATTGCGATAATGAAAAAATTGCTCAAGTTTAGGCATATGACGCGCTAAAAAACGGCGATCTTGACCGATACTATTACCACACATGGGCGATGTTCCAGGGGTAACCCACTGTTGTAGAAACTCAATAGTCGCCTGCTCGGCAGCAGCATCATCTAAGGTGCTTTCTTGCACTCGCTGCACTAAACCAGAACCCGTGTGCGTGCGCACATTCCAATCATCCATCTTGGCCAAATGAGCTGGCGGCTGATACACCGCTAAGACGGGCCCTTCAGCCAGTACGTTCAACTGGTAATCGGTGATGATGGTGGCGATTTCAATGATATGGTCATGGTCAGGCTCAAGCCCTGTCATCTCGAGGTCAATCCAAATCAACCGTGCGGCTGCGCTCATAGTAGTTCCTTAACGGCTATGCTGATGAAGTTTAAAGCACTATTGTGCGTAATAATGTATGATTATGGCTAGTGTTTAGCGGAATTAATTTTACATGGCGAAACAACGCAAGCTCAATAAAGGTCAACTACGACGGATGCAGGCCAATCAACAAAAGCGTCTGCAACAAGCTGAAGCCCCAGCCACGCCTGAATTAGAGACAGATGCCTCTAGTTTAGGAGCGCCTGAAGCAGGAACTGTGGTTAGCCGCTTTGGCCAGCAGGCCATTATCTGCACCCCCACCGAGCCCGATCTACGTTGCCATATTCGCCGCTCGGTAGACTCCTTAGTGTGTGGTGATGTGGTGGTATGGCGGCGTTTGCAACAGAGCACCAACGATGTAGTCGGTGTGATCGAGGCGGTACAGCCACGCAGCTCCTTACTAAGCCGTCCTGATTACTATGATGGCTTGAAGCCCGTAGCCGCAAATGTCGATCAGATTTTGATTGTGTCTAGCGTATTGCCGGCTTTTTCAACGCAAATCATTGATCGCTACTTAGTCGCTTGCGAGGACATTGAAGTCACCCCAGTGATCATTCTCAATAAAGCTGACTTATTAGCTGACATTGAAGCCGACGCAGCTGCTGAGATTCAATCTGCACTGGCCATGTATCAGGCGATTGGCTATCAGGTACTACAAGTAAGCGCCAAACAAGCCGCTAGCCTGATCAGTTTGCAACAGGTGTTAGATGACCATGTCTCTATCGTAGTCGGTCAATCTGGGGTTGGTAAGTCCTCACTTGTTAACGCATTACTGCCCGAAATAGACGCAGAAGTAGGCGCCGTTTCAGATAACTCTGGCTTAGGTCAACATACCACAACGGTTGCTACGCGTTACCCGCTGCCCAATGGCGGTGTGTTAATCGATTCGCCTGGTATTCGGGAGTTTGCCCTTTGGCACTTAGAGCCCGAACGCGTGGCTTGGTGCTTTAAAGATTTTCGACCCTATTTAGGGCGTTGTAAATTTCGTGACTGCAAACACTTAGATGATCCTGAGTGTGCGTTACAACAGGCCGTAGAAACAGGTGATTTATATGCGCTGCGCATGTACAATTTTCACCGTATCATTGAGTCGATGACGCTGAAAAAGCCATCGCGCGTAACACCTCGAGGAAAAAAATCGTGAACTGGGATTCGGTAAAAATTCAAGCTCAACATTGGACCCCCAAGCATGCGCTATCTCGCTTAGTGGGCCGTTTTGCGGCAGCCAAGGCCGGTTGGTTTACCCAGCTATTTATTCGTTGGTTTATCCGCCAGTACAAGATCAATATGAGCGAGGCGCTGCACGAAGATCCGCGCGCCTACAAAACCTTTAATGAGTTTTTCACGCGCCAGCTCAAACCTGAATTGCGCCCCTTAAAAGCAGCTGCAGAGCATGAGTTTGCTCATCCGGTCGACGGTGCTATTAGCCAGTTAGGCGATATCGAAGATGGCCGGATTTTTCAAGCTAAAGGGCACGATTACAGCTTAACTGAACTGCTTGGTGGTGATCCACGAGACTCCCATCCATTTAAAAGTGGTGATTTTGCGACCATTTATTTAGCGCCGAAAGATTATCACCGTATTCACATGCCTTGTGATGGCGTGTTGCGCAAAATGATTTATGTGCCGGGTGATTTGTACTCAGTAAATCCTTTCACCGCTGCCAATGTACCCAATCTCTTTGCGCGCAACGAACGCGTGGTCTGTATTTTTGATAGCGAGCACGGTCCCTTTGCGATGGTCTTGGTCGGTGCCACCATTGTCGCCAGCATTGGCACCGTATGGTCGGGTACCGTAACCCCTCCACGCGGACCTAGCGTCCACAGCTGGAACTATCCGAGCTCAGGTGAGCAAGCCATCGTGCTGAAAAAAGGTGAAGAGATGGGTCACTTCAAACTTGGCTCTACGGTTATCCTGACCTTTCCAGACGACATGATTGATTTTGCTGATGAGCTAGAGCCTGGTTCTGTCACCCGCATGGGTGAGCTCTTAGGCACCTTGGACGACTAGCCATTTACCCATAACCTATCGCCAAGTAAGGATGAGTTAGCATGCTTATTTTTGCGCATCGAGGAGCTAGCTTCGCGGCCCCAGAAAACACTCTGGCCGCTTTTGCGGCAGCCATCGATGCGCAGGCCGATGGCATTGAGCTAGATGTCTATCCCTTGGCTGATGAATGGATTGTGTTCCATGACCGTTACCTAGCACGCTTAGCAGCCCAGCCGGGGCGTTTAAGTGATCTAAGCCTAGCCCAGGTACGCCAACTGCAAGTATTTGGGCAGCAACCGGTGCCTACCTTGGCTGAAGCACTAGCATTCGTTAATGGTCGCTGTGCCGTCAATATTGAGCTCAAAGGCGCGGATATCCAACGCGGCTTAAGCAAGCATTTATTGCATGCCATCAAGCAACATCAGTTCAAGTTCTCACAACTCATTATTTCAAGCTTTAATCACCATTGGTTGCAGCAGTTTAAACGCGACCACCCGCAATTCAGAATTGGTGCACTCACGTCCTCATGTGGGCTTCATTACGCAGCTTTTGCGAGTGAACTCAATGCTTGGTCAGTGCATATTGATGTCGATTTTGTTACCCCTGCCTTTATTGCTGACGCCCATCGGCGGCAACTCAAAGTCTTGGTCTATACGGTAGACGAGCCAGAGGACATGCGGGAACTACAAGCGATGGGTGTGGATGGGATTTTCACGAACAACCCGCAATTGGCGGCTAATGTATTGCGCGGCTTACCGGTAACCGCAAGAGAAGCGACGCAACTGGATTAATGGGCATCCAGTTGCGTCATCAATAGCATTAGTGGGCTCGGGTATCCGGATGTTGTTGCTCCAGCTCAGCTAACTCATTCGCAAGCTGCTCTGGCGAAGTCGTGTTACGTGCAAGGAGTGAGTACAGCCCAGGAATAACAAAGATGGTTAAGAAGGCTGATAAGGCTACCCCACTAAAAATAACGCCCCCGATCACCATCCGACTTTCAGCGCCAGGGCCCGATCCCAGTATCAATGGAACCGAACTCATCAAGGTGGTAAAGGCCGTCATCACAATTGGCCGTAAGCGCTGCTGTGAGGCGCGAATTAACGCATCATCAAAACGCATACCGGCATCTCGCAACTGGTTGGCGAACTCCACAATCAAGATACCGTTCTTAGCCGCTAAACCAATCAGCATGACAATGCCGATTTGGCTGTAAATATTGATGGTCATATCTGCTGCGTACATGCCGATAACGGCACCTAACACTGCCACTGGCACCATCAACATGATCACCAACGGATGCACAAAGCTTTCAAATTGTGCTGCTAACACCAAGTACGCAATCAGCAAGGCTAGTACAAACACGAAAATAACCGAGCTACCGCTTTCTTTGTACAACAGCGACTCGCCTTTATAATCAATCGAGACATCATCAGGCAGTTCAGTTTTTACGATGTTTTCTAGATAGCCTAGGGCTTCACCCAGCGAGTAACCTTCGGCCAAGTTGGCTTCAATGGTAATACTACGCATACGGTTATAGCGGTTGAGTGAGCCAGACGTAGCCTGTTCATCTACCGTCACCAAGTTCGATAACGGGATCAGCTGATTAGTAGAAGTTGAACGCACGTAGATATTATCGATGGCAGTAGGGCTACGATAGTCAGAACGCTCACCTTCTAAAATCACATCGTATTCTTCACCGCGATCCAAATAGGTGGTTGCACGCCGTTGCCCCAACATGGTTTCTAAGGTACGACCGATATCTCCCACCGATACACCAAGGTCGGAAGCCCGCTCTTGGTCAATCCGAATCAGTAATTGCGGCAAGGTCGCTTTGTAATCGGTATCTAAATCTAGCAAGTTAGGATTCTGGCTAGCTTTTTCTATCACCACCTGGGCATAAGCAGCCAATTGCTCGTAAGTATTACCTTGCAAGACAAACTGCACCGGACGCCCGTTCCCCCCACTAATACCGCTGCGCATGAAGGCAAAGGCTCGCACCCCAGTCACGTCGTTAAGTTGCTTGGATACCTCATCCATCAGCTCAAAGCTTGACCATTCGCGCTCTTCAAAAGGTACAGCTCCAACAATCGCAATACCTGCTGAATCGCCCCAACCCGGTGACCGAATAATTAACCGATCAATTTTACCTTGGTCTAAATAAGGTAATAAAATACTTTCAATTTCACGCATATGGGCGGAATTTGACTCAAATGAAGCACCTTCAGCACTGCGCACCATCACGTAGAAAGTGCCTCGGTCTTCTGGTGGTACAAATTCTTGCTCGATGAACTTCATCATGCCAAAGGCTAGCACACCGGACAGTACCACTAACGCTGCAGACATCCACGGATAAGCCAACACTCGCTTAAGTAGTTTGACATACCCGTTTTCTAGCTTCTCAAAACCGCGGTCCATGATCTGCCCGAACTTACTCGAGCGCTCTTTTTTGCGCAGAATTTTAGAGCTGAGCATGGGCGACAAGGTTAATGCCGCGATACTTGAGAATGCCACCGCCGCAGCAATAGCTAAGGCAAACTCAGTAAACAATTGGCCTATGTTGCCATCTAAAAAGGCTAATGGAACAAACACTGAGATCAGCACTAAGGTGGTTGCAATGACCGCGAAACCTACTTCACGAGCACCGCGATAGGCCGCTAATAAAGGTGGCTCGCCAGATTCAATCCGACGATAAATATTTTCTAACACCACAATAGAGTCGTCGACGACTAAGCCGATAGCCAGTACCAATGCTAGTAACGTCAGTAAGTTGATCGAAAAGCCCATCGCAAAGAGCGCAATATAAGAGGCAATAATAGCTACCGGAACAGTTAAGGCCGGAATTAAGGTGGCGCGGATATTACCCAAGAACAAATAAATCACCACCACGACCAACGCCATCGCGATGCCCAAGGTGTTATACACCTCGTCAATCGAGCCTTTGATGAAGATAGATGAGTCGTAGCTAGGCACGATAAACATAGTTTCTGGTAGAGTTTGCTCGATAATAGCAATCTCCCGCTTCACATTTTCAACCACATCTAAGGTGTTGGCTTTGGATTGTTTCACAATCCCGATACCCACCATGTTGATGCCGTTACCGCGGAAGTCAGTTTTATCGTTCTCGGCCCCCATTTCGATCCGCGCAACTTCAGCTAAACGAACCAATTGCCCATTGTCGCCACGCTTGATGGTGAGCCGTTCAAAGTGCTCTGGGGTAAGGTAAGTTCGTGCCACCCGCACCGTGAACTCGCGGTCAATCGACTCCACTTCACCAGCTGGCAACTCAATGTTCTCAGAACGTAAGCGATTTTCAACATCGGTGACGGTAATGTTACGGGCCGCCATGGCGTCGCGGTCTAACCAAATACGCATGGCGTAACGTCGCTCGCCCCCAAGTTGCACCCGTGCTACGCCGTCTACAACGGAGAGGCGATCGGCAATGTAGCGATCAGCATAATCAGTAAGCTCTAGTACCGACATGCTTTCACTACGCAGGTTGTACCAAACGATGGTACTTTCATCTGAGTTAGCTTTGGAAACTTCAGGCGGGTCAACTTGCTCTGGCAAGTTATCTAAAACGCGCGATACGCGATCTCGCACATCATTCGCGGCGGCATCAATATCACGGGTTAATTCAAACTCGATGCTGATGCGAGAGCGGCCATTTCGGCTGCTTGAGTTGATGCTTTTGATCCCTTCGATACCGCTAATCCGGTCTTCAATGACCTGAGTGATTTGAGTTTCTACGATATCAGCGGAGGCCCCAGTGTAATTGGTGTCTATCGATACTACCGGGGGGTCAATATCTGGGTACTCACGCAATGGCAGCATGGTAAAAGCGACAATACCAAACACGATCAGTAGAATATTAACTACCGCTGCAAAAACCGGTCGTTTAACCGAGAGGTCTGACAAAATCATGGCTTAGTCCTCCCGAATCTTGACTGCAACACCGTCGCGCAAACGCACCATGCCTTCAGTAACTACCTTGTCACCAGGTTTAATCCCATCCAATATTTCAACAATACCGGGTTTACGACGGCCAACAGTAACTGGCACTTGCTTGGCCATATTGTCGCTGGTGACCACATACACGTAGGTCTGATCTTGGACTGGAACAATCGCCTTTTCTGGCAAGATCATGGTTTCGTCCACACTACGCAATAGGTTCACCCGCAATAACATGCCGGGACGTAATTTATTGTCTTCGTTGGGAATGTTAGCTCGAACTAAAATGGAACGAGTTAGTGGGTCAACGCGCGAGTCGATGCTGCGGATCACGCCACGAAACTCTTCGCCGGGGTAGGCACCACTGCGTGCCGCAACTTCTTGGCCAACTTTCAAGCTAGCAAAATAAAGTTCCGGAACATTAAAATCTAATTTAATCGGTGAGGTGTCATCAAGCGTAGTAATTTGGTCGCCAGGGGCGACTAACGAGCCTACACTGACATAGCGAATACCCAGTTGGCCGCTGAAAGGAGCAACAATGCGTTTTTGTGCGAGTTGCGTTTCCGCCACTTCTAACGAAGCGATGATCTCTTTCACTAACACATCTTGAGTTTCTACTTGTTGCTGCGATGCAGCATTTTGCCGACGTAAGTCTACTAAACGCTGATACTGACGGTTGGCCTCGGCTAAACGGAATTTAAGCTCTTGTACCCGTGCGGTTTCTTCACGTGAGTCTAGCTCCACGAGCAACTGCCCGGCCTCAACAAAATCACCATCATCAAAGTGCACCGCCATCACTATTTCTTGGGCTTGGGCAGTCACCACGATGGATTCATTTGCTTGCGCCGTACCTAGCGCTTCAATCACATCTCTGAATTCGCTGATTTGTGCAGATTGCACTTCAACCGGGACGGGGTTTTGTGGACGTTCTTCTTTGGGCGCAACTTCAGCAAACCAATAAAAGTATGCTACTGCTGCAGCCAGAATAAGGACAACAATGCTGACTGGATTAAAGACGTTCCGTGCGGCCATAAACCCTCTAGTACTACGTTTACAAAAATAAGATACCCTTATTGTAACGCAGTACTGTGGTAAGGAGCGCCCGCTTACCGCCGAATAAGCGGGCTTTACCGCAAACTCTTAACGATGGTAAGCCGGGCTCAGCTCATGTACGGCATCAATAAAGGCGCCAGCATGTTCTGGATTCACTTCAGGGTGAATTCCATGACCGAGGTTAAACACATGCCCTGTACCTTGACCATAACTTGCCAAGATGGTTGCAACTTCTGCGCGAATTCGCTCTGGCGAGGCGTACAAAATACTTGGGTCCATGTTGCCTTGTAGTGCAACTTTGTCGCCAACTAAACTGCGTGCAGTAGCTAAATCAGTGGTCCAATCCACCCCTAAAGCATCACACCCCGTTGCTGCCATATCGGCCAACCAGGCGCCGCCATTTTTGGTAAACAAGGTTACTGGCACTTGGCGACCGTCGGCGTGGCGCGTCAATCCACTGACGATTTGCTGCATGTAGCGCAACGAAAACTCACGGTAGTCACGTGGGCTTAGTACGCCACCCCAAGTATCAAAGATCATTACCGCTTGCGCACCGGCTGCGATTTGCGCATTCAAATAGCTAGTCACTGACTGCGCCAGCTTATCTAACAACAAGTGCATCGCTTGAGGTTCAGCGAACATCATTTTTTTCACGACACTGAAGTTTTTGGTGCTGCCACCTTCAACCATGTAGGTCGCTAAGGTCCATGGACTACCCGAAAAACCAATCAATGGCACCTGACCTTTTAGCTCACGGCGAATGGTACGCACTGCATCCATCACATAACCTAACTCTAACTCAGGATCTGGCACCGCTAGTTTTTCGATAGCCGCTAAATCACGTAATGGCCGCTCAAATTTAGGACCTTCGCCGGTTTCAAAATACAAACCTAAGCCCATCGCATCTGGGATAGTAAGAATATCTGAGAACAAAATCGCAGCATCAAGACCAAACCGACGTAATGGTTGCAGAGTCACCTCACAAGCTAGCTCTGGGTTTTTACACAAAGCCATAAAATCACCGGCTTGCTTACGTACCTCGCGGTATTCTGGTAAATAGCGACCAGCTTGACGCATCATCCAGATCGGCGTGCGCTCGGTGGGTTGACGCAACAAAGCACGTAAGTACAAGTCATTTTTTAATTCAGTCATGAGAATCTCTATTCCAATTAAACCGGCTTGATATTAGCCGGCTATTTTACCAGCGAATGGCTTATTTTTCCTGATCAATTTCAGCTTTTAATTGCATTATTAGCTTATAGGCGATGGTACCCGGTAACGGGATTCGCGGCAGCTGGTCGATATCAAACCAATCGCCTTGCTCGAGTTCAAACGGGTCAAGCCTGAGTTCACCACTACGCCACTCAGCGGTGTAGCCTATCATCAACGAATGCGGGAAAGGCCAGGACTGACTCGCCACGTAGCGATGATTTTTGATTTCAATACCGGCTTCTTCCATAACTTCTCGGGCTAGCGTTTGTTCTAAGGTTTCGCCCGCCTCAACAAACCCAGCCAAGACTGAAAACAGTCCTTCGGGATGGCGCTTACCGCGCGCTAACAGCACCTTACGGCCTTTTCTAATGGCTACAATAATGCAAGGTGAAATACGCGGGTAACAACGATGCTGGCAGCTATGGCAATGCATGGCTAATTCCCAGTCAACTGCTTGCATCCGTGCTCCACAGCGACCACAAAAACGGTGGGTTTGCAGATAATCTGCTATTTGCTTAGCCCGCGCGGCCATGGCAAACATATCATCATCTTGCTGCACCAACACCTCACGCAGGCTATGAAAATCGCCCAACGCAGCAAATTCTGCGTCGCCAAAATCAGCCATCACTAAATAGCAATTGCGCTCACGCAACTCGCCAATGAACACCACTTTATAGTCATTCAAGTCTGGCAAAGGCAACTGATCTAACTGCCCATGGGGAGGTCGATTATCGGTAGGACTGAGCAGTAGTTCGCCCGCGGATACAATAAACCACCAAGCTGGCTCGTCAGCAGCAGGCTTTTGGTACGGCTTTGACATGCTTATGTTATCCTTTTCAAACAAAAATAGTTGACGATAGCTTAGCATCATCAGTAGATTGATGACTATGATTCAAACGGAGAACTGCATGTTAAAACGCAACGAACACGCCAAACAACGCTGGAGTGGCGCTCATCAGGCTATAGATACCTGGCTACAAGAACGACAGGCAGTATTAGTGGATTATTTTAAATTAGCTGGCCTAGCGCCCTATGAACGCGATTCACAAGCACTCCCGGCAGCTCAGGATATCCGTCATTTTTGCGAGCTATTGATGGATTACGTATCGGCCGGTCACTTTGAAGTGTATGACCAGATCATCCGCAACAGTCAACAAGCACCACAAAGTACCCGTGAATTAGCTAACGAAGTTTTTCCGTTAATTAGCGACACCACCGAAATTGCGCTAGACTTCAATGACGCTTACGGCGAAATCAATGAAGACAATGGGTTACAACAGTTCGACCAGCATCTATCGCACTTAGGCGAAGCATTAGAACTACGGATGGAATTTGAAGATAGATTACTGAGCACACTAGAGCAGCATCAACTGCTCTAATGGCTCCTTGCTGTAGACGCTTGGGCTTAACCAGCGTCTACTGCGTTGTCTTCTGCAGTTTGAGCTTGTTTCACGTCTAGCAACTCAACTTCAAAAATCAAGGTTGAGTTAGCCGGAATCAAACCATTACCCACTTCACGCTCACCATAAGCTAGCGCCGCTGGAATCACAAAGCGGAACTTATCACCCACGCTCATCAACTGCACGCCTTCAGTCCAGCCTGCGATAACACGGTTAAGAGGGAATACAGCTGGTTCACCACGCTCAACTGAGCTGTCAAACACTTCGCCGTTGATTAAGGTTCCTTCGTAATGCACTTCTACGATATCGGTTTCAGTTGGCTGCGCGCCACCTTCAGCACCTTCGCTAATCACTTCGTATTGCAGGCCTGATTCAGTGACAGTTACGCCTTCGCGTTGCGCATTTTCAGCTAGATAGGCTTCGCCTTCAGCTTGGGCCTTACCACCTAGAACTTGCTGACGCTGCTCAGTCACAACTTCTTGCATGGTCATCAATAATTCTTCAGCTTCTGCTTGGCTAAGTTTAGCCTCAGCTTTTACTGCATCAACAAAACCCGTGATAACCAGATCACGGTCAAGTAAAAAGTCTGCCTCTTCTTGACGGTCTAATGTTTTGCCAACAAAAGTACCTACCGAAGAACCTAAGGCATAAGCCATTTTGTCGCGCTCATCTACCGGGGCAGTTTCGCTTACTTGGTAGCTCACGGGGCCCGTTGGTTTCGCTTCTTCTTGTTGTTGCATACAGCCAGATACAGCAAGCGCTACCAAGGCCAGCGCTAAAGGCTTTTTAAATTGCATCATTCTATTCTCCAGGATTGAATTCTCTGTCAGAGTACGTTGTAATTCGTCGCGCTAACTATACTACACATAAATAGGGGCGTTTGCCTATGGCAGCTCAACACGATCATGATGTGATTAATCGAATTGCGAACTTAGAGAGTCAATTAGCGTTTCAAGACGATACTATTGAAACATTAAACCAACTCGTAACTCAACAAGCCGATCAGCTACATAACTTGCAGCGTAAGATGCAAGTTATGTCGGAAAAGTTCCAACAACTGCAAGAGCGCGGCGATAGCGATGGCTTAAAACCCGAGGATGAGATCCCCCCACACTACTAATTGCTACATTTTTTGAAGGTACAGCACAAAACTTGACCCCGCGGCAATGAGTCCGTATAACAATCATTCAACTTTGCGGAGGACTCATGTCGGTCAAGCATCCTATCATTGCCGTCACCGGTTCATCAGGCGCCGGCACCACCACCACCAGCCAAGCGTTACGACATATTTTTCGTAACTTACGCATTCATGCGGCGTGCGTGGAAGGTGATAGCTTTCATCGGTATTCACGTCCAGAAATGGAATTAGCCATACGCAAAGCCCAAGAACAAGGCCGTCATATCAGCTATTTTGGCCCAGAAGCCAATGATTTTGCCCGGTTAGAGGCGCTCTTTAGAGAGTATGGCCAAACCGGAAATGGCGAAGTAAGACGCTATTTGCATAGTTTCGATGATGCTGTGCCTTATAACCAAACACCTGGTACCTTCACCCCTTGGGAGCCCTTGCCCCAGCACACCGATTTATTGTTCTACGAAGGCCTTCATGGTGGTGTTGCAGGTGCAGATTATGATGTTGCACAACATGTAGACTTGTTAATTGGCATGGTTCCTATCGTCAACTTGGAGTGGATTCAAAAGCTGCTTCGCGATACCTCCGAGCGTGGCCATTCCAGAGAAGTTGTTACGCAAAGCATTATTCGCAGTATGGATGATTATATTCACCACATAGTGCCGCAATTTTCGCGTACACATATCAACTTTCAACGGGTACCAACGGTAGATACCTCCAACCCCTTTAGCGCTAAAGATATTCCGAGTTTAGACGAGAGTTTTGTGGTTATTCGTTTTCGCGGGATGAAGCACGTCGATTTCCCTTATTACTTACAGATGATCGATGGCGCCTTTATGTCGCGGGTGAATACCTTGGTGGTACCTGGTGGCAAAATGGTGTTTGCAATGGAGTTAATTCTAACTCCATTGATTGAAGAAATTCTTGAGAAAAAGGCCAACGGCGGCACCGTGGAATGGCTTAAGTAAGCCATACCCCCTGCCACTGTGCGCCTCGCCCCTGAGCAAGTAACGGGGTTAAGTAGTTCATCACCTCATCCACCTGTTGTAGCAGCCCAAACGGCGGATTTATGAATAGCATGCCGCAACCATTTAAGGTCTGCGGGTCTTGCGCATCCCGAATTAAGATATCAACGGCATAAGCCTTTTGCACATGCTTGAGTTGCGCTACCTGCTGATGAAAGTCGCCAATACTAAGCGGGTCTTTGATCGGGTACCACACGGCGTAAACGCCAGTAGCCCAGCGCTTGGTGGCGGCGTCTAAAGCGGCAACTAAGGTTTGTAATTCATCGCGCTGCTCAAACGGTGGGTCGATCAACACTAACCCGCGCTTAATCGGTGGAGGTAGTAATCCTTTCAACGCGGCATAACCATTGGTTTCAGTTAAGACTTTGATACTACCGGCAGTAGCAAATTCCTGTTTAACGTTAGCAGCTAATGCCAAGCTATCTTGAGGATGCAACTCACACAGTACCAGTTGGTCTTGCGCGCGCAATTGCTCTGCTGAAAACCATGGCGAACCAGGATACCAACGCAACTCACCGGTAGGGTTAAGTTGCTGCACCTGAGCAACATAGGATTGTAATACCGCAGGGATATCATCACGGCCTAGTAACCGCGCTATGCCATCGGTGGCTTCGCCAGTTTTCTGTGCTTGCTCGCCCTGTAAGTCATACATACCAATACCAGCGTGAGTATCCAACACCCAGTACGGCTTATCTTTTTGACCTAAGTAGTCTAATACTAACCATTGTAGGCTGTGCTTGACCACATCAGCAAAATTTCCAGCATGATAGCTATGACGGTAGTTCATCAGTTATGAATTCTCAATTGCAAAACTGTGGGTAATGGTCACTGAGGCCTCTAGCATTTTCGCTACCGAGCAGTACTTGTCTGCCGACAAAGCAACCGCACGCTCAACATGTTTATCCGCAATATCTGTGCCGGTTACCACAAAGTGCAAATGCACTTTAGTAAACACGGCTGGCGTTGCATCGGCCCGCTCGCCTTGCACTTCGCAGCGTACTGCAGAGACTTGCTGACGAGCCTTTTCAAGAATCGATACCACATCAACCGAAGAGCAACCTCCAGCAGCCATTAACACTAATTCCATGGGGCTGGCAGCTTCAGCTTTATTGCCATCCATTAACAGGCTGTGGCCTGATCCTGATTTAGCCTCAAACACTAAACCGTCACGCCAGTTCACTACTGCTTGCATTGCTGCTGCCATAGGTTGCTCCTACTTGTGAGAGATCATTTATCGCAATTAAAAATTTAAGCCCGGCGCTAATTTCTCCGGCATTACCACCTGCTCGGCTTCCACTGACGCCACGGGGTAAGCACAGTAATCAGCTGCATAATAAGCGCTGGCACGATGGTTACCACTTGCACCAATACCACCAAACGGTGCCGCACTGCTGGCTCCGGTGATAGGCTTGTTCCAATTCACAATACCGGCGCGAATCCGTCTAAAGAAGTAGCGATAGGTTTCTTCGCTATCACACAAAATACCAGCCGACAAACCATAGCGAGTGTTGTTCGCTTCAGCAATGGCAGCATCAAGGTCGGTATAGCGATACACTTTTAGTAACGGCCCAAAATGCTCGATGTCAGGCATTTCTTTCACCTGAGTCACATCCAAAATACCTGGCGTGACAAAGCCCAAATGATGATCTTTTTGGAGCATTTTTAACAATACTTTAGCGCCCGCATCAATCAAATCATTTTGCGCTTTCACCATATCGCTGGCTGCTTTAGCAGAAATCATCGCACCCATAAAAGGTTGTGGGTCGGCTTCGTAGTCGCCTACTTCAATCTGTTCGGCAACTTCAATCAGACGTTTCAAAATGGCGTCGCCATTAGCGCTTTTTTCGATAAACAAGCGACGGGCACAAGTACAACGTTGGCCAGAGGTAACGAAAGCTGATTGCACAATATCGTGCACGGCAGCATCAATATCAGTTACGTCTTTCACTAGTAGTGGGTTATTGCCACCCATTTCTAGCGCTAAAATCTTATCTGGACGCCCTGCAAATTGCTTGTGTAATACATGACCAGTGCCTGACGACCCGGTAAAGAATAGGCCATCAATCTGCATATGTGCAGACAATGATTTACCCGTTTCAACCAAACCCTGCACTAAGTTGATCACACCTTTAGGGATGCCCGCTTCCTGCCACAGTTTTACCGTAAACTCGGCCACTTTGGGAGTCATTTCACTGGGCTTAAAGACTACCGTGTTACCGGCTAGTAACGAGGGTACAATGTGGCCATTAGGCAAATGCCCAGGAAAGTTATACGGACCATAAACTGCAACCACGCCATGAGGCTTGTGACGCACAAAAGCCTTACCACCTGCCATGGGGTTTTCAACGGTACCAGTACGCTCTTGATAAGCCCGCTCAGAAATCGCAACTTTACCAATCATTGCGGCGACTTCGGTTAAGGTTTCCCATACCGGCTTACCTGTTTCTTCAGCAATAATATGGGCGAATTTTTGTTTGTTTTCTTCTAGTAATTCAGCAAAACGCTTACAAATAGCTAGGCGCTCTTCAAAGCTACGATCAGCCCAAGCCACAAAAGCAGCGCGCGCGGCCAGCACTGCTGTATCAACCTGTTCGGCTGAGGCGGCCTTGCCTTCCCAAATAATCTCATCTCGCGCTGGGTTGATTGATTTAAATAAATCGCCTTCGCCACTCACCCATTCGCCATTAATAAATAAGTTCTTATCGGTCATTACTGTTCTCCTGTCAGACTGACAATCCGCACCTGGTCACCATCTTCAACGCGCAACGCGGTGCTATGGCGTGCTTCCATCACCACATGATCATCATGTACTTGAATGCGAGCTTGAATCGCGCGGAAATCCGCAACGCGGGTATTACATACAATGTAACGGGCTGATTCTGTTACCGGCCCGATTTTAACTGGTAAGCGCTTACTCTCACGTACACTCTTAATATTTGCTACTTCAGCTTCTACGGTAGGTCCGGCATCAAAAATATCGACATAGCCACGACAACGAAATCCTTCAGCTTGTAACATTTTTAAGGCTGGTCGCGTATTCTCATGCACTTGACCGATAACGGCCTGTGCTTCCGGTGGTAGCAAACTTACATACACCGGATGCTGCGGCATCAATTGTGCGACAAAGGCTTTCTCGCCAATTCCGGTAAGGTAGTCAGCTTGGGTAAAATCCATCCGAAAGAAATGCTGCTGCAACCATCCCCAGAAAGGAGATTCGCCATTTTCATCTGATACACCACGCATCTCAGCAATAGCCAATGGACTAAAGCGCTGTCTAAATTCAGCCATAAACAGCATCCGAAAGCGCGATAGCACCCGACCGTTCATATTCTTGCGAAACGGCTCGCGCAAAAAGAGAGTACATAGCTCGCTCACACCTGTGTAGTCATTACACAAGGTTAAGGTTTCTTGCGCGTTATAAATATCCAGCTCTTTACTGTGGTGAACGACTTTACCTAGCCGATAATGATAGAAAGAATCGGTTAAGCCAACTGCGGCTTCAATACCACTGACGCCAACAATCTCTCCTGACTTGGTATCTTCCATAACAAACAAGTAGCCTTCTTCACCAGGCTCACTCACATGAGCACGGGCAAAGGCTTCTTGAGCTCTGGCAATACGACGTTGGAGCAAGGTTTCATCAACCGGCAACGAGGTAAAACCATGTCCAGACTCAACTGCACAGGTATAAAGCGCCGCATAATCCTGCGGCGCTATCGGACGAACCACTAACATAAAGTGTCTCCGTGAGGATTAGCCAGCTAGCTTGGCAACAGCTCGTTCAAAGCGCGCTAACCCTTCCAGAATATCTTGCTCTGGAATAATCAACGACGGCGTAAAACGAATCACACTTGGCCCGGCCACTAGTACCATCACACCTTCAGCGGCTGCTGCATTTAAAAAGTCGCGAGCTTTACCATCGAATTTTTCAGTTAGCTCCGCACCTAACAACAAACCTTGGCCACGGATATCTTGGAACACACCGTATTTTTCGTTGATTTGCTGTAGGGTGGTTTTGAACAACTGTTCGCGTTGTTTCACACCAGCTAACACGTCATCGGTGTTCACTACATCGAATACCGCTTCAGCAACAGCACAAGCCAACGGGTTACCACCGTAAGTGCTGCCGTGAGTACCAGGTTTTAAGTGAGCGGCAATCTCTGCTGTCGTCAACATAGCACCGATCGGGAAGCCACCACCTAGCGACTTAGCTGAGGCTAAAATATCTGGGGTTACGCCAAGCTGTTGATAAGCATACAAACTACCGGTACGCCCAAAACCTGTTTGCACTTCATCAAAAATCAACAACGCATTGTATTTATCACACAACTCACGCACGCCTTTGACAAACTCTGCATCAGGGCTAATAACACCACCTTCACCCTGCAAAGGTTCCATCATGATCGCACAAGTCTTATCAGACATTAACGCTTCTAATGCGGCCAAGTTGTTGTAATCAACGTGCTCGATGGCACCAGGTTTTGGCCCAAAACCGTCCGAATAAGCAGCTTGACCACCTACTGTTACAGTAAAGAACGTACGGCCGTGAAAACCTTTGTTAAAGGCAATAATTTGGTCTTTTTCTGGTCCGAATTTATCTAACGCCCAACGTCGCGCCAATTTTAATGCGGCTTCGTTCGCTTCTGCGCCTGAGTTTGCGAAATAAACCCGGTCGGCAAAGGTAGCGTCAGTTAACTTTTGCGCTAAGCGCAGCGCTGGCTCGTTAGTGAAAACGTTACTTAAATGCCACAGTTTGTTGCCCTGCTCAGTTAACGCTTGCACCATCGCTGGGTGGCAATGGCCTAAACAATTCACCGCAATACCACCGGCAAAATCGACATATTCAGTACCGGCTTGGTCCCACACGCGTGACCCTTCGCCTTTCACTGGAATCATCTGCGCTGGGTTGTAGTTGGGTACCATCACGTCATCAAAGGTGGCGCGAGTTACGGATAATTTATTAGTCATAGCTGCCTCGTTTTGTTATCGATTAAAGCACTTTTAAGTGCAGCTATTATCGCAGAAAAAAGCACCGTTGTCGTGCTTACAGCGTAGAAAAAATGCGGGCTAGAGAGGTGGTTAGCTAAGCTTGCAGAGCCGCTGCATAATTATGCATCAGCTAGCCCTTTTGCTGCATATTAAGTTGTTCTTAAGGCGTTGCTAACTGGGTTTCATCGGGAGCCTGACAATGGCGTAAAAAGGCGGCAAATAGCTCATGCCCGAATTCAGTTTCTATCGCCTCAGGATGATATTGCACGCCCCAGACCGGAAGCTGCTGATGTCGCAGTGCCATGATTTCGATCTCGCCAGCAGCAGTCTCAACCCAAGCATCAACCACTAATTCTGGCGGCAGGCTGTCTGGCTGTACCAGCAAGGAATGATAACGAGCCACCTTGAATGGAGTAGGCAAACCGGCAAACAGCCCTTGCTGTTGATGCTGCAACAACGAAGTTTTACCGTGCATGACGGTGCCGGCACGCACGACTTTCCCGCCAAACACCTGAGCTAAGGCTTGGTGCCCTAAACACACACCTAGAATCGGAACACGTCCTGCAAATTCTCTAATAGCGGCAAGACTAATCCCAGCATCATCTGGTGTGCAAGGGCCTGGAGAAATCACTAAACCAGTGAGTGGTAGCGCAGCGATTTCAGCAAGGGTTATCTGATCGTTACGCACTACTTTTAGGTTCGCACCTAGCTCCCAAAAGTAGCGCGCGACATTGTGAGTAAAGGAGTCATAATTATCAATGATAAGTAGCATACAGGCATTAACTCATTGTTTTAATTGTAAATTTCATCACAGCGATGGTAACCATACCCGCATTCATACCCGCAATTTCAATCAGTGCTTATTTACACACATATCAATAAAATTATAAAAAACCTGAGTCCAACATTGAGCTATAACCGGTTCGCTCAGAATCCGAGTTCAACGACAAAACTTACTAGGGTCATACTACCAAAAATCGATGATAGCTTGTCGTACTACACCAATGATGGTGCAGTTGCCGTTGATCGGTATTGCAGGGTATTGGGGGTTCAAAGGTTTTAGGAACTTCTGTTCACCATCAATAACTAACTGCTTAAAGGTTGCTTCTTTCGAATCATCCAAACGCGCAACAACCAATGAACCTGAAGAGTAAGGTAACTCAGGATCAACAACGATCACTGCTCCCT
>NZ_JANFPJ010000029.1:0-23206 GCF_032227045.1 Pseudidiomarina fusca
CGTGAGCAATTAGAAGCTCTATTAGAAGGCCAGATTCTCAATGAATTATACGCGTCGGTTCTCATGTTAGCGTAGCGGTATGCTTCTTAAGTGTGTTTCGATGGCTTCAATCATCGACTTGGTGAGCGGTAAATGCGCTTTTTCTTTCGCCCAGATTTCATGAAAGCCTGCCACGGTTTGCTTGGCAGTATCTAACACCAATTTTTCTGGCAGCATGGCTTTAGCCGCTAAGTGTGACAGCTCATCCAGCGTAAAATCACTGAATTTCTTGCTACGACTCACCTTCAGTGCCGCGCTATCATCGGGGATATAAGGAATAGTCGAGACAAAATCATAAGCAGGCGCAATCGATGCGCCTTAATGAATCAACTAGGAATAATTATATACAAAAACATATCACCGCAATCCCACGAACACAAGAATGATTAGCTCGCTTACAAAATACCACACCCAGCTTTAAGCTAAATCAACCTATTTACTGTTTGGCTTCTCGATTGAAATCCAACGCTGGTAGGCCTTGCCATCGCTTGAAAAGCTTGTTTTACTGTCATTGAAAAAGCGCGGCATTTTCCTGTTTGCGCTGAGCCAATGTCTTAGCAATCGCAGACACTGTTGTTTTACTGATCCCTTGTTGCTTGGCAAGATACGTAAATTGGCTGATGGCTTCTGCGACTTCTTCAATGACTTGCCTTGCCTCATGCCAACTCCCATAGCCAGCACTGGTCGCTAGCTTTTGCATCACCTTAAGCGGTGGCGCTTTACCATAACCGCTGAAAGCAGTGGCGTGTTCGTTGAATGGATGTGGGCTGTAGGTAACATCATAAAAAGGTGCAGGATTCCATTGACCGTCATCCGCTTGCAAAAACGCCCAGTTTTTACTGTGGTCGTCTTGATTAGACGACAGCAGGTTAAAAACAGCACGGCGAAATTGCAGCTGCCCGGCGGCTGGTGATTTACACAACTGACGACTGGCTTTAATTAAATCAATGTAATCTAAACTTGGCGTTCGAAAGTCAGCATCCAGCAGCCCGCAAGCGCTGTGCATATGCAATCGACCTGCACTGCGCTTTCTGCCTAAGTCGGCCTGTTCAGTGACATAATCAAAACGCTTAAGCGCCAACCAAGCAGACGCACCGCTTGTAGGTGGTGCTTCAATGAGTTGCCATTGCGGCGGTTGACACTTAGCAAGTTCTGCCATTTGTAAATAAACTGCCTCGCACAAACCTTCTTCATGCCCGAGTGCGAGATTTTTAGAGGTAAACTTCACCAGCCAAGCCTCATCTCCAAGCAGAGCGAAGGTTCGACAATACTGAGTTTCCCCAGCAGGCATATAAATCTGCGCCTTGGGCCTTGCTCCCCCCGAACTACCTCCGGCGACTAATGCGGCTAACACCTGTTGCGTATGCCCATCTAACTCACCGTGATTATCATCCATATAATCTGACATCGAAGAATCGAACAGCGTTTGTGCTTCTAAGCCTAACGTCGCTAAATCAATATCCGCGTGCGTGGTGGCCGAAAACTCAGACACCGGAGAAAAAGACAATGCTCCCATGCCTTTATCACCGACAAAGGCTAACCTATCCATCGCCGTTAATTGATTAGGCAGGATGCCCTTTTGCCGGAAAATACGATCTTGTAACAACATGCCCCAGCCATCGGGTAAACAATCTCCAAATACGCCATGTACACCTTGGTGCGGCGCTTTTGGAGCGACTTGAACTTGCGCGTTCGACTGCAAGGTAAAAGGAGATAAATTGCCAAACTGCTGCAAATAGCTGTCTGCATACTGAAAAAAAACGCCTTGCCGATTCTGCGCCAAGACCCCTACTGCAACCTGCTCACCTGAACTTAAGGTGCGAGTCACGGCAAGTTTTTGAATGGGTTTAAAACTCATCTTTTAGCACCTCATCAATACTAGAGGGCATAGTGACCCGTTCTTTGCTAGGTTGTGTGAGTTGATAGAGCCTCTCTAGCGAATCAAGGGTCTGCCATAGCAACAGCAATTGGCGAAATGAAATTTGCCCGGTCAGCTCAAATTTCTTAATGGTGGCCGCAGGTACACAGCTTCGCTCAGCAAGCGCAGATCGTGACAGCTTTGCCTGCTTTCGTAACTCACGTAAATAAGCCGCATAGGCTTGGCTTACATCGGTATCATCAAGTAAGGTAAATTTCATCCGCAAAGGCCAAATGGATACAGTAATATCCATTATAGCGAAATAAAACAGAAAGTGGATGTTATTGTATCCATTTATGGTTGAGGTGTTGAAAAAATTACTCGATAAAGCCCTTCAAAACCGCTATGTTTTAGCTCTAACAGCAGCATAAAAACGGCACTGTTTTTCCGTAGTTTTAGCCAAGAAGCACCACTAAGATTTAGTAAAAGCCATAGGCAAGTGGTGGGCAAACCGGCATTTTTGAAAGGTTTCTTTTCGATAAACCATTGAGTTTATTAGGGTCTAGGCCACTACTCAATGAGCAGATCCAGAACATCAAGTAGCCCGGCGTTCCACGCCGGGGGGCGCCCCGCGCCGCGAATCTCAAACCAAAAAAAGGGAGCCCATTCAAGGCTCCCTCCCTCTCTCTTTCTTACATCAGTAATAAGCTTTAACCCCGCTTAAAAGCGATAGTCAAAACCAACTGAAACGGTTTGCGGCTTGTTCGGCCGGGCGCCGTATGGCAGACGCGAAATAATCACCTGCTCATCAAAGATATTCTCTATCTTAAAGAACACAGTGGTTTGTTGGTTCAATGGGTAGCGGCTAATCCAATCTACGGTCAACAATGAGTCGGTTTCGGCGAAAGCGCTGTCATTGCGCTGACAGCCAACATTGACGCAGGTTTCACTCATATACTTCACCACGGCATGGTTGTCCCAGCCATTCGCCATCAGTACGCCAATTTGCGCGCTAAAAATTTGCTCAGGGATATCAGCCAAGGTATCGCCATCTTGCACGCCAGTGAGTGGGTTATCGGCGCTGATTTCGGCACTGGTATAGGTATAGCTTAGGTGAACGGGCACGCTGAAGGTGTCGTACTGCCACTCGTTACCCAACTGTAGCTCAATACCTTGCACGAGCGCTTCGCCAGTGACATAACTACCCGACGTGGCGCCGTTACTGCATGGGCTTGCTACTGAGCAGGCTTCGGCTTGGTTGCTAAAGTCGCTGCGGAAGAAAATCGCTTCGGCAAACAAGTCTTGCGCTTGATAGCGGGCGCCTAACTCGTAGTTGGTACTGGTTTCTGGCTCATCAGTTTCGGTGGCACCGCCGCCGAGTGGAGCGAAACCGCGATGCACACCCGCTAGAAGTTGAACCGAGTCATCAACATCATAGGTTAAAGATACGCCTGGCAACCATTCTTGTGCGTTGCTGCTGCGCTCGCTTGGGCTATCAGTGCGTTCAACCGTGGCATACTGTTTGCGGAAACTATCCGCGTCTTCGTAGCGCAGTGTGGCTTGTATCTTCAAGTCAGCCGTTGCTTGCCATACGTCGGCCAGCCAAAACGCCATAGCATCAGCGCCTTCAAGGCGATTATCGCTGCCCGTTGGTTGCACGGTTTGTTGATAGACTAAGCTGCCGTTGACTTGATCATAGATTTCTGCCGGTTGGAAGCGGTCCATACGGTCGGTGTGGTCGCGTAGGCCTACTTCTAGTTGGTGAGCGCCCAGGTCAGCTTTGAGTCGTGCTTCAATACCGTAGGACTCATAGGCGCGATTGTTGTGGGTATATTTGAGCCCCTGATAGTCGCGCGTGCCGTCCAGCACGGCTTGCGCATCGGCGTCGCCAGCGTTTGCTGCGCTAATGAGCGAGTTAGGGCTACCATTGAGCCAGTCGCGTTTAAACTCATTGCGATAACCAACCAGCGCGAGGCCTAGCGTATCGGTTAAGTCCGCTTCATAGGTTAGGCTAAGGCCAGTGTGTTGATTGTCCATTTGGTCAATTGCGGTTAAGCCATAACGACGGTTTGGGTTGCGCGCAAAGTCAGTATCAGTCAGGCCAGTATAGGTCTCGTTAGAAACTTGCTCAGAGTATTGAGCTTTTGCGGTAAGGCTCTGGTTCACACCTGACCAACGTAGTTTCACCAAGTAATCTTCAATATCGTGACCGGCATCGCGGTTAGAGCGGTCGATGTCTTTAAAGCCGTCACTGTCGCGTTGAACAGTATCGATCAGCCAGCCCCATGCGCCTTCGGTGCCACCATAGTAGGCGTGAATATCACGACTATTGTTCTCGCCCATGCGCAGTGTAACGGCTCCCTCTGACTGCTGGGGAATCGGCGTGGTGACGAGGTTAATCACGCCGCCTGTGGTTTGTGGCCCGTAGCGCAATAATGGTGCGCCTTTTAGCACCTCGATGGTGTGCATGCGATAAGCTTCGGGAAAATAATACGCGGCTGGATTTGAATAAGGCGCTGGCGCAATCATCACGCCATCTTCAAGTAGCGTGACTTTGCTTGACCTGCCACCGGCTGCTGCGCGAATGCCGATGTTTGGGCGTAGGCCTTGGCCGTCTTCTTCACGAATATAAACACCCGGCACAGTCTTGAGCAATTGGTTGATGTCAGTATTTACCTCAATCGCCATTTGCTCTGGGTCAATGACCGCGCTTGACCCTGCCACAGTGCGTGCGGCACGTTTATCGCCAATGATCTGAATTACTTCCCTAATATCGTTTTCGGCAGTTTCATCTGCTTGCACCGTAGGGCTGGTGAGTGCGACGGCAATCGCACCGGCTAAAAATGAATAACGCATACTTCCCCCAAATTTCATATTTTGAAAATTAGGCGAGATTATAAATGAAAACAATTCGCATTTGCAATGGTTGGTGTTTCGCAATTGCGAACTCCCAGTTCGCTTACGCAACCTGGGCATGCCGATGTGCCATTGTGCCGAGAGTCCCTACAGAGTCATCATCAGGAAAGCTCCGAGGTTATTATTTTGGTCAGGTTTGCATAAAATGTTTGCTGATCTGGTTCGCCAACACGGCTAAACCGCGGACACAAAAGTTCGCACCCACATATCAGCTGTCAGGGTTATTTGCTCAAGGGCCGCAGCTTTTGCCCGACCTTGGCTGCTGGCGCGGTATAGGTGCGGCGTCATGGCGAGCAAATGCTGTATGTGCTCGCGCTGGTTCAGTTCGAATACAAAGGTTAAGCGCTGTTCGTCGGCCAATTGCCAATTGTCGGCAGGCACCGGCAGTTGCTCGGGCTTACTGTGCACTTGCGAATAAATGATTTGCTTCAGTTCTAACAGGTGCTCACTGGCTGGGTCGACCATAATCAAACGGCCACCGGGCTTCAGCACGCGGTTAAATTCAGTAGAAACCGGAAAACCAAACAAGCACAGCAGCGTATCGACACTGTCGGCCGGTAACGGGATCTGACTGTTTGAGGCAACCAGCCAAGTGACTCGCGGCGCTTGTGTGGAACCCGACTGTTTGGCTGCAAACTGCACCGCCCATTTAGAAATATCTAAGCCAACGCAGTTCAACGACTGCTGGCGCTGCTCGGCCTGGGCCAAGAGTTCGCGTAGGTAATAGCCTCCACCGCAACCCGCATCAAGCAGCGTTTGCGGCTTACCGTTGAGCACCAGCTGAGCGATTTTGTCGGCCAATGGCTGATAATACTTGGCACGTAAAAACTCAGCGCGAGCTAGCACCATGGCTTTGCTGTCGCCGGGGTCTTTTGAACGTTTGTTCTGCACCGGCAGCAAATTCACGTAGCCTTGTTTCGCCACATCAAAAGTGTGGCCGTTGGCGCAGCGCCATGACCGATGAGAGCTATCACACCGCAGTGCTTGTGTGCAGATAGGGCAGTTAAGAGTCAACATTTCGATAGATCATTGTGAATTCCAAGAAACTTACTATAACACCTCAATCATGCCGAAATTACCCACAAAGTACTAATTTTAATACTGATAAATCGAGATGACCCATCGAACTAATTTGGTCTATGGTTAGAGTTCAAGGTAATATTGCTCAACTTTTAGTGAGAACGCTCAAAAATCGAGCGGAAGATCGGAAGAAAATATGGATTTAAATCAACAGAGCGTCGATTTTTCAGAGCTCTTTGACGCTAGCGCGTCGCCCATTATCGTGTTAGACGCGCAACTGGTTATACGCGCCTGCAACAAAGCCTACGAAGCCCTTATTAACACCAAACGCGAAGACCTTTTAAATCGGCCAGCGTTTGACGTGCTTTCAAGTGGTAACCCTGAGCAAGACGAAGCCCTGCTGCAGTCATTTAATTGAAGACCCCGAGCTGATTCCGTATTTGCACGAACTCGGCATTCATTATGGGCAGGGCTATGGCATACATCGGCCCGCGCCGCTTTAAACCTAACATTAACCAACATTGAACGCCGGCTGTTTCAACAGCTGTTCTGCGCGGCTAATACCTAAGCGCTTGGCCACCTGTTGCCACGCGCCAACAGCGGTTAGAACGTCATCGTAAATGGCTTGAGCTTGGGTACGCTCAAGTCGGAAAAAATCAATCACTTCAAATGCCAAGTTGTAATCGAGTGCATTTGAGGTGTCAGTAATATTCAAATGCAACCCAGTTTTGCCAACTATCGGGTTCAAATCGTATGCGGGTGACAATTTCCAGCCTTTTTCGGTTAACAAAAAGCCGTGATTGCGTAAATGATCATCGGTGTTTGAAATGGCGATATTAAATACAATTCGACGCCATAGTTGGGCAAGGTCAGCTTCAGTTTGTGAGCCGTTGTTAGTTAAAAACTCAGCTAATTCTAAATAGCTCGCCCCTTCAGATTGCTCACCATCGTAATATTGCAATTGCGTCATGGCAGACGTGAAATGAAGCCTATCTGCGCCCACGCGATCAAAGCGTTTGGTTAAAAATGTATGATGATGCGATGAGTATTTCTCAATTTTGCACGGGAACATGTCTACGCCGGCGCTCAGGGCTAACTCGTAACAAAGTAGCTCCCAAGCAGCTACATCATGGTCGTCATTTGAGTTGGGAAATTTGGCAATCCATAAATGATTATGTTCGTCACGAACACAGGCTTTAGGCCGTGCGCCGCCTAACGATGACCCCGGGGCTATAAGCATTTTAAGCCATCGGTAATAGTCATCGCTATCAATATTTTCGTCATGCTCAAGCTGCAAAGCTGCGTATTCAAGCTCACGCAGCGAGGTTACTGGTGGCGCAGCGAAATCTGCGTGGTCATCTAAAAATGCATCAGATTCTGATGTTTTAAATCGTAAACCACCCATACGGTATGAGTCGTGAACACCTAGTAAATAATCGATCTCAGTCATTCGGTCGGTAGCACGCAGGCCTTTTCTAAACTCAATAGCTGCGCGACGCTGCATCA
This sequence comes from Pseudidiomarina fusca, assembly GCF_032227045.1. Classification (NCBI taxonomy): domain Bacteria; kingdom Pseudomonadati; phylum Pseudomonadota; class Gammaproteobacteria; order Alteromonadales; family Idiomarinaceae; genus Pseudidiomarina; species Pseudidiomarina fusca. The sequence continues at coordinate 7,340 of NZ_JANFPJ010000029.1, forward strand.
AAATACGGCCCCACCTGTCGGGTGACGAGTCAAGAAACGCACGAAAATTATGGTTTGCGTCGTCATTAAAAAACTCGCCGCTATGCAAGCTCAACTGCGGATCAATTTGTAAGCAGTACGGTGACGTTAGAAACGCGCGATCATAAGCAAAACTAAATATACCGCCCCGGCTGGTGTCAGAAAATCGTAGCTCGCCAACGCGAAGTGGCGATTGAATGGGTAACCACGAGGCATACACGTCCACATTGCGACGGCTCATTGTGAACCCTCAAGTAACTTAATGTTTTGTAACTTAATGCCTACTTCATCGTGCGCGGCCAATTTGGCGAAGTTGTCTTCCATGCCAAGTACGGCCATAACTTTTAGGTATGAGCCTATAGCCACACCGGGGTCTCCGGCAAAAATTTTATTCACGGTTTTATAATCAAACCCGGTTCTGTCGCATATAAGTTTTTTGGTAAATCCGCGGCGTTTCGTCGCCAACAATAAATCCTCGCCGAATATTGCTAATATTCGTCGTTGTTTGGGAAATAAAACTTTGTGTAAGTCGCGCTTTGCCATAAATACCTAGGACTATTATCCTGTTTTCTGTGTATTAAGTGGAATATAGTCCTATAATTGTAGCTATTCAAGTCGAGATCTCGTAATGTATTTGGATATTATTCCTAATGTTAGGTTAAAAATTGGAATATAGTCCTATTTTGGGTGGGTAAACCATGTGTGGAAGACTTAACGTAGTTAGCGATCCGTTATGCCAGCTAGTAACCGAGCAGCTGGGCTTTAAGTTTGACACGCCAACCAATCATGATCTGCGGCCAACGCAAATGGTGGCTGCAATTACCACGCCCATCAACCACAATGGCTTGCAGCAACTGAATACCCAGTGGGGAATACAGCCGCAGTGGGCGAAACGCATTATTATTAACGCCCAAGCCGAAAGCGTGGCGACTAAGCCGACGTTTAAGCGCGCACTCAAACAGTTTCGGTGTGTGGTACCGTGCAGCGGTTGGTATGAGTGGCAGCAAGAAGAGGGGCAACCCCGAAAAACCAAATACCTATTTGCTGAAGCGCATAACCAGCCACTTTACATGGCTGGCATTTACTTTCCGCACCTAGAGCATCAAGCACAGCTCGTTACCCTAACCACCGCTCCCACCGAGCAGTGCGCGCAATACCATCACCGCATGCCGCTGCTTATTCGCCCCAGCGAAGTAGAATTTTGGCTAAATAGCGAAGCCGACGCGCTGGCGCCGCTGTTGCAGGCGCCGGCGGATATTGAGTTGGTTATTTCTGCTTAGGCTTTGTGTGCCATCAACGAAAGCTCAAAGCCGCAAGCTTGTGCATATTTCACTAACGTGGCCCAACTCGGGTTGGTATTACCCCGCTCAAGCCTGCTGATATTGCTTTTACTTGTGTGCATTCTCTTGGCTAACTGCTCCTGGGTAAGGCCTGCCTGCGCACGCATGCTTAACAGCTGATGAATAAGATTGAATTCATCTTCAAGATTGTCGTACTCGGCCTTTACTTCTGGGTTTTTAAGAGCCTGTTTTTTTAGCTGTTCTAAGTTCATGATGTTTTTACCTCCGCTAGCCTTTTACGAGCAATCTCAATTTCATTTTGCGGTATTTTCTGTGTTTTCTTTACAAATACGCTAAGTACGCAGATCCGTTCCCCATTTAAGTAGCAGAACAACCCTCGAGCAATACCCTCTTGAGCCTTAGCTCGTAACTCGAATAGCCCATTGCCTATGGATTTTGTATGCGGCGGGCCTAAGTTAGGACCGTGCGTTTCCATCAGCTCTAAAAGCCGAATCATTCTCGCCTGAATTTTAGGCGGAAGACTTAATAAATCTTCTTCCACACCGCTATAAAACGTGATCGACCATGACATATAAACAACCTCCTTGTTATCATTTATGATAACTTCGATAGTTAAGATTGTCTAATTTATAAGCCTGTACGAAATGTCATTTGATGTGGGTGGGAAATAGCAATAAATGAATATAAGGATTGATAACTTAGCAATTTCGCCGTAAACCCTCGCCCAATCGGGCGGGGATATAAGGCGATTGAGGCGAAGCCTCAACTTCTTCCTTGACAAGCAAAGCCATATCAGGAGAATGCTGGTTATTTATACAGTGGTATAATTTAAATGTTAAGGGCGACAAAAGTACGCATTTACCCAACTCAAGACCAGGCTGAGTTTTTAATAGCTCAGTTTGGCGCTGTGCGTTTCGCGTACAACAAGGCTCTGCATTTAAAGTCTCATATGTATCGCAAGCACAGGGTTACGCTGAACCCCAAAAAAGACATAAAACCGCTGCTTGCAGTTGCTAAGAAATCACGAAAATACCACTGGTTGAAACAATATGATTCAATCGCCTTACAGCAGGCGGTTATCAATCTGCATCAAGCCTTTGACAACTTCTTCAACCCGAAGTTAAAAGCCAAATTTCCGCAATTTAAACGCAAGCACGGCAAACAGTCGAGCTATCACTGTGTGGGTGTAAAAGTGCTGGATGGGGCTGTTAAGTTGCCCAAGATGCAGCCTGTAAAGGCAAATATCCATCGTGAAATCTCGGGAGCAGTTAAAAGCATTACAGTGAGCCTGAGTAAAACTGGTAAATTCTACGCCTCTATCCTTGTGGATGATGGAGTTAAAGCGCCTGCATTACTTCACACTATAAGCAAGGTTACAGGTGTTGATTTGGGGCTGTCTCACTTCACCATCGAATCAAACGGCAGAAAGACTGCCAACCCTCGATTTGTAAAACGCGCTGAGAAAAATCTCAGACGTAAGCAGCGTCAGTTGTCTCGTAAGGCTAAAGGGAGCGCCAACCGAGCAAAGGCTCGTTTGTTGGTTGCTAAATGCCACGAAAAAGCAGCAAACGCTCGTGCCGACTTTCAACACAAACTCTCTCGAACTCTCGTTGACGAAAACCAAGCGGTGATAGTTGAGACATTGAAATCGGCCAATATGATGAAAAACCGTAAACTGGCAAAACACATAGCCGATGCCTCATGGTATAGCTTTGTCAACAAACTGGAGTACAAACTGAAAGAGCAAGGCAAATACCTAGTCAAGCTCGACCAGTGGTACGCCAGCTCTAAGACTTGCCATTGTTGCGGTCATAAAATGGAAGTAATGCCCTTATCGGTTCGCTCATGGGATTGTCCCTCATGCGGAACGATGGGTATAGATCGCGACTTAAATGCCGCCTTCAATATCCGTGATAAAGGCATTCTGGAATTAAAGGCGGCTGGACGGTCGTCTCTGCTTATGGAAGCTGCGTAAGCCTCGATACTATCGAGCAACGGCTAATGAAGTAAGAAGCATCGCCCGATAGGGCGGTGAGAAGTCACTTAACCAAGGGAACCTATGAAACGAGCACTGTTTGTCATTCTATTTGGCCTAGCCGCGCCAATGTCGCACGCGCTCGACCAAGCCAGCCCTTGCACCACCGTTGAGGCCTGCATTGCGCTGATACCTGAAAAAGACGTACCGAGTTACAGCAACGGCGAAGCCGATGAAGCCGTCAAAGCCCAGTTGCGTGCCTTTGGCCGCGACGCCCTAGAGCCCTTAGCCAAGCTTTCTGCGCACCCCAACAGCAACAAACGCCAGCTAGCCGACACCCTTATTGCAGACATAAAAGACATACGCCAAAGCGACTTTGAGCTGGTGCGCCAGGTTATTCAGAACAACGTAAAATTAGATGGCAGTGGCGGCTGGGCATACCGGTTGCTAGGCCGTATGGGCGGTGACCAAGCCGTTGAATTTTTGGTGAGCGAGCTTGTACGAGAAGGAAAAGGCGGCAACCAAATTGTGTTTGCGCTAGCCAAGATTGGCGCGCCGGCCATACCGCATTTGCTTAACGCTATGGCCTGTAAAAATAACTGTACCCCAGAAAGTTACGCAGGCTTTCAAGAAGTGTTTGATGAACTGCATCAACTTGAAATATCGGATCAGCCAAGTGCGCTTGCGCTTCTTGCGTTGGCAAAAAACAACGACATTCACCCAGATATGCGCAAGCTGGCGCTGGAATGGGTGGGCTACATAACCGCCGAAAGCGCGCCCGTTGAAGCCGAACTTATTCGCATGGTAAAAGCCAACCCCGAGCTGAGTGAGCACGTACTCACCTCGCTAAAAGTACTGAAAAGCCCCTATGCGGCGGACTTGTTAGTGGCCAAACTAGCCCAAGGCGAGGGCCTGCACCGCGAGTGGATACTGCGTGACATTGGCCACCTTGGCCATACCGCCAAGCACGTGGGCGCCGAGGTTGAGCACTACCTAAATGCAGAAGACTGGAACACCCGCGCCGCTGTAGCGAGAACACTCGGCTTTATTGGTTATGAAAAGGCCGCGCCACGGCTACAAACGATGCTGCTCAACGAGCAAGACTGGCTGCAAGTGCACGCCGCCTTGCAAGCCTTGCATTGGTTGCAACACAGGCCAGCACTAGACGACATTGAATATGTTGCAACCAGCCACTGGTATGCTTTGGTACGTGACTTTGCCGCAGTGACCGCACAACGACTGCGCGCAGACCAACCGCCATTAGAAAAAGACGCTCAGCATTATTATTCACACCGCGCCCGCAATTGTAGTGCCGATCAATTTGCCATCATGGCAGAACCCGAGCAGATAAAAATTTATGACCGTGAATTTAACGGCCTAAACCAATTTAGTTACAAACACCCTTGGTGCGCTGACAAAGAGGCCGCCGAAGCCGATGAATACCTGACAGAGTTTTGCGCCTCGCTCGAAAGCATGGTGCAGCCAAATGTTGCTGCCAAAGTTGGCGACAGCTGGTTAACCGGCACCAACAACGGCGAGTGGGGCGGCGAAATGATGGCGTTTTACAAAGACGGCAGCCATGAACAGGTGTTATGGACCAACATAGAAGACATATACAGCTACGGCTCTACCGCCTATGCCACCACAGGGCTGGCGCACTTAGGCATGAATAATGGCATGTTGTACCGCGCCACTGAAATAGCCAAAGGCTTCGCCGTAGAGCCTATTTACCGCCTGCCCGGCGCGCCCATGACCTCATGGAAGATAAACCCCCAGGAAATATTGATTAACACCTATTCTGGGCCCGTTATTTTTAACCCGGCCACTGGGCTGCGTACGCCGGATGGGTGTGAGGTTCGAACTAATGTGGAAAGTTAATACGATTTAATGGAGGCCACAAATGGCGCTACTGGCGCTGCGGCCTTGCCGATGGCTCCGCCGTTTCGGTGAACATTTACGAAAAAGCACCGGGTAAATCGGCACTTTCGATTGAGCACTCGAAGCTTGAAAGGGACGCGCAGGTTGAGCATTGGCGTGGGTGGTGGAAGGGGGGGTGAAGGAGCTTTGATAGAACAAGTAATTTACAACGCGATAAATTAAAGCCTATGAGCACAGCGAATAATTAATTAAGATAGGCAGAACATAGTCTCACTAAATTTATAAATAAGAGCCAAAAATGGAATTTCCAGTCATAGATCTGTTTGCAGGGCCGGGCGGCCTTGGCGAGGGATTTAGCTCTCTAAATAATGGGCAATTAAAATTTAAAATAATAGCCTCGGCGGAAAAGGACCAGTATGCCCACGAAACCTTAAAATTAAGAGCCTATTTTAGGCGTCTTAAAAGCGACTTTCCTCAGTACCTATCTGATTATTACGATTTTGTTAACGGGAATTCAGATTTACCATGGACTGAACGTACTCGCGACATCTGGCAGGATGCCGTGTCTGAAGCGCTATTAGTAGAGTTGGGGACCGAAGAGGGAAATGCGAGATTAAACGCTGTAATTGAGGACCGTCTAAAGGATTTTCCTAAGGATATGCCGGCAGTACTAATTGGTGGGCCGCCTTGCCAAGCGTACTCATTAGCTGGGCGAGCGAAAAATATGAATGATGCTCGCTACGATCCATTGAAGGATACGCGAAACTTTCTTTATCGTGAGTATTTAAAGGTACTTCAATCCCATAGCCCAGCTGTCTTTGTTATGGAGAATGTAAAAGGCATCTTGTCGTCAAAAATAAATAATCAATTTATTTTTCACCAGATACTGCAAGACCTTTCTGAGCCAACTAAAGCTCTATTTAATAAAAAAGATGGCCACCGGTACGTAATTTGCTCATTAGTAACCGATGTGCACTTTAAAGCTGGAGATGATCCCAGTTCAATTGATTCAAGATCTTTTATTATTAAGTCAGAAGATTATGGAATTCCTCAGTGCCGCCATCGAGTGATTTTATTGGGTATACGAGAAGACTATTATCGAGATGATATTCCCTTACTTGAGAAAACAGAAATTCGGACAGTCGGATCGGTCATTAATGAGCTACCTCGTCTTCGGAGTAAGTTTTCAAAAATCGACGATAGCGCAGAAGTTTGGTCGAGGTTAATTTCTGAGAGCATTCGAGCAATCGCAGAACGGCTACGCAGTAAAAAGCGAAAAGCAGATTCCGAGTTAATCAAAAATCTTACTAAAGTTTCTAAAAGCCTTCCAAAGGAAGTATTAAAGACTGGAGGCCTTAGGGTTCCTGAGGTGGAGCATAATTTTGCAGTATCCAAAATAGAATTATTGGAAGGCTGGTATAAAGACAATAATTTAAAAGTTGTACTTAATCATGAATCTCGAGGACATATCCTCAAAGATATTGTGCGCTACACCTATGCTGCGTGCTTTGCGATGACTAACGAACGCTCTCCTCGAGGACATGGAGATTATGACCACGTAGGTTTAGCTCCAAGTCATAAAAATTGGCAATCGGGTAAGTTTGTTGATCGGTTTAAAGTGCAAGAACGAGAGAAACCAGCGTCCACGATAACAAGCCATATATCGAAAGACGGCCACTATTTTATTCACTACGATCCGACACAAGCTCGAAGCTTGACCGTACGCGAAGCTGCAAGAATTCAAACATTCCCAGATAATTACTTCTTTCAAGGGCCTAGAACACAACAATATCATCAAGTTGGAAATGCAGTGCCGCCAATGTTGGCTAAACAGATTGCAGCAGTAGTGTTGAAGGTACTAGCTGATAAAGCAGTTGAAAAATAATTTCATTATTGTTTATATGGTGTAAGCATTTTTTATTCGGAGTCGTTTATGGAGCTGAAAGATTCCCAGTGGAACATTTTACATTGCGCACTATTTATTTGTGCAACAGACGGACTAATTTCCGAAACGGAAGAAGAAACAGTAATAAAATTATTTGCTAAGCAATTTCCGAGTGTGTCGAAATTTCGGATAGAAGCAGAGGTTGATAAGTTTTTTTCGAGTAACGAACAATTAGAATCGTACGCAAAAAAAATTACTCAACAACATGAACAAAGTTTAGCAATTTCCATATCTCAAACGGCGGCATCGAGTGACGGACTTGATTATAGAGAAAATTTTGCATTAAAGAGACTGTTAAATTTATGGAATCTTGAAATACAAGGTGGCGCAAATGGAGCCTAACTTTGTTGATATGGCGCCTAGTCCGAGTTCACATATTCAGACACTGACGAAGATAGGCTATACATTTAATTCAGCTATCTCCGATATCATCGATAACTCGATAGCTGCTCAGTCTAAAAACATATTAATTTTTGCTAGTCATCAAAATTCGAGTGTCAGAATAGCAATTTGTGATGACGGTTTTGGAATGAGAAAAGATGAGCTTATTCAAAATATGCGAATTGGCTGTAAGGATCCAGATGATTTAAGAGGTGAAAATGATTTAGGCCGTTTTGGTTCCGGATTGAAAACAGCCAGTTTTTCTCAAGCTGAAATTTTAACTGTGATAACGAAGACGCGTGAAACGGATTTCGCAGGGGCATCTTGGAATATTGAAGAAATAAAGAAATCTAATAGTTGGAAGCTAAAAATTCTCTCATCATCAGAAATTTTAAAAGAGCTGAGTAATATTCCTGAGATTGAATCCTTGGGCACTGCCGTTATTTGGAATAACCTCCACAGCTATATAAATTCTAATGACCTTAATTCTGTTGACCTTGAGGATATGCTAGCGGATCAAGTCACTTGGCTTAAAAAATATATCGGCCTACATTTCCATAAATATCTAACTGGAAGCGGGAAAATCACTATATACGTAAATGGTGACAAAATTCTTCCTTTAAGCCCTTTTTTGGAGCATGAAGACGGGTATTGGGAAGGACCAACACAATCCTTCAGGATGAGACAAAGGTTAGGGAAGGTTGAGGTAAAGGTACACAATATCCCGCATGCTGGAAAGTTATCGAATAAAGGGCGAGAGCAGCTGGAAGTGCTTAAAAGTATTACTAGTGGCCAAGGGTTTTATGTGTATCGTAATAATAGATTGATAATAGCAGGAGGTTGGTTGGGATTATCAAAGAACTCTCAGCTTGGAAAGCTAGCTAGAGTTGAGGTTAATATTCCATCATCTCTAGATAGTGATTGGACGACGGACGTAAAGAAATCCTCTATTGAAATTCCTCATCAGGTAAAATCTCGTTTAAAAGCAGCTATTGAAACGCCAGTCCAACAATCCAAACGAGCCTACAAATACAGAGGTGTGGCTGATAAGGCAAATGACTTTTGGCTAATCATCGAAAATAAGGCAAAACACGAAATTTCATATCAAATCTCTTCCAACAATCATGAGCTACAGACCCTTCTTTCACAGTTAAACTACAACCAAAAGCAGATGCTAACGAACTATTTGAAAGGATTGGCTGCAAATATCCCATGCCACAATATTTACCACGTGATGGCCGAGGGAAAGGAAAATATAAATCAAGATTATGATGAGCTTGAGAAGGCTCTCTCGGAGATATTATTAAATGGATAAGCAAGCATTTCATAGGGTTCGGCATAGCATTATATGCTTTTGCGAAAAAGCGCTAGAGCGCGGAGAAAAAGTTAGTCGTGATTTTATCGAGGCTGCGATAGATAAATATATTGAAAACCCAGTGGTTGCCTCGACTATCGGAACGCTGACCAAGACCGACAAAGAAAAACTTAAGTTTAACATTGAAACTCAAATCAATGTGAGAATTTCCGATGAGATAGTAGCGTTACGGAACGAAGAAGTTAAACGTTGGTTGGACCACAAAAGAGATGAGGTAAATTGGACCTTTTGGAATGCATATAGAACCTATCTTGAATATGAGGGGAGAACTAAACCAGTAATTGATAGTTTAGAGAGAGTGATAGACTTGGTTTTGGATGCAACAGGAGATCCAACAACACCAGGGAGTTGGCGGCGCTCTGGTTTGGTGATGGGAAATGTTCAGTCAGGAAAAACACAAAATTATATTGGTTTAATAAATAAGGCCATTGACGCTGGATATAAGGTTGTCATCTTACTGGGTGGACATTTAAACGAACTTAGGAATCAAACGCAAACGCGAGTAGATGAAGGAGTGATAGGGCGTGAATCTATCCAGCTTGCAAAAAATCAAGGACGAGACAAATCCAAGCGCGTTGGGGTAGGTAAAATTCGAGATGAAAGCAAAGAGGTGATTTGGTTCACATCCAAAGATGCGGATTTTAAAAAAAGCGCTGCTGATCAAATCGGTGTTTCATTCAATAGCGTGACGAGCCCAGTAGTCTTTGTTGTAAAAAAGAATGCCGCAATTCTCAAAACGTTATACGAATGGATTGTTAACAAGCACGATCTGGATATACAAAACGGCAAACTGATAAACCTTCCTTTGCTTTTAATTGATGATGAAGCCGATTATGCCTCAATCAATACAAAACATTCGAAGAACGATATTACAGCGATAAATGAAGGTATCAGAAAGATTTTAGCGACATCTAGCAAGACGAATTATATTGGTTATACAGCCACTCCTTTCGCGAATATCTTTATTGATCCAGATAAGGGTAATGATGCTCTGATTGCAGATGATTTATTTCCAAAGGATTTGATGGTAAGAATGCCAGCCCCTGATAACTACGTAGGGCACAACCATTTTTTTCCATATCAGGATTTTGAGGCCGATCAGGAGGTGTCGTCTTCCATTACTTTGATTGATGATTTTGAGCAGATGCTTCCAGCGAAGTCGAATAAAGAAACGCGCGTTGACGTATTATGCGAATCGTTAAAGGAATCGATTCAAGTTTTTATGCTTGCGACTGCCGTGAGATATACGAGGAGCAGCTCATTTACCGATCATTCAACTATGCTAGTTAATATGAGTCACTTGACTGTAATTCAAGAACAAATAGCTAGTTTGATAGGTGACTATGTCGATAAATTTAAGAAAGCTAATGAATTAAATGGTACGAAAGAAGCTGACATCGCGGTCATCGAAAGCAATTATTTTTCCTCGTTGCATGATGTCTACCAAAGGGAATTTCAAGTGGATTTATCGTTTAGTGAAATTTTTCCGGCAATTAGAAAAGTTATCTCGAAACTAAAAACGATAGCGGTTAATGCTGGTTCGAAAGAGCGCTTGGACTATGATGAGTACGATGAAAATGGCCTTGTTGCAATTGCAGTTGGCGGGCATAAGCTTTCGCGAGGGTTAACATTGGAAGGGCTGATAGTTTCTTATTTTACTAGAAACTCCAAAATGTACGATACCCTAATGCAAATGTGCCGTTGGTTTGGCTATCGGCCAGGTTACAAAGACCTTTGTCGGCTTTATATCACCGAGCAGTCACTGAGTTGGTACACATTTATTTCAGAAGCTATAGATGAGCTATACACTGATTTGGAACTAATGTTCTATCGAAAAAAGACACCGAGTGAATTTGGATTAAAAGTTCGCGAACACCCTGGATCTTTGCTTGTAACAGCAAGAGCTAAGATGCAGACAGCCGAATCCTGCATACGTTCTCTAGATTATGCGGGCGAAAGATACCGTAGATTCGATTTTTACACAGATAGTCACGAAAATGATAAGAATATTGCACTTGTAAAAAATCTGATTTCGAATTTGATTGAAGAGTATAAATACAGCGAATTAGATGGTGACGGTTCTTATGTTTTCTATGACGTCGATTATGAAAAAGTGATTAACTTTGTTTCTTCATTCTCAGTAGTTGATAGCGATAATTCGCAACATCTCGTTATTGATTACTTGCGCAAGCTAAAAGCCCTAAAAGTTCCGAATTTTCGGGTGTGTTTGAGAAATCAAAAGAACGCAGCTTCGACTTGGTGGACCCGCTTCAATGGGACAGAAGAAAGGTTGCCTAAGTCGATTTCTTATCATGAATCACTACGTCCAATCATCGCAGCGCGGAGGCGTTTAAGCTTTGGTGACGATAAATTAGTAATGCGGTCACACAAGTCGGAGTTGGGCGATCCGAAAGATGAGAATATCCTAACTGGTAGCACAGTAAGAACACGGGCCTCTGCAAAGGATTATATAGCGGATGTAGATCGGGACTTTCCCGGCCTGATAATTTACACATTCGCGGTTGGAGTAATTGAGCCATCGACGGTTATAAGAGAGAAAGATAAAGAAAAAATATCAAATATTGTTATTCCTCATATTAATCCAACTGTCGGATATTCCCTTTCGTTTCCCTTACTTGAAAACCTAAAGGGGCTAAGTGGCGCCGAACTGCAGAGATTAAAACAGAGAGCAAAGGTTCTATACAAAACGAACGTCATTTGGCGTGAAGTATTTAATGAAGACGATTTCGAAGACGCCTATGACGACGATGAATGAATCTAGTGGCCCTTTCAGAGATGATCCATGGTCGGATATGAATATAGGTTTATATCCTCGCTCAGCACGGCGACTTTACCAAAATGATGACAGGTTTTGGGTGTCGATTGATGAACATGGTCGGCGTTTATTTTTTGTTGAAGAAAATGGGGCATACGAACAGTCGCGGCTGGAAAAAGTAGCTTTTGTAGAAATTCATCACTATCAGCCTAAGCAAGGAGTAACTCGGGCATGCTGTGTTCTGGAAGATACCAATTTATTAGACATGTTCACGATAGTCGCAAAAGATGTAGCGTATAGGTGCTCTGACTATACAGGCCAAAAGTTGTTTAAAAACTTCTATGCACGGATAGAAGCGTGGGGCAATTTCCTGAAGCCTGCGAGGTCCGGTATAGGGTTTAAAAGGTTAATGGGTTTTTTCTCTGAACTCTATGTCTTAAAGACACTATTTGCGGATTGGCTGCCAGCTGAACAAGCGATCCAAGCTTGGGGCGGGCCTAGTGGAAATAACCAAGACTTTTTGTACAACGGAGTCTCGGTCGAGGTGAAATCCACGCTCTACGGTGAAAAAAAAGTCGTTACGATTTCCTCTGAACACCAATTAGATTCAGATGGGGAACAATGCTTCCTACTCCATATAAGCCTTTCTCTGGGCAACACATTCAATAGTTTAACTTTGAGAGATTTAGTAACCGAAATTGAACTTACGCTTACAGAGGATGCGCAAGCATTGTCTGACTTTCGGGTAAAGGTGGCTCAAGACTTTGGGCAGGCTTCTCGAATTGAGTTAGACACCCCATTTTTGATACGAGAATTAAATATTTATAACGTTGATAATCACTTCCCCAAACTAACTCCAAAGCATATTCAGTACAGTGAGATTTCTGGCGTAAAATATAGATTAAACCTGACTGGATTAGGAATTTGGGGCGAATTTATCGAACTAAGGGAGGTATTAAGAAATGGAGATAAATAACGATTTTCGTCGTGATTTACTTAATAGACTTAAACTAACCGCACTGGAGCATCTCAGCTTCGAGGAAGAGTTGTTTTTTGAAGAAGTATCGGAGTTACTCCAAAGTGCAGGCATATTGGATGACATTGAATACGCGCCTTATAGAAGCACAAGTAAAGGAATGCGATTGGATGGCTACTCTTGGAATGAATTAGAAAGGACTTTAAGTCTCATCGTTAATCATTATAGCGGAGACGAACGAGCTCCAAATCTTACTAACTCGGATATCAATAAAATAGCAGGACGCGCTACAAAGTTCCTAGAGCAACTTGATAACGTAAAGTTTTTGGATAGCTTAGAAGTTTCGTCAGATCGAGTGGTGGCTGATCAATTAAGATTATATTTGCCAGATGCTCAGAAACTAAGAATCGTTATTTATTCAGATTGCGACCTTAGTACAAGATTAAAAAAAATACCGGTCAAAGATACCTTAAACCGCCCTACGAACATAGAAATTTGGGCGATTGACAGAATTGCATCTTTATCTATGGCGGATGGAGAGAGCGAATCTTTTACAGTAGACTTGGTTGATATTTGTGGTGGGCTTGATGCTCTTCCAGCAAATACAGCAGAACACAACAGCAGGACCTACTTGTGTGTAGTTCCGGGGACTGTTTTGAGTAAATTATACGACGAGTTCGGGCAGAGGCTGCTCGAGGCTAATGTCAGAACCTTTCTAGATTTTCGCTCCGGAGTCAATAAGGGGATTAGAAAGGCTTTGTTAACTGAGCCAGAGAATTTTTTTGCCTACAACAACGGACTTACCTGCACGGCAACCGATGTAACACTTACTGAAGAAAGTGGAAAGGTTATTATTAAAAAATTAGAGAACTTACAGATTGTAAATGGTGGTCAGACCACAGCGTCAATCTATTTTGCGCCCCGTGAAAAAGGCGGAATGGGTGACTATCAATATAAAGACATTGATCTCGAAAAAGTCTTTGTCCAAATGAAACTGACTGTAATTTCAAACCCAGATGTTTTGGATGAAATGAAATCAAATATCTCTGAATATGCAAATACGCAAAACTCAATTCAAAAATCAGACTTGGTATCTAACCATCCATTTCATCGAAATATTGAAAAAATGGCTCTATCGACATCAATGCCAGCAGGGCACCACGGAGTTTCCACAAAATGGTTCTATGAGCGGGCTCGAGGGCAGTACAATACTCGTCTGCGCGCCTTAACGCCAGCTAAACAGAGACAATTCAAGGCCGAGTTCCCACCATCACAGAAATTTAGTAAAACGGACATGGCGAAATTCGAAAATACATGGCGTATGCGACCTTTTGAAGTGAAAAAAGGCGCTCAAGCAAACTTAAAATTGCTGGGAGCTCGAATAGCTGAAGAATATGAAAAAGATGAAGATAGTTTTAAGCAAGTTTTTTATAGAGATTTAATCTCAAAAGCGATTCTCTTTAAAGAAGCCGATTCGTCAATATTCTCATCGGCCTGGTACAGAGATGAGAGTGGGTTTAAAGCGGAGACAGTAACCTACACCTTAGCGTTTCTTAGACACCTTTTGATAAAAAGAGGGCAAGACATCAACCTCGAGCGAATCTTTAAATCACAAAGTATAAGTGAAAATTTGCGAGCTGAAATCGTCAATCTCGGGTTATTTGTAAGAGGGAAGATATTAGATCCTAATTTCAGAAATGGAGTTGCGAATCCATCAGAGTTTTGTAAATCCCAAAAAGGATGGGAGTTAATTAAAGGGCTTGAATATCAGACTAGGTATCTATCATCAGCGGATGTTTTGACGTTGAGTCAGCAAAAGGAAATGATGAAGGATAAAGATGAGTTAAAAGCTGCAGGACGTCAGATAAACAACTACGAAATATTAACGCAAATCAGCTCTCAGGAGTGGTTGGAAATCAGAAGTTTCTTCATTTCGGAGGGATATCCTCCTTTTCATAAATATATCAATTTGACGTTAAAGTGTTCCAATATACATGGAGGCAAAGTGGTTCCAACTGAACAAGAGATGAAAGAGGCTATTGAATTAAGGAAAAAGGCCTATGAACTAGGGTTTGACTTTGTAGCCTAAGATTGCGGTGAACATTCGGTGTAACGCATAGACCGGTGCTACCAATCCCGCAACTGCTGTATCTGCTTAATCCGGTCACGCTGCACGGTCAGCGCTTCAAATACATCGTTGTAGTTAGTGTTGTTGGGCGTTAAATCGGGCAACGCAAAATTTGCCTGAGTAAAGAACTCACGCTGGTTGCTGTCCCATGCTTGCGGCCACCATTCCAAAATATAAGCGCGTGACTGCGTCAACCTCTGTCGTGTAGGTAACTTGTCCGACTTATTTTCGTTGATTTTTTTCTGGGTCGGTAACAAGTTCCACAAGTCGTTATTGGGCCAGCGAGCAAACGGAAAAGCATGATCAACCGCGTAAGCGTTCTTATTTAACGAACGGCCGCTCCAGCAGCAATCGACATCAGCCAATGCATCAACACGTTCACGAACCCTGCGGGTTGATCGCTCTGGGTTCTCCCATTGCAGTGCATTAAAATAGTCTAATTTAGTGTATGCGCTAGGGTGCTCGCGGTTATAACCTTCCATCTGTTAATGGCCAACTAAACTGACCCACTTTCGGCCATTAATTTTGATCCACTGTTCGTGGCTTCGGCCACATTTTTCTGTACCGTTTCCCGTTCAACTAACAATTCGGGGGCGGCACATTGAAGGAGTGGACAGTGATACACAAAATAAAATCGATGTACGACAACGGACAAGGACTCTCGATCCGTGCCATTAGCCGAGAGCTGAACATCTCGCGCAACACAATGAAAAAATACTTAGCAATGGACGCGCAAGGTATCTGCGTGATGATGGAAGATACCTCGCGTGAAAAGTGGCTTGATGGCTATCGCGATTATCTGATCAACCAGCTTAAAGACTACCCCAAGTTGTCCGCAGTGAAGCTCATGCGCCGATTATGTCGCAAGGTGGGCAAGCTGCCCATATCCGAACGCAGCATGCGCCGTTACGTGCAAAACTTAAAAGCTGAGGTTGCTGTCGGGCAGTATCGTTATTATGAACCCATCATCGAAACTGTTCCCGGTGTGCAGTGTCAGGTTGACCCTGGTGAGCTTCGTGGTGTGCTCATCAATGGTAAGCCACACACCGTTTACTTTGTTGCGTTTGTGCTCTCATACAGCCGCCTCATGTACGTAGGCCTTTCGCTGCAACCG
>NZ_JANFPJ010000030.1:0-1160 GCF_032227045.1 Pseudidiomarina fusca
TGAGCGAAGAATATCGCGAGCTCAAACTCAATCAACGCTTTGCGCAGTACGCCACGGCGGCATCATTCCATATTCATGCTTGCGAGGGTTTTGATCCGGAGAGCAAAGGCAAGGTTGAAGCAGCAGTTAAGTACGTCAAACAGGACTGTCTGTATGGTGAGTCATTCCGCAGTGAAACAGAGCTCCGCGCTTACACGCTTGATTGGCTAAATGAAGTAGCCAACATTCGAGTACACGGCACCACCAAAGAGCAGCCGCAGCGCCATTATGACCGCTCAGAGCGGTCACACATGAACCACTATCATGTAGCTATGGCCAGCTTAGACAACACGCCCATGCAAACACGCAAGGTTGATAAAACGGGGCTGATCTCTTGGGCCTCGAACAAGTACTCGGTGCCTATGGAATGGCAACAAAGCCGAGTTGGTGTCAGTGAAGCCAATGGTCAATTACTCTTACTCGACCCTGCCACCGGTGAGCTTATTGGCCAACATACGGTCAGTCTTGATAAAGGCCTTATTATCAAAAACCGCGACCATTACCGTGACAAAACGCAGGCTGTAGAAGCGCTTGAAGCGTACCTCAACGAGCGTCTAGGTATCGATGTTGGTCGCGCTATTGCGGCACAGCTCAAAGCAACCATGCCTCGGTTCTATAAAGACCAACTGCGCGGTGCTCTGGATGTATTAAAGCACTACGGTGAGTTACCCACGGCACTTACAGCCCACTTGCTTGAGCGAGAAGAGTTAACGGCGAGCAAGATGCGTGAATATATCGATGCATGGTTCAGTGCCGAGCAGCGCGGACGCATGGCCGATGACGAGGAGGATAGCCCCGTGACTATCGATTTAAGCATGTACCGCCGTATTAGCCACGTTAACGCGCAACGGAGCCTATCATGAACCAGTTAGACAACATCGCTAAGCAGCTTCGTAGCTTACGGTTAGGTGCAGCAGCGAGCCAGTTGGCCACTCTGGTGGCCACGGCTGAAGCCAATGAAGAATCCTACTTAAGCTTCGCTGAATCGTTAGTGTCACATGAAATCACCCAACGCAACGTGAACCGAATAAAACGCCACTACAAACAGGCACAGTTCCCAAATGAAAAACGTCTCGACTTGTTCGACTACCGTCACCAAACCACGGTAACCAAGCGCCAAA
>NZ_JANFPJ010000031.1:0-278 GCF_032227045.1 Pseudidiomarina fusca
GACAGGCACAGTTCCCAAATGAAAAACGTCTCGACTTGTTCGATTATCGTCACCAGACTACGGTAACCAAGCGCCAAATCAATGGGTTACTCGACTTTAGCTTTATTGATGAGCGCCAAAATGTGATCTTTATTGGCCCGCCGGGCGTGGGCAAGACCCACTTGGCCATTGGGATCGGTCATGAAGCAATCCAAGCTGGATATAAAGTTTTGTTCAGAAACGCATTGACGCTGGTAGAGGAACTTGAGCTTGCCGAAATGAAGGGAGAGCTCAAAAAG